>NZ_FOBK01000038.1:0-1467 GCF_900109815.1 Acinetobacter sp. DSM 11652
CTGCAAAAAAATATTAGATCAAATTAATTTAGTTACTAGTCTGTAATCTTTTAAAAGCACTTTTTCCTTTTATTTAACATAAAATCTCTTATACGCAACCCAGGTTAATCCTGGGCTTTCTGTTCAATCTCATCATTGGTCGAGAATGTGTCTGGATTCGTGAGCTTGATGTTTTCCCGGCATTGATCGCATACCAACAGTCCTGCAAAAAGCTGTACATTTTTTCTTGATTGACAAAGAGTACAAGCCCTCGGAAACATTATTGTATTTGCCGTAGTGGTGATATTAGTGCTCATCACAATTCCTAGAATAAGAGTTCTCACCATCTTCTCTTAAACTTCGTAGTTTGAATATTGAAGAAGATCCATTTTGAAAACTTTTGTAGAAAATAGAAATATAAATTATTGATATTAAAATTAAGGACTCAATTCTAGACTTTAAAAACTTGGTTAAAAAATCTTTCATTGAAAGCTTTTTAAAAGGCCGAGGAAGCCACACGAGCATGCCTTATCTAATTCATTAAACTGACCAAATTGACGTTTTTTATTAGACTACTCATGATTGTTTTATGACTCAGTTTATTTATATTATTTTTCAAACACTTAATATCAATTATTGAGTTTTTGTGACTCACCCTCTTATTTTAGTAATGACTCACCCCATTTAATTACAAATATCAATATCTTGTATTAAATTTTCTTATTTTTTGAGCCCAAATACCTGAGTCAAATTTTAATTTAAAATATCAAATACTTATATTAAAAAACTGTCTTTTCGTGACTCAGCTTTTTACTATAAAGAAAAGCACTTAAAAGCCTTATATTATAAGGCTTTTAGGGATGTCATCGTTAGATGCGTGGTGTGTGACAAAAAAATCCCGGCGTGTGCCGGATCCTGGATTAGAAAATTGGCTAAAGTGACGTAGGGCCGGTGCTTGGTTTTGCATGGAAAAAAGTATTTATTTCCTTGTTTAGAAAAACCTAAAAAATCAATTTTTTGTCCATTCATCCAGGTTAAAAATTTCAACCCAAAACTTTAATTATGAAAAGCTTCATAGAACGCGTTCAAATGCGATTTAAGAGCCTTTACCTAAAAGACATAGATCTATAGTGAAAAACAGAAAACAGCTCAAAAAACGCAAATGAAAGCGAAATAAAGAGGTATTTTGACTTTAGATAGATGCATAGAGCGAGTGTCTACGAGCGAACTATCAAAATTTGCGCCTAGACCCTCTGAAAAACATTTTTTTGTCCTCTTTAGCCTAAGAAAGCGTAAGTTTCATGCAGAAATTTGCTCCTGGATCGAGCGTAGCGAGTAAAAAAGTTTTATGAGCGAAGCGAATTCCGAGTTGCTTTTGCTTTTTCTTAAAGTCACGCAAGTATTAACCAAAAAATTGCCCCAACGAACTGAGCGAAAGCGAAGTTCAATAGAGTTTGAGCGAAGCGAAAACCAAGGGCAATTTTTCAT
>NZ_FOBK01000035.1:0-1590 GCF_900109815.1 Acinetobacter sp. DSM 11652
AGGTTGCCAACCTAATGCAAAAAATATAGAGAATAGTGCAATGAATCAGCAACCTTATTTACTCCATTTTGGTCTACAGGGCTTTAAAGACTTTGTTCAATACAATCAGGGTGAGGTTGATAATCATCCTGTAGCGAGTTTTACATCTCTTCGCTTCTCAGCACCGAACCTGGGTCAAATTAAGATTGAAAATGGTGCAAATAGCCTACTGATTGATCACGTTTTTAATGTTTTAGGAACATCTTTTCATAAAGAAGAAGGTATTGAAGGTATAGATATTGATGCTGGCTTAAACAAAGAAGAGTTTGTACGTCCTGAGCAAGCCTATGAGGCTTATGTTGCTTTAATGAAGCGACTAAACGAGGCAGGATGGAAAAATTATTTCTATCGTTTTTCTGCACGAATAGCTAAGGAAGATAATATTCGATACCTAATGCAATCGGGTGATGTCATTGACCCGAGTTATATTTGTACTTTTGAAGAATGGAAAAAAATAATTAATAACGTTACAGGAAATTCAATAGGCTATCGGTTATATGCCAATGGTATCCTTTTGAATCTGAGTATAAAACAAACTAAAAAAACTGAAGATGGTAAAGAACAATATATGGTTCGCTATGCTTTCAATACCATTCGCTATGATGAAAGAAATTCATTGGATGACTCAGAGAACAATATTGATACTTATAAAATGACATCAAAAGAGTTAGAGCAAGCATTTAAAAATGAGTTGTTAAGAAATAAAAAGTCAAGAGAGGCTGATGAAAAAGATGCTGTATCACAAGGCTACCACATCGATGAAAACTATGTTGATCCTGACGTTTGGCAATATGTGAAATAATTAAAAATTTCTAAAATTAAAATACACCGTACGAAACTCAGGTTAATCCTGAGTTTTTTGTTCAATGTGTTCATTTGAAGCAAACATACCAGGATTAGTGATCCTAATATTTTCCTGACATTGAGAGCAAAGCATTAGCTCAGCAAACAACTTAACATTCTGCCTAATTCCACAAAGCGTACATGGTTTAGATAACTGAATAATATTGTCCATCATTTACTTCTCTCAAAAAAAAATTTCGTTATACATACTGAGTTTTATATTTTTACACACAACTAATATTCGCTTTAAAACCATCAATATCAAGAAAAATTCAGAGCTCAAGTGTTTATCTATATATATTAATTACTTATTGAATTTTTCCCCAAAAAAATGGGCTATACCCCAAATTTACTCAGAGCCCAGAATTTTCACCATATAAAACAAATATTTATGTATAATTTTTCATATTTTATAGCCCTTTTCGGTGAGCTGGATTTTTTCTTTATTTTTCAATTATATAAGCTTATATTTTGCTTTTTTAGAGCCCCACTTTTTTAACCCATTAAAATTCCATGTAAACCTTATGATGTAAAGGATTGAGCAGTTTCATCGATAGATGCGTGGTGTGTGAGAAAAAATATTCGGCATGTGCCGAGACCAAAAGTGATTTAACTGGCTAAATTGACGTACAGAGAATGCTTGGTCAACAACACAATATTGTTTCTCTCCAGAGAAACGAGTAAGCGTGCATTCCTGATCTGCTGATC
>NZ_FOBK01000037.1:0-1538 GCF_900109815.1 Acinetobacter sp. DSM 11652
GAATATGCAGAAAGTGTTGCAGCTCGAATTATTGAGCAATTAGAGCAGGGTACAGCACCTTGGTTAAAACCTTGGAAGCCGGGCGAGTTGAGAATGCCCTATAATCCTAAAACGGGTAGCCAATATCGAGGTATGAATAGCCTATGGTTACACATGCAGGGTTATGCTGATCCACGTTGGATGACCTACAAGCAGGCAGCCTCAGAAGAAGCACAAGTCAAAAAGGGTGAGAAAGGCACTCAGATCATTTATTGGAAATTTACCGATGAGATTAAAGCGGTCGATGAGCAGGGCAAGCCGATCATCGACCCGGAAACGGGCGAACAAAAAAAGATTGTAGTCAAGTTAGACCGCCCCCGTTCTTTTAGTGCAGTCGTCTTTAATGCTGAACAGATTGACGGATTGCCACCGTTAGAAGCAAGACCAATACAACCTGAGCCGGAAAGACATTCACGCGCTGAGGCGATTCTAGCGGCAAGTGGTGCGAATATCCAACATATCGAAGGTGATAGGGCATTTTATAGACCTTCAACAGACAGCATTACTTTACCTTTACTAAGCCAGTTTTCTAGTAGTGACGCATATTATGCTACGGCATTGCATGAGCTGGGCCACTGGACAGGACACGAATCACGTTTAGATCGTGATCTAAATCATCCCTTTGGTTCGGAAGGCTATGCAAGGGAAGAACTAAGAGCTGAAATAGCTTCATTTATGCTGGGTGAACGATTGGATATAGGACATGATCCCGGCCAGCATGTTGCTTATATTGGTTCATGGGTGAAAACTTTAAAAGAAGACCCGCGAGAAATTTTTAGAGCCGCAGCAGATGCAGAGCATATTGCTGGTTTTGTAATGGGATTTGAACAAGAACAATTTAAAGATATGGACAAGCCTATTATTGTGGCTAAGCCGTTAAATGAGCCAGTAAATAACCCGAATATCTCACAGGCCCGGACTTATTTAACAGTGCCATTTGCAGAGAAGGATGAAGCTAAAGAAGCAGCTAAAGCAGCAGGCTTTCAACTTAAGTGGGATAAAGAAGCTAAATCATGGTATGCACCGGAAGGCGCTAATTTAGAAGCTGTTAGCAAATGGCGTACTGATAGAAAAATTCAAGAAGATGAAACACCAAAAGAAGGAAATTTAAGTCAGGGCTTACCTAATCAGCCAGTGAATAAACCCAAAGAAATTCCAGAAAATGTTAAGAAATTTTTGAAAGAACTAGCAGATGCTCAAGACTATGAACATGCCGGATATTTCATTTTATACCAAAGTGAAAATTCTAAGGTGGCACAATTAGAGCAAGATGAAGACATAGAAAAAGTAGGTGATCAAATACTAGAAGCTATTGAAACTGGAAAAGGGTTAGAGCTTAAAGAAAATCAATTTATTTTAGAAACTATTGAAAAGTTAAAGACCGAATATTCTTATGAATATGGACTTTATCAAACAACTGAAAATGAAGAAAATGAATTGGAACAGCCTCAGAATAACGATCCTCAATTTGATGGGCCGGGTTATGATCCTCAATTTGA
>NZ_FOBK01000031.1:0-1935 GCF_900109815.1 Acinetobacter sp. DSM 11652
GATCCTCAATTTGATGGGCCGGGTTATGATCCTCAATTTGACGGGCCGGGTTATGATCCCCAGCTTGATAATCAACAAATAAACGCATCAAGTGATGAACGCTTTGTTATGTATCATGAGCCGCAGCCGGAGGCTATTTCACCGTCTAGGACTTATTTAGCAGTACCGTATGCAGAAAAAGATGAAGCCAAAGCAGTAGCTAAAGCAGCAGGCTTTCAACTTAAGTGGGATAAAGAAGCTAAGTCGTGGTATGCACCGGAAGGCGCTAATTTAGAAGCTGTTAGCAAATGGCGTACTGATAACGGGAATGTCTTAAAAAATACCGAAGAAAAGGAAAGCGTAGAGTCTCAGTTTGCACGGGCTTTAAAAGAAGCTAAGTTGGTTGTTGATTCTCCTGTTATGGATGGGAAATTACATCGAGTACCAACTACAACAGATAAGAAAGGCGGTTTAAGTGGTGCTTATGCAGGACATTTAGACGGTATAACAGCAGGCGGGTATATTCAAAACTACCATACAGGTGAAGTTGTTCACTGGAAGCCGGAAGGTGCGATAAAAGAGCTAACACCTGAGCAACGCGCAGAGCAAACACAACAGGCTCAACAGCAATATGAGGCAAGACAGGCAGAAAGACTAGCTAAGCATGAGGCAACGGCAGAAGCTGCTCAAATATTATGGAAAGAAGCCCCGCTTGCTACTCCTGAAAATCAATATTGCAAAGCTAAAGGTATGCTTAACCCGGCTGCATCCGGCTTGAAAGTAGTTCCTAACACTGTGTCACCGGAGGCACATGCGAACGGTATTAGAATTGCAAAGACAGCACAAGAGGCTAAAGCGTTACGCTTGCAAGACCCAAAAAATAGGGTATTTAAAGCTGGTGATCTACTCGTTCCTTGTTATGACATGGAAGGTAAATTATGGTCACTTCAAAGCGTAAACCCATATTTTAAGAGCTTAATGAAAGGAGGTCGAAAAGCTGGCTTACTTAGTGTAGTTGGGGCTGAAAATATACAG
Source organism: Acinetobacter sp. DSM 11652 (assembly GCF_900109815.1). Lineage (NCBI taxonomy): Bacteria > Pseudomonadati > Pseudomonadota > Gammaproteobacteria > Moraxellales > Moraxellaceae > Acinetobacter > Acinetobacter sp. DSM 11652. The sequence continues at coordinate 1,015 of NZ_FOBK01000031.1, forward strand.
GCGGCTTTTGATAAGTCGAAATCTGATCCATCATTTCCTTTGGTGCTTGCTGGAGAGGGAATTGCAACGGCTGATACAGTATCAAGATTAATGCGTGATAGACCCGTTTTTTTAGCAATTGATAGCGGTAATATTGACTCAGTTGCTCGACAGTTGCGGGAAAAGAATCCGACAGGTTTATTATTAATTGCGGCTGATAATGACCACATGAAGCCTAGAGAGCTTGATGAAAATGGACAACCTCAAAAAAATGTAGGTTTAATCAAAGCAAAAGAAGCGGCAGAGAATCACGGTGCTGGCCTAATGGTTCCAAAATTTGATCATGATGAAAAAGGTTCAGATTGGAATGACTTAGCAGCTAATCGGGGCGATAAAATTGCACAGCGTATGTTAGCTGATGAATTTATTGTTGCTAAACGTGATGCAGCTATTGCAGCAGATCGAATGATAAGCCTTGCACGTAGTAGAGAAGCCGAAGCGCGTAATGATCCAACAACTAGCGCAGATGATGCTTATATTTCTTCTGAGCGTGATCATGCAGCAGATATGATTGCAGGCGCAAGCCGTCATGTATCCAATATAAATATGGCTATTGCAGATGGAAAAATAAGCACCAAAGGGGTGAATAATCGTGCTTCGGTTAATGCTTCGATTCAATCTAAATCTACTAGCATGAATGAGAAGATTAAAGCAGAACGTCAAAGCGTAACTTATGAAGATGCACAGAAGAAAGGAGAAGAAGCATTAAAACCGAAAAAAACCCGTTCAAGAGGTTATGACGCGGGCATGTAAGCAGTTATAAGTCTTGGGCAAAAATGCAAATTTTCATCTTTGCCCAGGATTACATTTATTTTATATAAAACATAAATTTAATAATTTCTAATTTTTGGCAATTTGGTCAATATATCCCTATTTTTTTTT
>NZ_FOBK01000029.1:0-2226 GCF_900109815.1 Acinetobacter sp. DSM 11652
TTTTTTTTTTGATAAATTATTTCTTAAGAAATAATTTTCAGAGAAAAGAAATGGAACTAGAAGTAATTTGGGGAATAGTAAAAATTCCTAGCGTTATCTTGGAGATTTTAGGTTGGACTGGAGGGATACTAGCTATCCTTAGCGTTTTAGTCCAAATCGATAAAAATCTGAAAGCCTTAACAGAAAATAAAGTTTCACTTATGAAAATAGGCAAGGGAACAATAACGACCATATTTAATAGTGTGAATCATCGAAATGGAAGTCGTCCTTTACCTGTTGGTCCTAGAATAAGAAAAAGTTTTTCTTATCTATTATGTATAGCTTGGGGCTATGGATGCATTTTATTCTCTGCTTTGTTTATAAGCTCAATTCTAATGTTCGTTCTGCGAAACAATAGTCTTCCAATTATGCAAGCCCTGACTGCTTTAGGAATAATTTTAGTTTTTGGATGGTGTGCAAAATTTGCTTTCATTGAAACTCAAGTAGCATTTAATGAAGCAAAATCCATATAACTAAAAGGAAAACAGCCTAAGTAAATTTTTTTGCATAGGCTGTTTTATTAATATTACCCATAGGGCTTGAAAAAACGGCTCCAAAAGCCCCTTTTTTCTGGTTCTGGCTCAATATGTTCAGGGACTGGAATACGCTTATTCTCGATAACCTCTGACTCCTTAGGAGGCATAGCTATGACGTCCTCTTTTTCTTCTACTGTGGATTCTGCCTGTGTTGATCCAGGATCATCAGATTGTGTTGTATTGGTTTTTGGAGCTTCCAATAGGCGTTGCATAGTTTCAATTTGATTTTGATAGAAGCTTTCTCTATTTTTTGCATCATCTAGCTGATTTTTTAGTAGGTCTATCTGCTGTCTAAGGAGTAAAACTTCTGCCGAAGTTGGACTGTCTACTTTTACACTCTGTTTTTGTACTGGCTCACCAAATACCCGGATCGCTTCTGCAAGATCAATCTTATTGTCAGAATTTTTACTTAAAATACCTTTCTTTATATTGTTGTAAATGGTTTGTCGATTAATATTGTAAAGCTTAGAAAGCTCAAGAACTGTAAGGCTTTTCATGTGTAAATCTCTGCCTAATCTTGTAAAAAATTAGTGTCTATTAGACTGTCTAATAGACAAATCAGCAAGTCTATCTTCTATGCAGCTTTGAAGCCTACTTTTTGGAGATAAGGATAGAGTTCTTTAAACTTTTCTGGGTTTTGAAGCATTTCTGCAATGCGTACAGCGAATTGCGGATAGCTTTCTGTACCATGAGAATACTTTCCCATTTCAGGAAGTTCTGACAGTTTGTGGGAAAACAGATGGCGTTGAGCATCTGTCATTTTTGAGAAAATATCTATAGTGTCTGGGTCACGCTTATTTTTTATTGGCAGATTACTCATTTTTTTCTGTTTGAAAGTGAATGAAAAACCTGAAATAGAACGCCCTTTTTTATGTTGCTCATATTTAGCTGTTATATCGGTTAACTCATTTACCTGCTTAAGAGCAAAATCTAAAACATATGTTTTAAAGTTACTCATTGTTTTGTATTGATGAGGTTTGACACCAAGTTGTTGTCTAAAGATAGATAGATCAAAAAGTGGCGTTTTTCCGGCAGATCTCCATTGAATTAATAGCTCGTATAGCCGAATAGCATATGAGCTACTTAACCTAGAAACCTGCTGCAATTCATATTTAGTGAAATTTTCTTCAAGTCGAGTTATGAGTGGAACGATATCTTGGGTGAATCGTAGGAAAATAATTCCTGATTGAGATTCATACCCAATTTTGTCGACCCAACGACAATGAAAGCTACGATCCTTACCTGTCTTAGGATTAATGTCATGGTATGTGACATAGCGATCAAATAAGCTTTTAGATGCCTCTCTGAGTACGGTATAAGCGGTATGTTTCTCGACATTAAAAGTATTTATATAACTACTTGCATGTACTTCTAAAAGACTATTTTCAGTTATCCCATGTCCAGTTTCTCGAGCTTCAGCAATGGCTAATAGGATCAGTCTTTGTTCAACTGTATCTAAGGTATAACTTGCTTGAATTAGAGCATTATCCTTTACGATTAATTCACTCATTTCTAATAATAAATTTATAATTAAACTAGGTTGTACAATAGACTATTTCAATTGAGTTGTAAATTAACTTAATTATGGGTCGATAAACCTAGCTTTAAGGTCGATAAACCTAGTTTTATGGGTCGATAAACCTAGTTTTAT
>NZ_FOBK01000028.1:0-3526 GCF_900109815.1 Acinetobacter sp. DSM 11652
TAGAAAGTAACGAAGACATCCACCTCAGTGCAGATGGGCAGATCAACCAGATTGCACAAGGAAGCATTAACACCAGCACCCAAGACAGCATCATCGGACATGCCAGCAAAAAGATCAGTTTATTTGCAGCGCAAGAAGGGGCACGACTGTATGCAGGCAAAGGCAAGATCGAGATTCAAGCTCAAGGAGATGGTGCTGATCTGATTGCAAGAAAGGGGGTGCAGATTATTTCGACGGAGGCAAATGTCGACATCACCAGTGCGAAAGAAATCGTACTGACCGCAGGCGGTTCGCAACTAAAAATAAATGCTTCGGGGGTATTTCCTACGACTGGTGGTAAGTTTGAGGTTAAGGCAGGACAGCATTTGTTCAAAGGTGGTATGAATGTTCAGTTGACACCACTAAATTTACCGAGTGCAGATATAAAGAATTGGATTGAATTAGATTATCGTGACCCTGAAACAAGAAAGGGGGTTGCAAATAATGGTTATAAAATTCTCTTTAAAAATGGAACAACATTAGCAGGAAAACTGGATGCTAATGGATTTACAAGACATGAAAATATACCGCCAGAAACTATAAAAAAAGTAGAGTATGAAACTCAAGAAGGTAAAGAAAGAAATGCCGATCCATTGGAAGAATTATTAGAAATTGAAGATATCTCATCAATCTCTAATTTTGGGGAAATATACAATGGCAAATAATATTCCTAATGCTACACAAGCTAGAGATGCATTAGCTTGGATGACTGGTGAGCAAAAAGATCTTCAAGAGGAAAAAAGTATATGGGAGTGGATGGTAGAAGCCATTGAAGGTGACTTCAATGAAAATCGTAGTACTGGGCAAATTGTATTTGATGCTGCAATTTCTATGATTCCGTTTGTAGACCAGATATGTGATGTCCGAGATTTAGTGGCGAATTGTAAAAAACTAAATGAGGATATGTCTGATCAATGGGCTTGGGTTGCTTTAGCTCTAACTTTAATAGGGTTATTTCCAAGTCTAGGGAGTTTAGTTAAAGGGGTTCTTAAAATATTCTTCTTGTTTGTAAGACGAAGCGGTGGAAAAGCAGTGGTTAAAGCCGTTGACTCAGCTATGACATGGGTTGTTACGTTTTTAAGGAAAAAGCAAGTACAAGATTATATTAAAAAATATCTACCGAATGTGGATATTTTGGTTTATCTAAAGAATGAGACTATAAAAGTCAAAAATAGGCTCAGTGCACGAGAGTTATTAGCAGCATTTGATCGAGGAATAAAACTATTAGACGATTTGACCAATAAGGCAAAATATATTCCTGGTTTAAAAGATAAAATTAAAAATACTGTCGCTATTGTTAGGAAAATTCGAAATGCAGCAGATGCCCCATTGGCAAAAGCTTTAGCACCTCTTAATGAGGCATTGGCAAGAGTTATTTATAGATTAGATATGGAGTCATATCTGCAACGAACAGCAGTAAGAAATACGACAAATGTTCACTTCAGAGGTACATTACCAGAAGCACGTGCCATTACTTTAATGCGTACAAAAGAGCCTCGGCCGATTTGGTTAAGCAAAGGAAGTCTGGAAAATAAGCCCTTGAGACCAAATGACTATAGGAGTGATATAGATAAAAAAGTCAAAGAGGGATATCCCCCTTTACACGATTATAATATTGCTTCATTTAGTAAGTTGTCCGCAGATATTATTACAGGACCTGCGAGATTATACCGTGTAACTTCACCTGCAAATGGTGCATTTGGTGAGTGTTGGGTTACAGAAGAGGTCTTTGTTAAAATCAAAAATAGCTCTGACCCGAAAGCGGCTTGGCGTAAATATCTAGCGGTTTGGCCACACTGGAATGCAAATGGGCAGTTTGTTGTTTATGACATTCCTCCGGGTCAATCCATTAAGGTATGGCGTGGCCCTGCCTCAAGCCAAACAAATGATGCTTTAGGTGATAGTTATCATTTATCAGGTGGTTGGGAGCAGGTCATTTTCAAAGAAGGAAAGTTTGACAATACCATTTATTATCCTGTGGACACTCATGGACGTTTATCGCTTAAATCGCCAATAAGACGGGATGCCTACAATAGCCTATCTCCAGCGAATAAAGCCAAATATCAGGCAGTACGAAGCAAAATCAAAGAACCAAATATTCATGGTCCTTATGATACAGGTTGGGGCATGACTGATTTTGATGAGCAGTTAAAAGATGTCAGAATTGGTCTTCCGAATATATCCGGACAAGTGATTAATAGATAAAATTAGGAGATGATTATAATGCAAAATATAGAACAGCAATTAACTCGCTTTCAAAAGCAATCAATTGCCCTAATTTATTATGTTACTTCAAGATCTTATTTGGAAATGTTACTGACCAAACTGGATGATTTGATTCAATATACTGGTGGAGTAATTGATTTAGCTGATCAGCAGTATCGTGACCGTGTTTTATTGCAAGAAGGTTGGGGAATGGGGGATACTTCAGCTAATTGGAGTACCTATGCTTACCCATCTTTACTCGATTTCAGATTAGGTCTAATCAGAATTATTGAAGAAACGAAACAGGAAAAATATGGCTGGACACCTGCATATAATACAGCACGTATGTTAGGTGAGTTTCGACCGAACTGGATGTCAGAAGAAGAAGAAGCTGATTTTAAATTGCGTTTTGATGAATTATACAGATTATGTAGTTATTACGACTCTTGCGTAAAGCCTCCAAGATCATGGAGTTTATATGGTTTATTTGAAGTGATTAAAGAACTGGGAATTTTTGAATATAAAGTACCTAAATTTAAGCTTCGTACAGACATACGTGTAAATAGTGGGGAAATTATTCCAAAAACAGGGGTATATATTCCTGTGGGTGATCGATATGGCGTACCACAATTTGCTTGGACTTATCGTGATGAAAATAGTTTTACACGTGGGCAATTAGAAGAGTGTGAAACATTAAATGCTTTAGGAAAGGACTTATTTTCTAAGTTTAATGAATATACAGCATGGACTCCTTCTGAAGAGTTAAGGGCGTTCGCAATTGAAAATATTAAAAATAAGCGAATAGAAGATGATTGGGATTATTTAAAATCAGATCGAGAAGTACAATTGGAACTAACCCCATCATTAATCTCAAGAAATGCATTTACTAGCTTTGATTCTAGCTGGTATTTCGTTGAGTTAATAGAAGGTGAGTTTGAAGATATTGGGGTTGAGGATGTAGATACTTTTGCTACACCTGATTTAAAAGTTATAGGGGGAGAATTATGCCCAAGAACAGGTTATTGGATTTTATCTAATGATAAAGGAAAACGACTGTATTTCACCAAAGGAACCATAATGAATAAATCTAGTAAAGATTGGGGCGAAGAATATTGGGTATATGACGGTGAAGAATAGAAAGTCATTCTAGGCTTTTATTTAATTGAACGCTTTGCATGCTACCTCTTATTGGCTTTGTTGCACAAAGCTATTCTTAAGGGCTTCTTCAGCCATATAATTTTCAAATGAAGAAGCCTACACACAAAATCTACAGCACAACCAA
>NZ_FOBK01000027.1:0-4304 GCF_900109815.1 Acinetobacter sp. DSM 11652
GTAACTATAGTGTTTTTCTTCACCATCAAAGGCTTGTTCTCGTGTGAGATAACCATAACTGTTGTATTCGAATACATATTCTGCATGGTTTTGGTTGATAAGTTTCTGTATACGCCCTTGTTTATCCCACTGATAGGCAATTTGGTGTTTGTTGGCATCAAGGCGTTTTTCTAATAGACCCACTGCATTGTAGTGGTATTGAGTCACCTGTCCTTTGGTATCAATGTGTTTGAGAAGGCTTCCTTCTTGGTCATGTTCAAAGTGTTCTTTTTGTCCATCTGGATAGATGATGGATTTAAGTTGTCCTTTGTCTATACCTTGATCACTATAGATGTATTGCACACCTGTTTGGTCTGCGGCTTGTTGTTGTTTAAGTTGTCCTTCTTCATCATATTGCCAAGCACTTTCTTTACCCGAACAATCGGTATATGACGTCATTTGCCCAAGGTCATTATACTGGATTTTTTTAGAGCCACCTTTGGCATCAGTAATTTCAATCAATTGACCTTCGGCATTGTATTTATATTGTGTTGTGTGACCCAATGGATTGATTTCTTTGGTCATCAAGCCATCTGCATTGTATTCGCGTTTCCAAATATGACCTTCAGGATCTTTTATTTCAGTTAGATTTTTATGTTCATCATAAGCAAATCGAATCACTCCGCCATTTGGTTGAATGATTTTAATCAGCAGACCTTCTTCATTGTATTGCTGTTGAGTTTCACGACCACTGTAATCAATCTCTCGAGTGATACGTTTATGTTGATCACGTGAATACCATTTTTCACGACCATCTGCTAATCGAATACGATAAGTAAAACCATCTAAATCAAAGTAGTAATAGGTCGGCACGTTGTAAGCATCATATACAGCGACTTGGCGCAGACGAGGATGCCATTTTAAAGTTGTTTTAAAGCTTCCATCATCCGCCCATTCTTCAATGGCTTTTGCATTTGGTTCATTCGAATCATAACGAATATTTTGACCACGACCTGATCGATCGGTATAACGTGTTAATTGATGATACGCATTGTATGAATACTGACGAGCGTGACCATTCTCATCATATGCTTCTACTAAATTTCCGTTATGATCGTACCCATAACGAGCAAGTGGTTGTTCTTGATCATCCACAAAAATAGCAATAATTTTTGCTTGATCATTGTAAGCAAATTTCAAAATTTGCTGAGTCTTCTTAAAATTAAAATGGACGGTTTGTAAATAAGCTTTGCCATTTAGCAAGATATAACGAAGATCGACTTGTTCTTGAGTTGATGAATTTCTCTCTTGCGTAAGCTGATAACTTTGACCTTGATCGAATGTACTAAATTGATAATCCCATTCTGTTCCAAAATTTAGGACTAATTCACCCTGTTCATTTAGATGTGTTGTAATACCTTGGAATGGAACTTCATAGGATTCACGCATAATGATCGATGGCAATTGTTGTTTTCTGCCTTTCGCATCAATAAACAAATAACCCTTTTCATTTGGAACAATCAAATTAGAAAAAGGCATTAACCAACGAGCACCCAAAGCACCGTTATCGAATTCCGCCATTTGGGAGTTATAAAGTCGATTGAATACTAATCCCAGCTTAGGTAGGCTGAAGTCTACATGGGAAACTCGTTCAGCACCTATAGAATAGCTAATACTATGAGCAGTATTGGTTTCAGCACTTGTTGTTGGTTCAGCTGGATTCAAACATGGAGGATCCATTAATGCATCTGCTTGCAAACTGACAAATTCAAGGATATCGCCATCAGTTTGACGCTCAAACTCACCAGTTTGATTAATCGGAACACTGGCATTTCCCTTATTTTGATTATCTTGAATAGCCTTAAGTGTTTGTTGAATGAGCCAACCAAGACTGTATTGCAAGCTTGGGTTTGTCTGATTCTGCAAATCGTTACTAATCGAAGTAATCGCCTCTACAAGTAAATTTTCAAAATGACTCGGAGTTGATTCAATTTTAGGCGTTAAATCTGCTCGAGGCTCAACACTGAGTAAATCTATTAATGGTATTGCCCAATTTTGAAATTGTAAATTTGGATCTCTTTTTTCAGCTGATGCGCTCGATGTTATTTCCGTTACAACAGACGATGATGAAGATGATTGAAGAGATTTTAGAATCTGAACAGCCAAGGCATTTGCATTCGTTAATAAGTCCGCTAATTTAGCTTGTGTCTCTTTTAGATAGGTCTCTAAATTCCCTGCCATTCTTGCATTAAGATGTAATTCCATACGTCGAATGTCAGTTGACTTAATTTTACCATTTTCAGGATATAGACATTCAGCCATTAATCCTAAAATGGGACGTAAACCCATCCTTGCATGTGCTTCATGTTTAGGCTCTGCAAACAATCCAATTAAATTCGCACCAAGCAAAGCATTTCGTTGTATTGAAAGCACTTCTGTTTGAGGAGACATTGCATACAACAATAAATCAAGCACACTTCCACTTAAAGCATATATATTAGCTACAGTAGTTATATGGGCATTTGCTTTGACTTTAAGTAATGATGTTTGGCCACAGACCACAAGGAAATTTTCAATTTGATTAGCAATAACTTGTAAGTCAGCTACACTACTCACACTGTCTAAATTAAATACAGCAAGTTCAACACTCGATTGTGCATTATTAGAAACTTGTTCGTTTTCAGTTGCCATGACTAACCTATATATTTTTAATCTTTTAAGTTTTTCGCGTTATATTGTTCTAAATCAGGACGATCATTACTCGTTTTTAATCGAGTTGTTTCCGTATATTTAATGCCGCCAGATTGATAATATTTTTGTGAAATAAACTGATCATCTGCTGATGTTGAATTGTTTGTACTCACATCTACTTTATTCACTTGTATAGGCTTATTAATCTCAACAGTCTTTTGATTTGTTAACAATGGAGCTGGATTCGATTTCGTACTGATTCTTGTTGTTTCGGTATACGTTAATCCGCCAGATTGATAATATTTCTGTGCAATGTAGTCATCAGTTACAATGACCTTTTCAGATTGATTCGTAATATTTTCCTGATCCAATGCTGTATCAAAATTTGTATTTGGCATAAACCCAGTTGAATTCATAAAATTCGGAATCAACTTCGATGTGGCCTGCTGAGTTATAAAATCAACGCCTTGTGTACGAATCATATCTAGTGATTGAGAAGGATTTACTGCCATTTGGCTTATAGTCTTCAACTGATCAGGACTTAAACCTAAATTTAATTTTTCTGAAATTCCACCTAAAGTAGAACTTGCCACTTGATTTTTGAGTTGCCCAACAGTTTGGTCTGCTAGACCTTTTAAAGCATTCTTGCCTATATCCTTTAAATTCATACTATCAAGTTGAGTCAAATTATTTTTAACTTGAGCCATTAAATTCTGACCCAGCTGATTTAAGCTCGAGTTCACAAAATTAGATGCACCAGGAATTACTGCATCTGCCCAATCATAACTTCGCGAAAAATGACTTGATAATGCCCAAGGACTTCGCTCATCTTTATCAAAAATCACTTGTGCACCACCAGGAGCAATTCCTGTTACTTGAGCAAAACCATTCGCATCTAATTTCCCTGTTATTGTCTTCCCAAGAGAGTCAATAACTTTATATCCAGCTCCTTTAAAGAATTCACTTCCACCATAACTTCTTAAAAGATTCAATGCGCCTTTTAACGGTTGCATTGTTGGCAATTGAGCTGAAGTACTTACACTCGCTCCCGGCTTAAATAAATGTTGTCCAGCTTTGACTTCAAACTTACCAGCTGTGGTCGGTAAAACTCCCGAACTGCTAATTTCAATCTGTGAGCCGCCACCGATCAACACTATTTTTTTTGCCGCTTTAATTTCAATTCGATCTTCCGTGGAAATAATCTGCACACCCTTTCTTGCAATCAGATCAGCACCATCCCCTTGAGCTTGAATCTCGATCTTGCCTTTGCCTGCATACAGTCGTGCTCCTTCTTGCGCTGCAAATAAGCTGATCTTTTTGCTGGCATGTCCGATGATGCTGTCTTGCGTGCTGGTGTTAATGCTTCCTTGTGCAATTTGGTTGATCTGTCCATCTGCACTGAGGTGGATGTCTTCGTTACTTTCTACGGCAATTGAACTTGGTGAAGCCAAGAGCATGATCGCTTGTTTAAAAGCCGCGGCTTTGCTTTGGTCTTCGCTCTCTAAGTTCTTGAGATAGCCTTGTAGGTTTTCGAGTAAGCTCAGTGGATCAGTTTGTTGATTTTTTGCCACTTCACTCAAAGCTTTGGCGTTGTTTAAGCTACTTTCGAGTTGTTGTTTGGCTTCGCTTGCATC
>NZ_FOBK01000026.1:0-4342 GCF_900109815.1 Acinetobacter sp. DSM 11652
GTCTACTAGCCGTTGGGGCCTTTGAGGCTTTAGTGGCGCAGCTAACGCGATAAGTAGACCGCCTGGGGAGTACGGTCGCAAGACTAAAACTCAAATGAATTGACGGGGGCCCGCACAAGCGGTGGAGCATGTGGTTTAATTCGATGCAACGCGAAGAACCTTACCTGGTCTTGACATAGTAAGAACTTTCCAGAGATGGATTGGTGCCTTCGGGAACTTACATACAGGTGCTGCATGGCTGTCGTCAGCTCGTGTCGTGAGATGTTGGGTTAAGTCCCGCAACGAGCGCAACCCTTTTCCTTATTTGCCAGCGGGTTAAGCCGGGAACTTTAAGGATACTGCCAGTGACAAACTGGAGGAAGGCGGGGACGACGTCAAGTCATCATGGCCCTTACGACCAGGGCTACACACGTGCTACAATGGTCGGTACAAAGGGTTGCTACCTAGCGATAGGATGCTAATCTCAAAAAGCCGATCGTAGTCCGGATTGGAGTCTGCAACTCGACTCCATGAAGTCGGAATCGCTAGTAATCGCGGATCAGAATGCCGCGGTGAATACGTTCCCGGGCCTTGTACACACCGCCCGTCACACCATGGGAGTTTGTTGCACCAGAAGTAGGTAGTCTAACCGCAAGGAGGACGCTTACCACGGTGTGGCCGATGACTGGGGTGAAGTCGTAACAAGGTAGCCGTAGGGGAACCTGCGGCTGGATCACCTCCTTAACGAAAGATTGACGATTGGTAAGAATCCACAACAAGTTGTTCTTCATGACGATGTATCTGAGGGTCTGTAGCTCAGTTGGTTAGAGCACACGCTTGATAAGCGTGGGGTCACAAGTTCAAGTCTTGTCAGACCCACCACTACTGACGAAGCAATTCATACAGAAGAAAGATACATTGATCTAAATGATAAGCTGGGGACTTAGCTTAGTTGGTAGAGCGCCTGCTTTGCACGCAGGAGGTCAGGAGTTCGACTCTCCTAGTCTCCACCACGTATTCATTCGAATACGTAGTAAGCAAACGAGTTGATAGCTTATAGAGCTTAGTAATAAAGCTGTGTATACTGCACGCCTTGATTATTAAGCTCTGTGATTTATCACAGTTGACTGCGATCTGACGAAGACGTAGTGAATCATTAACAGCATATATTTGAGTTGAAATAATTTGTTCATACTCATAGAAAGAGCGGAAACGAGATAACGTAAGTTATTAAGTTGAAGTGATTGAAATGAGAACTAGCGAAATTAACTGAATCAAGCGTTTTGGTATATGAATTTGAATTGAAGCTGTACAGTGTTTAGATACACAGTACTTCAAACTGTAATGTTGAACGATCTACTTGTAGGATCGAACGACTGTTTGGGGTTGTATAGTCAAGTAATTAAGTGCATGTGGTGGATGCCTTGGCAGTCAGAGGCGATGAAAGACGTGATAGCCTGCGAAAAGCTCCGGGGAGGCGGCAAATATCCTGTGATCCGGAGATATCTGAATGGGGGAACCCACCTATCATAAGATAGGTATTGCAACATGAATACATAGTGTTGCAAGGCAAACGCGGGGAAGTGAAACATCTCAGTACCCGTAGGAAAAGAAATCAATTGAGATTCCCTCAGTAGCGGCGAGCGAAAGGGGAAAAGCCCATTAAGTTATGTAAGCTTTAGTGGAATGCTCTGGGAAGTGCAACCATAGTAGGTGATAGTCCTGTACACGAAAGGGCTTACATGATGATGTCGAGTAGGGCGGGGCACGTGAAACCTTGTCTGAATATGGGGGGACCATCCTCCAAGGCTAAATACTCCTGACTGACCGATAGTGAACCAGTACCGTGAGGGAAAGGCGAAAAGAACCCCTGTGAGGGGAGTGAAATAGATCCTGAAACCGCATGCATACAAGCAGTGGGAGCATCTTCGTGATGTGACTGCGTACCTTTTGTATAATGGGTCAGCGACTTACATTCAGTAGCAAGGTTAACCGAATAGGGGAGCCGTAGAGAAATCGAGTCTTAATAGGGCGTTTAGTTGCTGGGTGTAGACCCGAAACCAGGCGATCTATCCATGAGCAGGTTGAAGGTGAGGTAACACTTACTGGAGGACCGAACCCACTGTCGTTGAAAAGCCAGGGGATGACTTGTGGATAGGGGTGAAAGGCTAATCAAGCCTGGTGATAGCTGGTTCTCCCCGAAAGCTATTTAGGTAGCGCCTCGGACGAATACCATTGGGGGTAGAGCACTGTTTCGGCTAGGGGGTCATCCCGACTTACCAAACCGATGCAAACTCCGAATACCAATGAGTACTATCCGGGAGACAGACTGCGGGTGCTAACGTCCGTAGTCAAGAGGAAAACAATCCAGACCGCCAGCTAAGGTCCCTAAATCATAGTTAAGTGGGAAACGATGTGGGAAGGCATAGACAGCTAGGAGGTTGGCTTAGAAGCAGCCACCCTTTAAAGAAAGCGTAATAGCTCACTAGTCGAGTCGGCCTGCGCGGAAGATGTAACGGGGCTAAAACTATGTACCGAAGCTGCGGATTTGCAATTTATTGCAAGTGGTAGGGGAGCGTTCTGTAAGCCGATGAAGGTGGATTGAGAAGTCTGCTGGAGGTATCAGAAGTGCGAATGCTGACGTGAGTAACGATAAAACGGGTGAAAAACCCGTTCGCTGAAAGACCAAGGGTTCCAGTCCAACGTTAATCGGGGCTGGGTGAGTCGACCCCTAAGGCGAGGCCGAGAGGCGTAGTCGATGGGAAATTGGTTAATATTCCAATACTTCTGTGTAATGCGATGAGAGGACGGAGAAGGTTAAGTCAGCCTGGCGTTGGTTGTCCAGGTGGAAGATTGTAGGCATGTATCTTAGGCAAATCCGGGGTACTCTATGCTGAGAATCGATAGCAAGCTAGTTTACTAGCGAAGTGGCTGATACCATACTTCCAGGAAAAGTCTCTAAGCTTCAGTTACACAGGAATCGTACCCGAAACCGACACAGGTGGTCAGGTCGAGTAGACCAAAGCGCTTGAGAGAACTCTGCTGAAGGAACTAGGCAAAATGGTACCGTAACTTCGGGAGAAGGTACGCTGCCGGCGGTGATAGGACTTGCTCCTTGAGCTACTGGCAGCCTCAGAAACCAGGCCGCTGCAACTGTTTATTAAAAACATAGCACTCTGCAAACACGAAAGTGGACGTATAGGGTGTGATGCCTGCCCGGTGCTGGAAGGTTAATTGATGGGGTTAGCGTAAGCGAAGCTCTTGATCGAAGCCCCAGTAAACGGCGGCCGTAACTATAACGGTCCTAAGGTAGCGAAATTCCTTGTCGGGTAAGTTCCGACCTGCACGAATGGCATAATGATGGCGGCGCTGTCTCCAGCAGAGGCTCAGTGAAATCGAATTCGCCGTGAAGATGCGGTGTACCCGCGGCTAGACGGAAAGACCCCGTGAACCTTTACTGCAGCTTGACATTGAACTTTGATCTTACTTGTGTAGGATAGGTGGGAGGCTTTGAAGTAGAAACGCCAGTTTCTATGGAGCCGTCCTTGAAATACCACCCTGGTAATATTGAGGTTCTAACTCTGCTCCATTATCTGGAGCGAGGACCATGTCTGGTGGGTAGTTTGACTGGGGCGGTCTCCTCCTAAAGAGTAACGGAGGAGTACGAAGGTGCGCTCAGCGTGGTCGGAAATCACGCGTAGAGTATAAAGGCAAAAGCGCGCTTAACTGCGAGACCCACAAGTCGAGCAGGTACGAAAGTAGGTCTTAGTGATCCGGTGGTTCTGTATGGAAGGGCCATCGCTCAACGGATAAAAGGTACTCTGGGGATAACAGGCTGATACCGCCCAAGAGTTCATATCGACGGCGGTGTTTGGCACCTCGATGTCGGCTCATCTCATCCTGGGGCTGAAGCAGGTCCCAAGGGTATGGCTGTTCGCCATTTAAAGAGGTACGCGAGCTGGGTTTAGAACGTCGTGAGACAGTTCGGTCCCTATCTACCGTGGGCGTTGGAAATTTGAGAGGATCTGCTCCTAGTACGAGAGGACCAGAGTGGACGAACCTCTGGTGTACCGGTTGTGACGCCAGTCGCATCGCCGGGTAGCTATGTTCGGAAGGGATAACCGCTGAAAGCATCTAAGCGGGAAGCCTACCTCAAGATTAGATTTCCCAAGGACTTTATGTCCTCTAAAGAGCCGTTGAAGACTACAACGTTGATAGGTTGGATGTGGAAGTACGGTGACGTATGAAGCTGACCAATACTAATTACTCGTGAGGCTTGACTATACAACACCCAAACAGTTGGTGTTGTGGTTCAAATCATGACAAATAACTTGATTTAGTTAGATAAAACGCTAAACTGCAC
>NZ_FOBK01000039.1:0-1004 GCF_900109815.1 Acinetobacter sp. DSM 11652
GGTCGATGTTGTAGTGGGTTGTATTCGGGTACGGTTTTGATGTTGCGTCGTTGTAGGATGAGTTCGCTGGCTTGGCGTTCTTGGTCCGTGTGGGTTGCTTGGTTGGTGTCTGTCTTGTGTTTTGGCGTCCATTGACTGCGTTGTAGCAGTTGTTGGACTTGTTGGTCTAAGTCTTTGGGTAGGTTGTTTTGGTTGTAGTAGCGTTTGCCAACAATGAGGAATTCTTGGTCAGCTCCGCTGTGTTGTTCAATTTCTGGATGGCCATCGAGTTTGAACCAGTAGCCGACTTGGCTGTCTCTGACGCTGGCTTTGGCGATGAATTGTTTGCTTTGTCCAGCGTAGTAGTCGCTGAGGTGTTGGTTGAGTTTTTCAACTTGGCTGTTGCCTGAGGCGGTGGCTTGGTCTTCGCCTTTGAGGTCTTGGATCCATGCAGGGCTGATGTGCCATGCTTGTTCGAGGCCTAGGCTGGCATTGTCTTGGTGGTCACTGTGTTGGTGTTTGCTTTGGACTGAGCCTGCGCCTTCTTCTTGTTCGAGGGCTGTGGCTTGCCAGCGTTGTAGGTGAACTGCGGTGGGTTGTAAGCTGCGTTGTCCGATAAAACTGGTAATGCTATCAAATTGTTCTGTCGCATCACTACGGTGGTAGCGGATGTTGCGTCGGTTAAGGGCTTGGTATTGGCTGTTGTCGTCAATCAGGCGGAGCTTTTGTGCTTCGATCGGGCTGTTGTTGCTCGGTACAATCGGTTGGGCTTCATCAATGAGCCAGTTAATGCCTTCACTGCGTAGTAAGCGAGTCAGAAAGTCGTAGTCGCTTTCGTTGCTTTGCATGATGAAGGGTCGGATGTCGTATTGTTGTTGTAGTCCACTGTGGTCTAGGCTGAGGCTCGAGGCAAAGAGTGGGCTTTTGTTTTGCCATTCTTCAAAGAGGATTTCCACCACTTCGACCACGGATTTATTCATAAATACGCGGCTGTTGCGGCGTTTGTGCCACAAGTTTGTTGCATC
>NZ_FOBK01000025.1:0-4505 GCF_900109815.1 Acinetobacter sp. DSM 11652
TACCAACGCATCAAATACGTAAAAAAGCCCAACAGGATGTTGGGCTTTTTTATGTCTTGAATTTGGATTTCGTATAAGAGATTTTATGTTAAATATTAGAAAAATAGCTTTTGATAAAGTTTAAGATTTCTCTTGAGATTAGAGTAGGCTCCAACCTTAGAATCATTGTCCTATTTATGAATCACGATGTAACCTAATGAAAATAGCTCTATCATCTAGTATTGTATTTTTTTCAATTTTATTTGTTCTTTTTATATTTAGACATGAAAAAATTGAAACAAAAATTGTTATAAATCAAAATGTAGATCATGTTTGGAAATTGTTTACAGATACCCAGTCATATTCAAAATGGAATACTTTATTTGGTATTGATAAGTTCCCTACATATGCAGGTCAACAAATTAATATAGATTTATATGATGAAGAAAGAAATGTACAATTCCAGATGAAACCTGAGATAAAAAAAATCGATCAATATCATTTAGAGTGGGAAGGAAAAATATATATAAATGGACTATTTAATGGTCGACATAAGTTTGTTTTTACTAAAATTGATGCAAATACCACAGAATTAATTCATTCTGAAGAATTTAATGGGTTACTTGTACCTCTGCTAAATTATTTTGTTATTCAGCCTACTCGATTAAATTTCGATAAAATGAATACATCTTTTAAAAAATATGTTGAAAATCATTAGACAAATGAAGAAGCAAATTAATGAATATTCGTAAATTCTCTTTAAAACATGGTCTTTCATTGGATACTTTACGTTTTTATGAAAAACGTAAATTACTTGTTCCTGATCGATTAGCAAATGGATATCGGAGTTACCAATACATACATGAACAAAAAGTTAAGCTAATCATCTGTTTGAAAAGTATTGGATTCAGTTTAGAAGAGATAAAACAAGTAATTGAACTTGAGACAAAACCTCCTTCTGAAACATGTAATATTATTTCTAATAACCTCATTGATAAAAAGATAGACATGATTAATCAACAAATTCAGTTATTAAAATATGGAAAAAACACTCTTCTTGATATAAAAAAATATATTAAAGATAATTCTTTTATTGAAAATCAGGAAGCAATTCAAAATATGATTGAAAACTTATATAGTCTTACAAGAAATATAGAGCGATAACTGCCTCGACATCGGACTGATTAGCTACTAATTTAGTAGATACTGTAAAATTTCTCTAAAATTAACATAATACACGTTATACGAAGTTGAAAAAGGGAGCTTAAAGCTCCCTTTTTTATTAGTTTTTTTAAATTGCTAATCGTAAATTCAATGCTTTTACGACTTTAATAACAGTATCAAAGCTTGGATTTACATCGCCAGAAAGGGCTTTATAAAGACTTTCTCGACCTAAACCAGTGTCTTTTGATAATTGAGCCATCCCTTTAGCTTTAGCGATATTACCTAAAGCTTTTGCAATAAATGCTGCATCACCATTAGATTCATCGATACAGGCTTGTAGGTAAGCTTGCATATCTTCTTCTGTTTTAAGGTGTTCAGCACTGTCCCATTTACGAAGTTTGATAGCCATTTACAGCTCCTCCTCTAAATCTTGTGCTAATTGTAGGGCAAGTTTTATATCTTTACTTTGCGTAGACTTGTCTCCGCCTGCTAAAAGAATAACAACCCTTTGCCCTTGCTTACAGTAATAGATCCTGTAGCCAGGTCCAAAGAAGAAACGTAATTCAGAGACACCTTCACCGACTGGTTCAGTATCTCCAAAGTTTCCATCTTCAACCCTATCAATTCGGACTTGTATACGTCTTTTTGCCTGCTGGTCTTTTAACTTGCTAAACCAGTCATCAAAGACTTCAGTGGTATATATTGAGTACATAAGAAGAATGTATCCTGTAGGATACATTTATGCAAGAAATAAACTCGAATGTATGGGGTTACAACAGAATTTCGAATAACAGCCATTATGTTAAATGGGTGAAAATTTAGGAAAGAGTTAATTTAAGATCTGCTACATTGGTAAATATAAAAATGGAACTCGGTATTATATGTCTTTGAACGTGAGTAACATTCACACATTATTCCCACCTAACAAAGCAAAATTCCTCAAAAGGCATGACAACGAGTTATGTTTTAAAAAGAATTCGAAGAGCTGGTGTATTAAGTTAATTGATAAGGTTTGGCATGTCTTAACTCTTAATAATGGAACAGTTATAGAAAGTATGAAGGCATCAGAATATCTGGCTTGTCTTCGATTTTTATATTTATGCCAAGTGATTACTACTGATGAATCCAACCAACCTAAAATATTATGTATGGATAGAGATTATTGTTTTGCTGAAAAAAATGGTGAATATCTATTAGAAGCCGGAATAATGGTAAATACCCATGGGGAGCATTTTTTTGATATAGAATTAAATAAAGAAGAAATAGAAAGGTTTAAAGAAGAAGGATTTAGGTTTATTGACTTATTGTTATCCGAAATTAGGGATTCTAATCCGCCTTATAATAACTCTAAATTTTCTCAAAGAAATGGACCTGATTGGTATGTAAGCTCTCAAGAGTTGAAAGCTTGGCAAGAACTCCAAATTATAGAAAAACCAATAATTATAGAAAAGCTTACCTATCAAGAGCCAAAGAAAAATGGAGCTAAAATAGTTATGGTTCTTGTAGGTTTAATTTTTATTTTTTATATGATTTTCTTTTCAGCTTTTGACTTTTGATAAGAAATTCTAAAATTAACATAATACACCTTATGCGAAATGCTTGAATTTTTCCTATAAGCATCAATGTCTTAACTAAAGCCGTTCCAGGGTTCAGCGCACTGGAGCGGCTTTTTATTGATTCTTCACGTTCCACGCCTATTTTTTGATGATGGTTTCACAATTTTGTGTAGTTCTATTTAACCATTCGGCAGGAAGAATCGGCTCAGGAAGCCACGCTTTTTAGGCTCAGGTTCAACATGTTCAGGAACAGGAATTCGCTTACTTGGTAGTGGGATTTCACTCTCAACTTCAGCAGACGTTTCTACTTCTGCAGTCTCTGGAGGTGATGCAACAGGCTTTGGATCTTCTATTTTGGGGGCTTTAGGTGCTTCCAATAAGCGTTGCATAGCTTCTATTTGTTCTTGATAAAATGTTTCCCTTTCTAAAGATTGGTTTTCTCGTAAAAGTGACTGATTTAGTTGACGTTCAAGCATGTCAACTTGACGTTTAAGCATGTCAATTTCTGTTAATTTTTGACTATCAATTGATTTACTTTCGTTGACAGGCTGCTCTTTATTTTGGGGTTCGCCAAAGACTCGTAAAGCTTCTGTAAAGTCAATTAAACCATCTGAACCTTTAGATAAATTTCCTTTATTAATATGGGCATATATAGCCTGTCTTGAATATCCATATAGTTTTGCAAGTTCTGATACTGATAGCTTTTTCATGGCTGTAAAGTTGTTATCAAGTCATGTTAATAATTGACTATTCAATTGACAGTGTCAATTCACTTCATTATTTGAATCCTAGTTGTTTTAAATAAGGAGCATATTCTTTTAATTTGGATGGAATTGTTAAGTGTTCTGAAATGCGTTTACTAAAATCTTCGTAGCTTTCACCGATTTCACTATATTTAGATGCAAAAGCTGGATCATGAGCAAGTTTATTTGAGAACCATTCAATCTGTTTTGCTGAAATTCTGATAGGTGAGTTCTTCTCAGTATTATTCTGAATATCTTTAGGACGAGCTTTGGTCTTAAAGGTAAAGCTGTATCCAGAAATAGAACGTCCTGTTTTATGCTGTTCCAGTTTCACCGTGATATCAGTGAAAGTATTAATCTGTGAAATTGCTATTTCCAAGACTCGTCTTTTGAAGTTATCTGAACGAGTATATTCATCCTCCGCTACTCCTAATTGTTGTCTAAAAGTGTCAATTTGGAAGATAGGAGTTTTACCAGTATTGCGCCAAGCAATGAGCAATTCATATAAACGAGTTGCATAACGGCTTGTCAATTGACTAACTTGTTTTAACTCATAGGTTGTAAATCTTTCTTCTAAGCGTGTGATTAAAGGAACCACAGCTGGAGAAAAGATTAGGCTTACAGTTGCCTCATTATCGACATAACTAATTTCACTAACCCAGCGACTATGAGTTGTCTTAATATTCCCTTTAGTTGTCATCGATTGGTATGTAAAACGACGATCAAACAGAACTTTACAAGCTTCTTTCAGCACGCCATAAGCTGTGTGTTTTTCTACATTGAAGTTTTCTATATAGCTTGATGCATGGATAGTTAATGCATCGTTTGCATTAATTCCTTTGCCTGTTTCCCTAGCTTGAATGATTGCAAGAAGAACTAAACGTTGCTCAACTAGATCAAGATTATAACTTGCATTTATTAGAGCATTATCTTTAACAACAAGGTCTTTCATTATTTTTATTACTACACCAACCGATGATGTAGTAATACTACACCAAATGATAATGTAGTGGAATGGTCGATAAACGTAGTGATATAGGTCGATAAACGTAGTGATATAGGT
>NZ_FOBK01000010.1:0-131785 GCF_900109815.1 Acinetobacter sp. DSM 11652
TTTAAGCTGATGCGCGGCGGCGTTCAACTTCAGTAGAAGGCGCACCTTCAACGTCTTTCACTAATTCAATGTCAAATTGAATATGTTTGAACGCACCTTTTAGACCACGACGAGCAATTTCAGCTTCATCAGTTACATCTACAGCAGTTGCCACTAAGCCATCACGCGTTGCAAATGCAAAGTCATCCCAAAGGTATTCATCACCTTCGATGTTGAACTGCGTAGTTAATTTACGGTAGCCAGGCGCAGTGACGAAGTAATGCACGTGTGAAGGGCGGTTACCGTGACGACCAAGTTTGTTTAATACAAACTGAGTTGTACCTTCTGGTGGGCAGCCATAACCTACAGGCATTGTGGTTAATGCTGTATATTGACCTTGTGCATCCGTGAAGATCGTACGACGTAAGTTAAAGTCAGATTGAGACTTATCAAAGAACGAGTAGTTACCTAAGCTGTTTGCATGCCAAACTTCAACCTTAGCGCCTTCAATGATGTTACCTTCAGTATCTTTAACGATACCTTCAATAATTAAAGTTGGGATTTTGCCTTCTTCAGAACCATCATCCATACGTGCAAAACCAACTGATTCTGGTGCACCAGCGACATACAATGGACCTTCAATTGTACGTGGAGTACCACCTGTAATACCTGCTTGAGCATCTTTCTCATCTGCACGTAAATCAAGGAAATGCTCAAGACCTAAACCAGCAGCCAAAAGACCTAATTCGTTTGCTTGACCAGCATCAGTAAAGTACTCAAGACCTTTCCAAACTTCAGATTGGCTTAAATCTAAATCTTCAATCGCTTGGAATAAGTCAGATACTAAACGTACAACGATTTGCTGAACACGTTCATCAACAGGACCTGTTGCAGTATCAACGTTCATTTTTTTGACTAAAGCATTAATTTGTTCGCGGTTCATACTATTTCTCCTTAAGTATGCTTGCTGTGTGGTGGCTGACTTCTAATGTGTTTGAGCTCGCTGCCACAATCCTTGTTTAAAATGACGCTAAAAAACCTCTGGATGTATTGATGTCATGGCCTGAATCAATCAAGCCAAGACACTTAAAACTTAACGATCATCTTCACGGATAGAAGATGGGTGACGATTTAACGCCATTACTTCGATATTCATATATGGGTAAAGCGGAAGACCTTGTAAAATTGAATGAAGCTCTTCATTGCTTTCCACATCAAAAATACTGATGTTTGAATACTGACCTGTGATTCGCCAGATATGACGCCACTTGCCTTGTTGCTGTAACTCTTGCGAATACGCCTTTTCAACAGCTTTAATCTCATTCGCTTTTTCAACTGGCATATCCAGTGGGATGTTCACATCCATTCGTACATGAAACAGCATGTCTCACTCCTGATGTATCACGTCGCTTATTTGCGGCGAAGGTTGTCAATCTTGTCTAAATCCAACTCAATACCTAAACCATTGCCTTGAGGCAGATGTAATTCGAAATCACGATATTGAAGCGGGGTCTTTAAAATTTCGTCAGTTAACAGCAATGGACCAAACAATTCAGTGCCATATGCCAAATTCTCAAAGGTCGAGAACAAATGTGCAGAAGCGATGGTGCCAACAGAACCTTCAAGCATCGTGCCACCATACAGATCTACACCAGCGAGGTTTGCAATGGTTGCTACATCACGACCTTCGAGTAGGCCACCAGACTGAGCAACTTTTACAGCAAACACAGAAGCAGCATTACGCTTCGCTAAACGATAAGCTGTACTTGGACCCATCAATGACTCATCCGCCATAATGGCAATATCAAAACGACGAGTTAAACGCTCCATGGCATCAATATTGTCAATCGCACATGGCTGTTCAATTAGATCCACACCACCATCTTGCAGAAGCTGAATACCTTTGATCGCTTCTAACTCAGACCAAGCACGGTTCACATCGACACGGATAGAAATATCAGCACCTAACGCTTTTTTGATGGTGAGAACATGCTCAACATCTGCTTCTACAGCACGAGAACCAATTTTTAATTTAAAGAAGTTATGACGCTTAGCTTCGATCATCTTTTTCGCTTCAGCGATATCTTTATCCGTATCACCAGAAGCCAACACCCAAAGCACAGGGACGCTGTCACGCAGACGGCCACCTAGCACTTCAGACAGCGGCAAGCCTAAACGTTGAGCTTGAATATCGAGTAAAGCAGTTTGAATGGCACATTTTGCAAAACGGTTGCCATTAATATTCTTCTTCAACACTTGCATAATTTGAGCAACGTTGAGATCAGTAAAAGTTTTGAGTAGTGGAGCAAAATAAGTATCGATATTGGTTTTGATACTTTCAGGGCTTTCTTCACCATAGCCTAAGCCACCGATGGTGGTTGCTTCGCCCCAACCAATGAAACCATCCGAAGTTTCGATTTTAATGAGGACTAAGGTTTGAGTTTGCATCGTTGCGACCGCCATCTTGTGTGGGCGGATCGTCGGGATTTCAACGAGCAAGGTTTCAATATTTTTGTACATGCAGCAATATATTCCATTAATATATGCTAAATACCTTATTTGAAATAAAGTATTGAAAATAGAGGTTAAGTAGTATATTAAAATACTAAAAAAGTATGGATTAAGGAAATTTCAATGGAATTAAGAACATTAAAGTATTTTGCTACTGTGGTCGAAGAAAAAAGTATTACAAAAGCTGCTGAGAAGTTATGTATCGCACAACCACCACTTACACGACAAATCAAAAACTTAGAGTCAGAGTTAGGTGTCGTATTATTTGAAAGAGGCATGAGACCGATCAAAACAACTGAAGTTGGAGAGTTTTTTTACCAATATGCTGTACAGATACTGACCTTAACAGCACATGCTAAATCGATGGTAAATCGATATAAAGTGACAGATACTACGGTACGAATTGGATATGTTGGTTCGCTTTTTTATTGGAAATTACCTGAGATTATTGATTATTTAAGAAAGCATATTGCAAATATAAAAGTTGAATTGGTGGAATGCGGAACCAGGGATCAGGTAGAAGCTTTGAAATTGGGGAAAATTGATATTGGGTTTGGTCGATTAGGAATTAGTGATCCTTCAATAAAAAGAATAGTGATCGAAAGAGAGCAACTTTTTTTAGCAGTGCACAAAGATCATACGTTAGTGACCCAAAATGTTAAGGAAGTACATTTATCACAATTGGTCAACGAACATATTTATATATATCCAAATACTCCTAAACCAAACTTCTCAACTTTTGTTCAAGGAATATTCTCTGAACTTGACTTAATTCCCCAAAATCTGATCGAGACGAGAGAAATCCATATGGCATTGGGGATGGTGTCATCTGGTGAGGGGGGGTGTATTATTCCAAAGAGTGCATGCTCTATAGGTATGAAAAATTTGAAGTTTATACCTATTCTAGATAATGAGGCTGAAAGTCCAATTACAGTTGCCTATAGAAGTATCGATAATAATGAATACATAAAACAAATATTAGATTATCTAGACGAATTGAAGAGCATGAACTAATTTTTTTAGATTAGATTAATATAAAATATCTATTTATATGTAATATTTAATGGAAAAATAAATAGAATAATAGTGTTAAAAATGATATTTATTTTATAAATCAGCATAAATTGGCATGGATTTGTCATAGGGATAGCGCTGATCTATAAAATATTTAGGATGATTTCGATGGAAAAAATTTCCGAGTTAAAGAGCAATGATGCAAAAAAGAAGGATATTTATGCTTGGTATGTTGTAATACTTTGCATGGTTGCATATATATTTTCTTTTATCGATCGTCAAATTTTGGCTTTGATGATTGAACCGATAAAAGCAGATTTGAATTTAACAGACACGCAATTTAGTCTACTCCATGGACTAGCTTTTTCTTTATTTTATGCATTCATGGGTCTGCCGCTGGCTTATATCGCAGATCGATTCTCAAGACCAAAATTAATTGCTGCCGGGATTGTATTTTGGAGCATTGCAACAGCTTTATGTGGTTTAAGTAAGAACTTTATCCAGTTGTTTTTGAGCAGAATGGGAGTAGGAATTGGTGAAGCTGCTTTGTCACCTGCAGCCTATTCAATGTTTAGTGATATGTTTGCAAAAGATAAATTGGGTCGAGCTGTCGCTATTTATTCGATTGGTTCTTTTGTTGGTGGAGGAATCGCATTCTTAGTAGGTGGTTTTGTCATTGGATTACTCAAGGACATGTCTCTTATCGCTGTACCCTTATTGGGAATGTTAAAGGCATGGCAAGTAGCGTTTATTTTAGTGGGTTTACCAGGAGTCATTATTGGCATATTGGTACTTTTAACTGTTAAAGATCCTAAGCGTAAAGGGCAAATGGTCGATGCGCAGGGGAACGTAGTAAAAGTGAAGCTTAGTGATACTTTTAAATTCCTGAAAAAGCATAAAAAAACATTTACATGTCATTATTTGGGATTTACTTTTTATGCCATGGCATTGTTTTGCTTAATTAGCTGGACACCTGCATTTTACATACGACATTACAATATGACAGCTACTGAAGTGGGCTATATGTTGGGTGCCGTGTTACTGATTTCAAATACTTTAGGTGTATTTGCGGCTGGTTGGATGAATGATTATTTTATTCAAAAAGGCAGAAAAGATTCGCCTATGTTTGTGGGTGTGATTGGAATCGTAGGTCTGATTATTCCAATGATTTTGTTTTCACAAGTTAATGAATTATGGCTATCAGTTACATTGTTGGTTGTTGCAATGTTTTTCGCTTCTTTCCCAATGCCGATCTCAACAACAGCAATGCAAATGCTTTCGCCAAATCAATTACGTGCCCAAATCTCATCTATCTTTTTACTCATCAGTAATTTGATTGCTTTAGGTATTGGTACCACATTAGTGGCTTTAATTACGGATCGTATTTTTGAAAATCCTTTAATGGTCGGTTCATCGATATCTATCGTTGGTGCAATATCATGCGTATTGTGCTTTGTCTTATTGAAAGTGGGTTGTAAAGCCTTCGAAAATAGTTTGCGAGTTGAGTCTAAATAAATCATGTCTGAATAAAATAATGAGGGTACACCTATCATGTATTTATCGAATCTGAAACTTTTAAAGAAATTCAACTTATTGTCTTCAAAAGATTATTTTCAGATTAAAGATGTGATAGGACAATACTTGTGCCCTCATCAATTTGAAGTATTGAATGATGAATCTTTAGAAGTAAAATTAAGTGGGTTTTCATTTGGTCAAGTTGCACTATTTGAATTAAGTTACAATGCTCCAGTTCAAATTAGTTTTGGTGCTGAGTGTCAAAGTTATCTGTTTAGATTTAATTTGGAAGGGGAATGTAAAGTCAAATATGATCATTCAACTTATCAACAACGTCCTGGATTACTTACAGTTTCTCATCCTCATTTTGAAAATAGAATTGAACTCCAAGCCAAATGTAGAAATATCATATTAAAAATTGATCATGAGTTGATCAACACTGTTTTATATCGCTTGTTGGGATATATCCCTCAAAAAAATCTTGTTTTCGATAGTGGCATTTCCTATACATCTGAAGAAAGAATTTCAATTTTAGAAACACTGAACTACTTATGCTTTGCATATTCAAATATTGAAAACTGGTGGCAAATTTCTGATAGCTTTAGTTCATATTTGACTGAGTTATTATTGATCAAAATTCCACATAATTTCAGTGAAAGAATCGCAGATAAAAAAAATCAACTCATCCCAAGTTATATCAAAAATGCAGCTCATTTGATTGAGCAACATTATATGGAAGCAATCTCGATTGAGGAAGTTGCGAGGCTTGTAAAAGTCTCGGTAAGAACGCTTCAAAAGGGATTTAATACCTATTTGAACCAAACGCCTCTCAGTTTCATGACATCAATCAAATTGGACCGAGTTCATCAAGAACTTAAACACACTCAGGTTGATCAGCCTATAATTGATATCTTCAATGCTCATGGTGTAAGAAGCTTTGGACACTTTACTCGGCTTTATAAAAA
The DNA here is from genome assembly GCF_900109815.1 of Acinetobacter sp. DSM 11652. Lineage (NCBI taxonomy): Bacteria > Pseudomonadati > Pseudomonadota > Gammaproteobacteria > Moraxellales > Moraxellaceae > Acinetobacter > Acinetobacter sp. DSM 11652. Next base: position 5,985 of record NZ_FOBK01000010.1, read on the forward strand.
ACGTTATGGATGCACGCCTTCAGAAACCGTGAAACAAAACAAATTAATAGAAATAAATTCGTAATTCGAATAGCAGTACCGCTTTTTGACGCGAGCAAAAAGAAGAATCTTTCCTACTATCACAATACACAATAAATATGTAGGGGAAGAAAATGAAAATCACGGTTCTTGGCGGTGGACATGGATGTTATGCATCAGCAGTGGAGATGGCGGAAAAAAATCACGAAGTTAAATTATGGCGAAGAGATCGAGATTCACTAAAAGAATTAGCGAAATATGGTGAGCTTACTGTAAAAGACTTTCGTGGCACTAGAACAGTATCTGTTGGGGATGAACATCAAAAAATCCAACTTGAAACTGATTTATCCAAAGCTATTGAAAACGCTGAATTGATTATTATTCCTTTACCCGCAACAAGCCATGAAGATTTATCGATTGAAATAGCACCCTACTTAACATCTGGTCAAGTCGTATTTTTACCCCCAGGTACTTTTGGAACATACCTATTTGCTCAAGCAATGCTTAAAGTTGGAAATAAGTCTGACGTGGCTTTTGCTGAAACGGGTACGTTGCCATATTTAGTAAGAAAACATAGTCCGAATTCTATCGTGATTAGTGTATATGCGACGCGATTGCCTACTGGGGTCTATCCAGCAAAATTAAAAGATCATGCTATTAGAGTATTAAAGCAAGCTTATGACAGCATCGAAACTATAGAGGATGCTTTGAGTGGAGCTTTAATGAATGCAGGACCCATTATTCATCCTCCATTAATTATGCTCAATGCTGCACCTTTAGAACATTTTGATGTATGGGATATTCATAATGAAGGTACTCAACCTTCAGTGAGGAGAGTAACGAGCTTATTAGATCAAGAGCGAATGAATATTCGTGAAGCATTGGGATACTCGAAACAGCATTTCCCACTCGCAGATCACTACAATAAAGAGGGTGAAGGAGATGAGTGGATGTATGGTAGGGGGGCACATGGTAAGTTGACTGACAGTGGCGATTGGCGCGAGAAAATAGATTTACATTCACATCGGTATATGCTCGAAGACACACGATTAGGCCTGTCATTTATTGTATCGGTTGGTAAGTATGTTGGAGTCAAAACGCCGATTGCTGAAGGGCTTCTGAATATCGCATCATCAATTACTGGTAGGGATTTGTATAGTGAGGGTCGCACTCTTGAAAATTTAGGGTTATTTGATTTAACACAGCAACAATTAAAACACCTGTTGAACTCCGGAGAGCAATCTGCATGATTAAAAATATTATTATTGTAGGTGCAGGCAGAATGGGTAATGCGATTGCGATCGCATTCGCATATGCAGGAATTGAGATTGCACTTGTAGACGTAAAAGATCGAAACCCAGCAGAAAAAAATGAATTTCTGCAAAAATGGAATGACAGCCTCGAACAAGAGTTGCATCTCTTAGAACATATCGGGATGTTAGTGAATGATCAATGTAAAGTATTAAAAGAAAGAATTCATTTTTATTTCAAAGATAATCAAACTATTGATTGGAAAAATTGTGAATTAATTATTGAAGGTGTACCTGAAATAATGACTCATAAACAACACTGTTTTCGATGGTTGGAACCCTTAATTTCTAAAAACTGTATTGTGGCATCAACGACTTCGACCTTTTTGGTCACTGATATAGCAAAATTAATTTCTCATCCAGAACGTATTGTTAATGCGCATTGGCTTAATCCTGGATATTTAATGCCTTTAGTTGAGCTAAGCCGATCTGAGCATACTGCTGATATAGTAGTAGAAAAACTAAAAACATTACTTGAGGCAATTGGTAAAGTCCCTGTGATTTGTAATGCAGTTGCTGGATACATTGTTCCAAGAATTCAAGCATTGGCAATGAATGAAGCAGCGAGAATGGTTGAAGAAAACGTAGCAAGTGCTGAGGATATTGATAAAGCGATTCGTACAGGTTTTGGTTTGCGTTTTTCAGTGTTAGGTATGCTAGAGTTTATCGATTGGGGAGGAGGGGATATTTTGTATCATGCTTCTGAGTATTTGAGAGAAGAACTTGGTGAGCGTTACAAAGCCCCTGATATTATCAAAAAAAATATGAGGGAAAATAGAAATGGCATTAGAGAACTATCAGGTTTTTACAAATATGAAAGCATGGATATTTATCAATATAAACTAAATGTCATATCAAAATTCGCTGAAAATTTGCGATTTAATCAGCTTATTCCACAATATGAAATTATGAAATAAGCGTTAGTAGGTAAAAAGATTTTAGTCTTTTTACCTATTTGGCATTAAATTGAATATTTTCTTTAATTGTAAATTTAGTGACTCAAGTTCTTGTTCATCAAAAGAATTTAATATACCAGCTAAAGTAACACGATTGATCTGATTAATTTCATCCACAAGACCATATCCTTTTTCAGTGAGCTTCACCATAGAAATCCTTTCATCATGAGGGGATGAGAAAACTTCAACTATACCTTCTTCGACTAATCTATAGATTGCCTTAGTTGCAGTTGTTAATTTGATTGTTGCTAAATTTGCTATTTCAGTGATATTGGCTTCACCGAGAGCATTTGTACTCAAAATGATTTTTCTTTTTGTATTATCGAGACCTATTTTTTTTAAAGATTTATCAATCAATTGGGAATACTTACCATTAACTTGAGATATCCAAAAAAATGGGAAATTTTCCAAACTTTTGGGATCGTTATTTGGCAAATAATTTTCAAAATTTTTTAACATGAGCAGCAATTAAACTTAAAAAAATATAATTGATTATACAAGAAAAAAGACAAAGATTTTTTTATTTCAAAATAACTTGACAAATACATTAATTTTTCAGATATTGATGTTGAGTATAAAAATACATGGAAAAGTGAATTGAATATTATATCTAGAAGTCTCTCTTTAGGAGATGGAAAAATTAGAGTCGTGGTTAAAGACTCAATTGATATACAAAATGAAGTGACGACACTTGGAACTCAGGCGCGCGTTGAAGCATGCCCTGCAAACTCACACGCTGAAATTATAAAAAATATACTCAGCAGTGATTGCAAAATTATTGGAAAAACTCATCTTCATGAACTTGCATTCGGTATAACTGGAGTAAACAAAAACTTCGGAACACCTTTAAATGTTAAATATCCGCAACTTATTCCTGGAGGCTCTTCCAGTGGTTCGGCTGCAGCTATTGCGGCAGATATAGCGGACTTCAGTATTGGTACGGATACTGGTGGCTCAATTCGTATGCCAGCCGCTTGCTGTGGAGTGTATGGATTAAAACCTTCATTTGGTCGTGTAAGTCGTGATGGTGTTTGGCCAAAAGATACCACTTTAGACTGCGTCGGACCATTCGCATCAGATATCAACAATCTGATTCTTGCTATGCAGATCATTGATCCTACATTTAACGAAATCCAAATCGATCTACAGCAGATTCAATTAGGAATATTACGTGTCGAAGCGGAATCTGAAATTTGGCGTGTCTTAGATGCTGAGTTAACAAAAATTGATTTACCTCAAAAAAATCTATTCATAGACAATATTGATGAAGCATATCAAGCAGGTATGTCGATCATTAATTACGAAACTTGGGGTGCATATCATGATCTTACTCAAACTGGACTTCTAGCCAATGATGTTCAGCAGCGTTTATTAAAAGCATCTGAAACCACTCAAAAAGATGTAGAAAATGCTGAATTAATAAGAACTCAATTCACAGAGCAGATCAATGATTTACTCAACAATGTTGATGTTTTGATACTGCCGACACTACCTCAATTTCCACCTAAATTAGACGAAGCTGAAAATACTGTTACTTTCCTCAATTTAACTAAGCTCGTGCGACCATTCAATCTATCGGGCCATCCAGCGCTTACGATTCCATATGAAACATCAAATGGCTTACCTGTCGGTATGCAATTAATTGCTAAGCATGGTGAAGATGAAAAATTGTGTGCTATTGCACAACACATTGTCGATATTACGAAGCATTCACAAGGAGGTGGCAAATGAGCAATTTAGCCAAAGATCAAACAGAGAGCTTGATTGATCTTGAAGAATTATGTCAAGAGATTAGACAGCGAGCGTGTTCAGGTGAATTTGACGAACAAGCATACGTGAGTCAAGACATTATTCAAAAACTGAAATCAATTGGGGTATATCGTGCTTTAGTTCCTAAACGTTTCGGTGGTGATGAGGTTTCACCGCGTACGTTTTGTGAACTTATTGAAAGGCTCTCTAAAGCAGATGGATCAGTAGGTTGGGTTGCAAGTTTTGGTATGAGCCCAGCTTATCTTGGGAGTTTACCTGAAGAGACACTTTCCGAACTTTATAAAAATGGTCCAGATATCGTTTTTGCTGGTGGAATTTTTCCACCGCAAGCTGCTCAAGTGACCAATGAGGGTTTAGTTGTAAAAGGCCGTTGGAAATTCTCAAGTGGTTGTAAAGGTGCAGATATCGTTGGTGTAGGCATTGCCCCGATCAAAGATAATGAATCTCATGGCTTACCACGTATGGCTGTTTTACCAGCGCATAAAGCACAAATTGAAATGACGTGGGATACAGTAGGTTTAAAAGGCACAGGTAGTCACGATCTCATTGTAGATAATGTACTTGTACCTGAGCATTGGACTTTTGTTCGGGGTGAGCCATCTAAACTCAGCGAACCATTTTTCAAATATCCATCCCTCTCTTTGGCGACTCAAGTCCTTACCGTAGTCGGAATTGGCGTAGCCTCGGCGTCATTGGAAGAATTTAGAAAATTAGCTCCAGGTAAGTCGTCGATTACTGGAGGTGCAGAAATTGCTAATCGACCTATCACTCAGTACGAATTTGCGAAAGCTGAAGCTGAGTTCCTAGCTGCAAGAACATGGTTCTACAACACCATGGATATTGTATGGGAAGAAGTACTCAACGGACGAAAACCTGCGCCACATTTAATTAGTGATATGCGTCTATCTTGTACACATGCTGCAAGAGTCTGTGCAAAGGTCACCCGCAAAATGCAAATGTTAGCTGGCATGACTGCCATTTATACCAACCATCCATTTAGTCGCTTTGTGAATGACACGAATGTCGTTACACAGCATGCATTTATGGGTGATGCAACTTTACAAAATGCTGGTGCGATGAGCTTTGGGCTTAATCCGACACCTGGATATTTATAAATGACCGAAAAGAAGGAAATCGAAATGGAAGCTAAAAAATCATTACGCGTATTGTTCTGTATGGGGATTAACCAAAACTTCTTTGATGCAGAGCCAGCAGAAGCAAAAGCAGTATGGGCAGCATTTGGTGAAATGTGGAATGGTATCCATGATTTACCTGGCGTTCATGTATACGGCAACTTAGATGATGATCAAAGCATGGTAGGTGCAAGTACGGGTTGGCCTTGGACAACCTATTTATTGGCTGATGTACCTGATATTGAAACAGTTCATGCTGCATGTAATTTATTCCGTACGACTGTGGTCGGAGAAGGTCCATATAAACTTTGGAAGTATTGCAAAGTTGAAGCAAGAGTTGGTCGTGAATTAATTATTCAACGATAAGGATATCGATATGGTCGACTCTAATGAACTCAAAAGCATTCTTCAACGTCTTCAACAGTTGGAAGCGCAGAATCAAATTCGTAATTGCCTAAATCGCTATATGGAAATTTGTGATGAACTTAATCAAAACACAAATTTAGAAGCGCTGATGGATTTATTTGATCGTGAGTGTATTTGGGAGGGGGTAGGAAAAAAATACGCCCAGTCATTTGGTCGGCTTGAGTCTTGGCAGGCAGTATATGACATGTTTAAAACATACACGCTGAAGGACTCACATTTTGTTATGAATGCACATTTTGTGAATTCTGAACAAATTTATATTGAGGGTGATGTGGCTGTTGGTCACTGGTTGATGTTGCAAACATCAACTTTCAAAACGGGTGCAAGCCACTTGAATGCAGCCAAACTGACAATCCGTTTTAAGCAACAAAATAATGGCATTTGGAAAATCAAACACTTCCAAACAGAAAATATTTTCAGTCGACCAGTAACGCATTGGACTAGTGATGATGAGTTACCAGTACCGCAATCAAATTAAGTCGGTTGAGTTGCATAAACAGTTATAAGGGAATACATGATGAATAGTGCAATACCAGTTCAAAATATTGAAATTGATTACAATGAATTAGTTCAAAGTGACCGAGTGCATACATCTTTATATAAAGATGCACAAATCTTTGAAGATGAAATGGAAAAAATTTTCTACAGCACTTGGGTTTGGGTTGCTCATGCAAGTGAAATTCCAGATGCTGGTAGTTATAAAACGATTAATATTGGTAAACAACCTGTAGTTGCTGTACGAGATCGTAAGAAAAAAGTCCACGTTTTACTCAACCGCTGTCGCCATCGTGCTGCTACAGTTTGTGAGCATAAAAAAGGCAAAACAAATAGCTTTGTATGTCCATATCATGGTTGGAGTTACGCTTTGGATGGTACATTGCGTGGCGTTCCTTCACCTGAAAGTTATGGCGAATGTTTAGATAAATCTGAATTTCCACTGATCAGCTTACGTGTAGAAGAATATAACGGCATGATCTTTGCGACTTTCAAAGACGATATTGAGCCATTAGAAGACTTTTTAGGTGCTGCGAAAAAGTGGATTGATCTATTCATGAAGCAAGGCGCAGGTTATCCAGTCAAAGTATTAGGTGAACATCGTTTTACATTCCCAGGTAACTGGAAGATTCAGTTGGAAAATACAACTGACGCGTATCATTTCCCATTAGTTCATAAATCATTCTTAAGTTCTGTAGACGAAAAAACAGAAGAGCTTTTCAACTTTGAAAATCAACCAGGCTATGTTGAAGATCTAGGAAATGGTCACAGCGTGATGGTGATGATTCCAGAACTGGTAGATCTTGATGAAGAGTTGATGGAGCGACCAATCCAAGAGCGTTTTGAAGAACTTGCCCAAGCGCTGCGTGAAGAAGGTCATGAGGAACTTGAAGTTCGTCGAATTTGCCGTGCTGTCGGTGGTTCGGGCTTTAACTTAAATATTTTCCCTAACATTGCATGTTCTATGGCGTTCTTCCGTGTAATGCAACCATTAGCGGTAGATAAAACTGAAATTCACCACTCAGTGATTACGATGGATGGTGGACCACAAATTGCCAACCAATATCGCCTACGTCTACATGAACATTTCCAAGGTCCTTTCGGTTTTGGTACGCCAGATGATGCGGAAGCTTGGGAGCGTGTACAGCATGGTGCAAATGCGGGCAATGATCTTTGGATCATGTTGAACCGTGGTTTACCAGGAGAAGTCAAAACTGAAGATGGTCTGAAGAGTGACGTGAGTGCTGAAACAGGCATGCGTGGCGCTTACCAACAATGGAAAAAGTTGATGACGGCTTAAGGGGAAGAGCATGAAAATTAATTTAAATCTTTTGAACGAAGTAACAGCATTCATTTGGGCTGAAGCTGACATGTTAGATCATTCAGAGTATCAAGCATGGTTAAATTTATGGAATGAAAATGGCAAATACATCATTCCAATTGATCCATCATTGACAGATTACGAAAACCATTTGAACTATGCATATGACAATCACCACATGCGTCAATTACGTGTAGAGCGTTTAGAAAATGGTGAAGCAATCTCGACAGCTCCCAAGGCCAATACTGTTCGTAGCCTGTCACGTGTGCGAATTATTGAAGAAACTGATCACAAGATAATTTTACGCTGTGCACAAAATTTAAGAGAGTTCCGCAAAGAAAATTTGCGTCATTACACTGCTGATGTGATTTATGAGCTAATACGTCAAGAGAATGGCGAACTCAAAATAGACCGTAAAATTATCAATCTAGTCAATTCGACAGATACCTTAGCTGGTATCAGTTACATTCTATAGGAGGTGACCATGTCACAAGTTGTTTTGGTTACTGGTGCTGCCTCTGGTTTAGGTAATGTGATTGCTGAATATTTTGCTGAACAAGGGCATCAAGTTATTTTAACTGCAAGTACCTTAGAAAAAGCGGAAAGTGCTAAAGCTGCGAGTCAGTATCCATCGCAAATGTATCCCTTAAAACTGGATATATCAGTAGAGCAGGACTTTAGAGAAGCAGTGAGTTGGATTGAAACTCATTTCAACAAGTTGGATGTTTTAATCAATAACGCCACAGTAACTAAAGCAACTCCTGTCCTTGAAATCACTGCGAGTGATTTTGATTGGGTGACACAAGTCAACCAACGAGGAACCTTTCAGTCATGCCAAATTATTGGTCAATATATGGCATCTAAAGGCTTTGGTCGAATTATCAACATGGCTTCATTGGCTGGTCAGAATGGTGGTACTGCAACGGGAGCGCATTATGCAGCTTCAAAAGGGGCAATCGTAACTTTGACTAAAATTTTTGCAAAAGAATTTGCCGCTAAAGGTGTGACGGTAAATGCCGTAGCACCAGGACCAATGGAGTCTCCAATAGTACACAGCGTTGTTTCAGATGAAAAAATGGAAGCGTTTATCAATAACATTCCTGTCAAGGCTTTAGGCAGTATGAGTTTTATCGCTGAAACTTGTGCTTTGTTAGCATCCCCACAAGCAGCTTTTGTGACAGGAGCAACATGGGATATTAACGGAGGACTATTTATGCGCTAAGCATTTGCTTAGTCATAAAGGGGGAAAACTATGAACGAAAAATACTCCGTAATAGTAAATAAAAGATCAGTAGAAGCGGAAAATGTTGTTGTCTTAGATTTAATTTCAGCAACTGAGTCTCCATTACCTGAAATCGAAGCTGGATCACATATCGATCTATTCCTGCCTAATGGGTTAATCCGTCAGTATTCTCTATGTCAAGATCCTAGTTTAAAAGGTGTTTTTCGACTAGGGATCTTAAAAGACGAAGCATCAAGAGGGGGGTCACTGTCGGCGTTTAATGACATCTTTGAAGGGATGAAACTACAAGTCAGCCATCCTAAAAATTTGTTCCCATTGTTAGATGCATCTCACAGCATTTTAGTTGGTGGTGGTATTGGGATTACACCGTTAATTACCATGGCTTATGATTTATTAAATAACGATAAGTCATTTGAATTGCATTATTGTGCAGCTTCCAAACAAACCGCTGCATTTGTAGATGAAATCAAGCAAGGTCCCTTAGCGAGTTATACAACTTTCCATTTTAAAGATGATGGTGCAAATCATCGTGAATTTTTTGATCACGCAATGAAAGATATTGCCAAAGATTCACATTTATATACCTGTGGTCCTAATGGATTTATGGATTGGATTATTAATCTTGCTGAGTCTAAGGGTTTTAGTTCCGATCAATTACATAAAGAATATTTTCAGGTAGATATTGATTTAGGTGGCGCTAGTTTTGAAGTTGTTGCACAACAAAGTGGTAAAACGATTCAAGTAGCTCCAGAGGAAACTATTCTGCAAGCTTTAGCGCGAGAAGGGATTAAAGTCGAGTTATCGTGCGAACAGGGCGTTTGTGGAACGTGTATGTGTGATGTGCTTGAAGGCGAACCCGATCATCGAGACGTCTACTTTACTGACGAAGAAAAAGAAAGTAATGAGCAGATTTTAGTGTGTTGTTCTCGATCAAAAACACCGAGATTAGTTTTAGATATTTAATAGTTGAATTGCCATCATGGAAGGTCATTTTGGGATTCAGGAGAAGGGAATGAATAGTTATCAAAAATCGGAAGAACAAGCTATTGATCCGATGAAATTCCGCAGAGCACTCGGTAATTTTGCAACTGGGGTTACCATTATTACAGCGCAAAATGCGAAAGGTGAAAAAGTGGGTGTAACTGCCAATAGTTTTAACTCAGTTTCATTAGACCCACCTTTAATCTTGTGGAGTATTGATAAAAAATCGACCAGTTTTGAAGTTTTTAAAAACTCTAGTCATTTTGCAGTCAATATTTTATCTGGATCTCAAATCGAGGTATCGAATAAATTTGCTAAACGCAATATTGATAAATTCGAAGGAGCAAACTACCGTTTGGGTGTAGGTAATGCTCCAGTTCTGGAAAATTGCTCTGCTGTTTTTGAATGTGAATTATTTCAAATTGTAGAAGGCGGGGATCACTGGATTATTATTGGAAAGGTCGTTAATTTTCAAGATGAAGGTCGTAGTCCATTAGTATATCACCAGGGTGCGTACTCAGCAGTAACACCACACCCAATGTTAAGAATTAAAGATTCAAATCCAGTCCAAACTGATGATTTGGGTCAACTATATCAAGGTAACTTATATAATAATGTTGCCTATCTCATGAGTCGAGCATTCAAGTTTTATCAAAATGATTACATCCCAAAGCAATTAGTCACAGGTTTTAGAACGAGTGAAGCTCGAATGCTTTTAGTGCTAGGCAGTGGTGCAAGTTCATGCAAAGATGATTTACCACGTGATATAGCAATGCCTATGCGAGAAATAGAAAGAGCAGCGGAAATCCTTAAGAAGGATGAGCTACTAGTCGAAACAGAAGAATTCTACCAATTAACGGATAAAGGTAAAAAAACCGCACATTATTTATTTGATATAGCTGATGAGCATCAAAATGAAGTATTTGCAAAATACAGTGACCAAGAAAAGAATACCTTTATCACCATTCTAAAAGATATTGCGGGTATTCATTAAATCAAATTGGGCTAAATGTTAGATCATTTGGCCTTTTTTCAATCTATGAAGATTTAAAAGGGATTTAATTATTAATTAAGGTATATAAATATACTTAAAAGAAAATTGAATTTTCTATGGAATTGGAAAAGAATTGGGTTGAATATATGAAATTTCATATAGCTGAATAGAAAAAATTAAACAGGGTTGAGTGAGAAAATCAGTAAAAAACTAAGGGGAAGTTGAGTGAAAAAGTTACCTACATTTGCAATACTAGCAATTTGCTGTAATACAGCAGTTTATGCGGACTTGGTAAAAGATAGTCAAACGACAATAAATTTAAGAAATTTCTTTATTGATCGAAATAACACAACACAGCCTGATGTTGGTAGTTGGTCACAAGCATTAGGTCTAAAGTTTAGTTCAGGTTATACCAATACACCCGTTCAGGTGGGTTTTGACGTGACTTCAAGTTACGCACTAAGATTATCAAATCATAATGCTGAAAGGTCTGATTCGATCTTACCATTTGATCCCATAAAAAATGAGCAAGAACGTAGTTATAATAAATTTGGTGCAACCTTAAAGCTGAAATATAAAGATTCTGAGCTATTAGTTGGGGAACTTTCGCCAAGAACACCTGTTGCATTTATTGATGATTCACGTCAGTTGGTGACAACATATGCTGGTGCGGCATTTGAAACGAAAGCGATTCAAAATTTAAAATTTTCAGCTGGAAGAATCACTCATATAAACGCGCGTAATGATGATGAGTTTGAAAAACTAAGCTTGTTTGCACCAGGTAAAGCAAGAATAGAAAGTAATGGTTTAAGTTATGTTGGTTTAGACTATAATTTTAGCCCTAAAATTTCAGGCTCTTACTGGTTTGGTCAGCTGGAAGATATTTATAACCAACATTATTTAAATGCAGCATATAACACTCAAATTGGCGACTCTAAAATCAAATTAGATGCACGTTATTTCCATAACAGTGAAGCTGGTGACAAATACTATGGAAACATAGATAGCAAAACATTTGGCGTTCAGGCCAACATTCAAAATGGCTCACATAGTTTTGCTGCAGGTGTTCAAAAAAATTCCGGGGATACCAATTTTCCAACATTTGATGGATTCGCTCCTCAACCTTTCCTACATACTTGGTCAACTTTAGGTTTCATCAAACCTGAAGAACTTACTTATCATGCACTTTATTCTTATGACTTTAAAAATGTTGGTTTGCCGGGTTTAAGAACGACTTTGCGTTATTTATATGGTACGAACATAGAGCGTAATGGCCTACCAGATAATAAAGAAACTGAAGCTAATTTCATTGTCGGCTACACCGTTCCAGAAGGGTCTTTTAAAGGGTTGGGTATAGAATGGAGGTATATCGACACGACTACTAAATATGGTGCAGGAACAACCAATGGTAATGATTTTGTTGAAAATCGAATCATTACTACATATAGCTATAAATTCTAATTACATAAACAGTTAATGGACAAACTGGAGATTATATGATGTTTAAAAAATTATTATTATCAACAAGCTTAATCGCAATTGCCACTTATGCTCAAGCTGATATCACGATTGGAGTTGTGACATCATCATCCGGACCTGTAGCAATGGTAGGTATACCACAAAAAAATACAGTTGCTTTATTACCTAAAAAAATTGGTAATGAGAACGTTCGATATATTTCTCTTGATGATGCGAGTGATCCTACAGCATCTGTCAAAGCTGTCGAGAAACTAATTAAAGAAAACAAAGTTGATGCAATCATTGGTCCTTCTGGTTCACCAAATGCTTCTGCTGTGATTGGGACGATTGCTAAAGCGAAAGTACCTCTTCTTGCACCGGTTGGAACTTCTACGATAGTCATGCCAATGACGGATCAAAAAAAATGGGTGTTTAAAACCACCCAGAATGATGAAATCATTGCTGAAGCACTTGTACAAGATATGGTAAAGAGAAAAATTAACACATTAGGATTTATCGGTACTGCAGATCCGTATGGAGAAAATTGGGGGAAAGTCTTAGCAAATTTAGCGAAGAAAAATGGGATTAAAATCGTTGCTCAAGAATCATTTCAACGTCAAGACACCTCTCTAACTGGTCAAGCGTTAAAACTCATAAGTAAAAAACCACAGGCAATTCTAGTTGCAGCACCAGGCAGTTCAGCAGTGCCTCCACAAACTGCTTTATATGATCGAGGCTATCGAGGGCAAATTTATCAAACGCATGGTGCGGCTTTAGATCAATATTTAAAAATGGGTGGCAAGAAAGTAGAAAATACGATTTTAGCTGCCAGTTTAATGCTTGTTTTAAATGAAGTATCTAATACACATCCTTCTAAGAAAATTGCTACTAAATATATCAATGATTATAAAGCAAAATATAAACAAACACCTGCAACCTTCGGGGCAAATGTGTATGACGCAGGTATTTTGCTTGAAAAAGCTGTACCGACTGCTTTGAAAAAAGCAAAGCCTGGCACCGTGCAATTCCGTGAAGCTCTACGTGATGCATTGGAATCTACAAAAGAAATCGCAGGAACTCAAGGCGTGTATAACATGAGCCCATCTGATCATAGTGGATTTGACAAGCGTGGGCGTGAAATGATCATTGTTAAAAATGGTCAGTGGAAACTACTGAAGTAAATTTAGCTTTTCATAAATGAACTCAGAGCGATATGCATATATCGCTCTAGGTAAATTCATCCTCAAAAAAGGGTAGGAAGATGTTATGGATTTAAATATCGCGTTAATTTTGGGGCAGGATGGTATTACCAGTGGTGCTATTTATGCATTATTAGCGCTTTGTATCATTTTAGTTTTTACTGTCACTCGGATATTACTTATTCCATTGGGTGAATTTGCTGTGTTTGGTGCATTGACTTTGGCATCCATTCAAGCAGGTATTCCAAGCTTAATAGTTTGGCTGGTCGTTGCGTTTTTTATTGTCAATACAAGTCTGGATTTATACGCTAAATTTTCTAAAAATCAAATATTTAATATCAAAATTTTTATTGCATCAATAATTTATATTTCTTTGATCGTTATCGCGATGTACACACTACCTTTAGCGACGCTTCCAATGCCAATTCAAGTTTTATTGACTTTGGCTGTGATTACACCGCTTGGTCCTCAAATGTATCGCACTTTTTTTCAACCTTTAGTGGCAGCCAAACCTTTAGTTTTATTGATCGTGTCGATAGCGGTTCATGTGGCATTAGTCGGTTTAGGACTCGTGATATTCGGTCCAAATGGTGCTCAAACACAACCGTTTAGTGACAAAAGCTTTGAGATTGGAACTCTTGTTTTAAGTAGTCAAACTTTGATCATTATCGCTTCATTCTTTGTGATGATTTTAGTGCTTTGGTATTTCTTTGAAAAAACACTCTATGGCAAGGCATTGCATGCAACCGCTGTCAATCGAATCGGTGCACAGCTCATGGGTATTTCTCCAATCTTTGCGGGCAAACTGACTTTTGTTTTAGCTACATTTATCGGAACCTTATCAGGCATTTTAATTGCACCGATCACAACCCTGTATTACGACTCAGGATTTATTTTAAGTCTGAAGGGATTTGTAGGGGCAATCATTGGAGGACTAATCAGCTTCCCAGTCGCAGCAATTGGTGCCGTGATTGTTGGTGTTATTGAGTCTTTCTCCATGTTTTGGGCAAGTGATTACAAAGAAATCATCGTCTTTACATTAATTATTCCTTTCTTACTTTGGAAATCACTCACAACTCGTCATGTTGAGGAGGATGAAGAATGAAATCAAAAACTTATTTCTTTATATTTGCGCTAATTGTATTCATCAGCCCATTTTTTTTACCGACCTATCAAGTCACGTTATTGAACTATATTGGTCTAAATGCATTAGTCGTGTTAGGTCTTGTATTGGTGACAGGCGTTGGAGGCATGACTACATTTGGTCAAGCAGCCTTAGTTGGAATTGGCGCATACGCAACTGCTTACTTAACTGTGACTGAACAATTACCAAGTTTCCTCGCATGGACAGGTGGTAATCCTTGGTTTGGACTTCTGCTCGGAATAGTCATTACAGTCGCATCTGCGATTTTGGTGGGTGGCTTAACACTAAAACTTTCAGGGCATTATCTGCCTTTAGGTACGATCGCTTGGGGCATTTCACTTTATTATTTCTTTTCGACCATTGAAACTTTAGGTGGGCATTCTGGAATTTCGAATATTCCCTCTATCTCTATCGCAGGATTTGCCTTTGATAATGGCAATAAAATGTTCTACCTCATTTGGCTCATTGTATTTATTGCCATTATTTTGACAAAAAATCTTTTAAATTCTCGAGAGGGTCGAGCAATCCGCGCTTTGAAAGGCGGACAAGTAATGGCTGAGTCTATGGGAGTAAATACGTTTAGAGCAAAAATGATCATCTTTGTGATTGCTGCAATTTTTGCATCAATTTCAGGGTGGCTTTATGCACACACGCAAACTTTTATTAACCCGACACCTTTTGGGCTCCAAATGGGTATCGACTACTTGTTTATGGCGTTGTTAGGCGGTGTCGGTAGTATTTGGGGTGCAATATTAGGTGCAGGCATATTCACCATGGTACGCCAATGGTTGCAAGATGCTTTGCCTATTATTTTTGGCGGACAAGGTCATTATGAAACAATCGTATTTGGATTAATCATTGTTGTATTGATGCAAAAAGCACCATCAGGGATTTGGTCATTTATTACTAAGTTGATCCCAAATAAATATAAGCCTGTAGATTTATATCCTTCAATCCACCCCATTCCTCAAATGGACAAAGTAGAAAATCAAATCAACAAGGGTGAATTGATATTAGATGCGAAGAACATCACGAAAAAATTTGGGGGCTTAGTTGCGAACAATGAAATGAATCTGAAAATTCACGCTGGAGAGGTTCTCGCTTTAATTGGTCCGAATGGTGCTGGTAAAAGTACCATGTTCAATCAAATATCAGGTGTAGATGTTCCAACAAGCGGTGAAGTTTTATTTAAAGGTAAAAAAATAAATGGCATACCATCCAGAGAAATTGCCAAATTAGGATTAAGTCGCACATTCCAACACGTAAAAATCTTGCCTGAAATGACAGTATTAGAAAATACAGCCATAGGTGCTCATTTGCGCGGAGAAAAAAGTGTCATCTCATCCATGTTACTTCTTGATCGAGTTGAAGAAAATGAACTTCTCAATGAGGCTAAATATCAACTAGAACGTGTAGGGCTTGGAGAATATTTGTATGTTGAAGCTGGCAGTTTAGCACTCGGGCAGCAACGTATTTTAGAAATTGCACGTGCTTTATGTGCGAACCCAAGCTTATTACTACTTGATGAGCCCGCAGCAGGATTAAGATTTAAAGAGAAACAAGCCTTAGCTGAACTTCTATCTAAATTACGTGCTGAAGGTATGGCGATTCTCTTGGTCGAGCATGATATGGACTTTGTCATGAATCTCGCAGACCGAATTGTGGTCATGGAGTTCGGTCAAAAAATTGCTGAAGGATTACCAGAAGAAATTCAAAAAAATGAAGCTGTATTGGAAGCTTATTTAGGAGGTGCTGCATGATCACAATGCTTGGAAATCAAGAGGGCACGCCTCTGCTAGAAGTAAATAATTTGAGTGTTGCTTACGGAAAAGTCGAAGCGCTTTCAAATTTTAATATGCGTGTTAATCAAGGTCAAATTGTTTCTGTCGTTGGTCCAAATGGTGCGGGTAAAACAACTTTATTGTCTGCAATTATGGGCGTGCTGGGTTCTAAAGGAAACGTCGATTTCGATGGGCATGTGGAGCAATGTCCACAGGTTGAGCAAATGGTCATTCGTGGGCTTGGATTAGTGCCTGAAAAACGAGAGTTATTTGGAACAATGTCTATCGAAGACAATCTTATGCTTGGCGCTTTTCAACGCTATCGCCAAAGAGACAAAGAGATTTTCAGCACTTTAGATGAAGTGTATGACATTTTTCCTCGTTTGAAAGAAAGACGATCACAGCAAGCAGGGACACTTTCAGGTGGTGAACGACAAATGCTTGCAGTGGGTCGTGCACTCATGGCTAAACCTAAATTGTTGATGCTTGATGAGCCGAGTTTGGGATTAGCACCACTCATCACTCGAGAAATTTTTAAGGTCATTGACCAATTAAGAGGACATGGCGTGTCTATCTTGTTAGTTGAGCAGAATGCCAGAGCTGCTTTAAAACTTGCAGATTATGCTTATGTCCTTGAAATGGGAGAACTATCAATGGAAGGAAGGGGCTCTGATTTAGTTGAAGATCCAAGAATCATCGAAAGTTACTTAGGAATTAATAGTAAGCATCAAGACGTATTAGCTATATAGAACATAACAAATCATACGATTTTCAGGGATTTGAATGGATGTCAAAAAAAATTTTGGTATATGGTGCTGGAGCCATTGGCTGTGTAGTTGCTGCTAGATTAACGCTAGCAGGACACCAAGTCACTGTTCTAGCGCGAGGGGAAAAAGTCGAAACGCTAAAGCAAAAAGGGATTCATTTAAAAGATGTACTGGGTGAGTTCCAAGTACATCCATCTCGAATTGTGGATACTGAAGAATGCATTGAAAAACAGGATTTTATCTTTATAGCAACCAAGTTTAACGCTTTATATGAAATTTCAACTCAGTTGAAGCGTTATATGCATAACGCGACAGTCATTGTCCCGTTAATGAATGGAATACCCTTTTGGTATTTTTACGGTTTAGAGAATAACTCTAAAAAATCAAGGATAAATTGTTTAGATCAACAGGGAGTTTTAAATGACCATTTTCCATTAGAACATTTAATTGGCGCTGTTGTATTTATTACAGCGCAAAGTGTCAATGAAAATGAGGTCAAATCAGACAATCCATATTTGTTGATCTTTGGTGAGCCAAGTCATCAAATGACTGAACGATTACATGCGCTTGTTGAATTGTTTGAAAATACAAGTATCGAAGCACGACCCGTAGAGAACATCCGAGATCAAATTTGGACCAAGGTTATGGCTAACTTGAGCTCCAATCCATTATCGGTTGTGGCTGATGCTCCGCTAAGTAAAATTTATTCTGATCACAATTTAACTCGAATTACGCAACAAATTTTATATGAAGTTCGAGCTGTTGCGGCTTGCTATGGCGCTCGTATCAATATCGACCCAAACACATTTTTAAAATTGGGTTCAGAGATGGGGGAAACATATACATCAATGTGGCATGACTACAAAAATCATCGCCCTTTAGAGTTAGCACCCATTGCAGAAGCTGTATTTGAATTGGCAGATGCTTATGAATGTCCGATGCCGACATCCAAACTTATATATGAATTAACGGTCTATTTAAGCGAACAAGCCAGAACAAGGAATAATGAAGATGAAAAATAATGTATTGAATGTGTCTGAAGCTGAATGGGCGCTCAGAGTTAAATTAGCGAATTGTTATCACCTTATTGATTATTTTGGTTGGACGGAAACAATTTTTAATCATGTCTCAGCGCGCTTACCAGGAGCTGAACACTATTATTTAGTAAATCCTTTCGGCTTGAACTATACGGAAATCACACCCGAAAATTTATTAAAAGTTGATTTAAACGGTAATAAAGTGATTCATTCTGAATATGATGCCAATCCTGCAGGATTTGCTTTACATAGTGCTGTTCATGGTGCTCGTGATGATATTCGATGTTTAATACATACACATACCACACCAATCAGTGCCATTGCACAAAAGAAAGATGGCTTTAAAAATGACAATTTTTATGGTGCGCAGTTATATGGTCGGGTAGGCTATCATGCCTTTGAAGGCATTACCCTATTCGAAGAAGAAAAACAAAGAATGATCAAAAGTTTAGGTGATCATCACATTCTGGTACTTAGAAATCATGGTGTAGCTGTGGGAGAGAGTACGATTGAAAAAGCTTTTTTCCTACTCTGGACAGTTCAACGAGCGGCAGAAATACAATGCCAAGCGGATTCAATGCGTGGTGACGATGTTGAATTAGATCATATCGTAAAACAGAAGTGTGCAGACTTAACTCAAATGTTAATTCAAGAAAGTGCTTTCGCAGATAAGTTTTTTAATGCGATGGTCCGAAAAATGCAGGAAAACAAACACTAGTTCAGGGATAAATTGCGATGAATACGATATTAAAAGAGAAAATCAGTCATAAGTCGGCATGGGTGGGCAAAGACCTAAAAAATCAGACAGATTGGATTTATTATTTAAGCGAAGAAATGCTTCATGAATTAAGCCAAAATTTGCAATTGATAGAACAACAAGATCTAGAAATTGATCAATTGAATAACACGCATTTAACGATTAATAATTCACAAGTTTTATCTGAATTTAAAAAATATGCCGATGAGCTTGAGAATGGATATGGTTTCTTTCTATTAAAAGGTTTGGATGTCTCTAAATTTAGTGAACGCCAATTGGCGATTATTTACTATTTAATAGGCATGTATATGGGTCAACCCGTTACCCAAAATCCTAAAGGCGATTTATTGGGTAAAGTAGAAAACGTTGGTGATCTTAATAACAAATCAACGCGAGTTTATGAAACAAACGCATATCTCCCTTACCACACTGACTTATCTGACGTAGTTGGATTGCTATCAATTAGAAAAGCAATGAGTGGAGGATTGAGTAGTCTCGTCAGTGCTGCCACAGTCTACAATAGAATTTTAGAAAATTATCCTGAATATCTAGGTTATTATTATCATCCGACTTATTGTGATCATCTTGGTGACTCAGAACCAACACTCACGCCTATATTTAGCTTTTATGACAATAAATTAAGTTGCCGTTACTTAAGAGCATATATTGAACTAGGACATGAGCGAAAAGGAATACCTTTATCCAGAGTTCAAGTCGATGCGCTTGATATTTTCGATCAATACATACAAGATCCTGATCTCAGACTAGATATGATGCTTGAACCGGGTGATATGCAGTTCTGTAATAACTATTGTGTAATGCATTCACGATCGTCATTTATAGATGATGAAGACATCTCAAAGCGAAGAAAATTATTAAGATTATGGTTAAAAATGCCTAATGCCCGATCTTTAGCCAAGGATTTCCCAGGTAGAAATGGTATTCAAAAAGTAAATCTTTCTTAAAAAATGCTCATTATTTGACTACAACCTGACTCGGACTTTTAAGGCCGAGTCTTTTTTTTTGCGATTACTCAAAAGTTGTAAGACTGAATCTGATTTAGAGATGAGTATAAATAATAATTACGCACTCATCTGATTGATCACCTAAACAATATTCTTTTTTTGTTAACGCGCTATATGGTTCGGCATTATATCGTCTAACAATATTCACACTTTGAATGAGTTAAGTTAAATCAGCTTCTGGAAGTGAGTTTTCCTCATTCAGCAGTCCTGAACGCATTTTATTAAATTTGAGAGTGATTTCTATTCAAGTAGGGAGAATAATCTGCTCTTCAAACGAAAAATGTTGAAAGCCTAGACCTGACAGGGAATACGTCGTTTATCTTTATTTAATCGGGCATCGGACATGGGTATTCATCATAATGCGGCTTTGGCTTGCAACAAGTAGACGTTGATTGTTTTTTCTACCTTTGATTAGTTTAATCATTATTGATTCTCAGTTGAGAAAAAAGAACTCGAACAGATGTTCGAGTTCTTTTTCTAAAATAAACTAAATATGAGCTTAGATTTTAGAAAATGCTTTATGTAATTTTGCACAAATCACTTCTTATCTGACCATTTCATCTTTTTCTACATCTAGACTTTTCACAAAATGTTTACATCCTGTTTTGAGTAAAATAATAGTCAATAACGCTGAGAATCCACCTACGATTGAAATTGAATAACCTACCATGTTGGTATCCCCGAATACTTTATCGGTAATTAATGCGACTAAAGTTGTTCCAATACCTAAACCAATTAAGCTGCTGATTAACAAGAAAATTGCAGAAATTTGAGCTCGTAATTGATTTGGAGCTAAAATTTGCATAGCTGCTGTTGAGGTTGGCATTGGGAAAGATGCAAAGAACATAGCCACTGTAAAAATAGCAACAGATAACCACAGTGAGTCTACTAATGTATAGCTAATAATCGGTAAGATAATTCCTAAACCACCTAAATAACCAGCATACATTGCAGCATCACGTCGACCTTTACTAGTCAGATAGTCAGTTAACCAGCCTGCAAAGAAAACGCCAGATGTGTTTGCGATAAGTAGAATCATTCCTAACATATAACCTGTTTCAACAGGACTCAGACCAAAGTTACGCATATAAAATGCAGGTGACCAGCTCATGACACAAAACAATGCCATTGCATAGAATGTGAAGCCCATGTAGTGACAAGTAAATGTCTTACTGTGCTTTTTTAAGAATTTAAAAGAATCCGTAAATTTAACTTTTACGACATTACCTGAGGCATCGAGTTTTTGTCCTGTTCGTTGCGGATCTCTTACTGTTAAAATAAATAAAAGACCAATAAAAACGCCTGGCAATCCAACGAGAATAAAGGCAACTTGCCAAGCCTTCATCATGCCGAGTAAAGGAACATCAATAAACGTTGCATCTTTTAATAAGCTGATCACATAGCCGCCAACGAGAAAAGCCATCCCTCCACCGATAAAAGAACCAATGGAGTAAATACCAACGGCTTTACCTAATTTGTCTTTACTGAACATATCACTAAACATGGAATATGCTGCGGGTGATAATGCTGCTTCACCAATGCCAATCCCCATTCTTGAAAGAAAAAGTTGAATGAAGTTTTTACTTAGACCACAAGCCGCTGTTGCTAAGCTCCAAAAAATAATGCCAATTGCAATAATTTTTGGTCGGGAAAATCGGTCTGCTAAATAAGCGATAGGCAATCCCATAAATGCGTAAAATAGGGAAAAAGCTAAACCGTGCAATAGACTAAACTGAGTATCAGTTAAATTTAAATCTGCTTTGATCGGTTCAATCATCAAGACTAAAATTTGTCGATCAATATAAGAAAATATATAAGCCAACATACATAGTGTGACTACGTACCAAGCGTATCTCGTATTTTTTTTGACCGAAGCGGGTTCTTCAGCATTTAGAGTATTCTGCATTTTCGTATCCTATATCCTTAAGGGTTTGATTTTTATTCCATTATTTTTTTAGCTAAACTGTGACTAGGTATTCAAATTTAAGCAGCATTAGTCATATATAATGCAAAGTTAAACTCAAATACTTTTTATCAGCATACTGATAATATTTATGATTTTATAAAAGGGCAATAGGTATGTTTAAAAAAAATACGAATTCACCTGAAATATTTGATAATGAATCGGGTTACCTTGGATTTTTATTAAGAAAGACATCTCATGTATATCGTTTAAAAATGGAGCGTGTACTTGCTGAATATTCAATCACTCCACCACAGTTCACAATTTTGAAAATTATTTTGACTTACCCAGGTTTCACAAATGCGGAAATAGCACGTTTTGCTTCATTAACACCGCAAACAGTAAATTTGATGATCTCAAAATTAGAAAAACAAAATATTCTCTATAAAACTTCTCATTCTACGAATAAGAAAATTCAATTAATTGAGATATCAGATTTAGGGAAAAAACTTATGGAAGATTGTGGTGATGCTATTGATCGTTTAGAAGATTCTCTAGTCGATGGTTTTAGTGAAAGTGAAATAAGAATCGTCAGGAATTGGATGAAAAAAATTAATGAAGAATAATTTTCTAAATTATTTGGTTTTTGAACTTGCATAATTATCAGCACACTGATAATTTTTAAGTACATAAAAAAACTGAATGGATTTAGAGGAAAATAAAATGATCAAACCTTATGGTGTAGTAGGATTAGTTCCAACAATATGGGGCACAAGTTGTAGAGCAGATATTATGAAAAATATCTCTCATTTAGAGGAACTTACATCCGGTGCATTATGGTTGAGTTCTTTAGATATTCCAGTAAGACTGTTGGTTCTCCCAGAGGGGGCATTACAGGGCTTCAACGATGAAGCACTCGATGTTGATATTCAAGAATTCTTGGATGATGGTGCGATCGATATACCGGGCCCTGAAACAGATCGTTTAGGTGAGTTAGCTAAAAAACATAATGTTTTTATCATGGCGCAAGCCAAAGCTAAAAATGAGGATTGGCCAGGCATTATGTTTAATGTCGGATTTATTATAAATCCTCAAGGCGAAATTATTTTAAAACACCACAAAATGTCTGCTTTATTGCCATGCGAGCGTTCAGCATCACCTCATGATTTGTATGATAAGTGGGTAAAAAAATATGGTGAAGAGCTTCAATCATTTTGGCCAGTAGTTGATACGGAAATTGGTCGATTGGGCATCATGATGGCAATGGAAGGTAATTTTCCAGAAAATGGTCGAGGCCTAGCGATGAATGGTGCTGAAGTCGTCTATCGTGCATCTTTACCAGCTTCATTTACTGAAAATGATGTATTTGAAATCTCCAATCGTGCTCGTGCTTTAGAAAATAATATGTACGTAGTAGCACCAAATATTGGGGGGATGTATCTTGATGAAAATACATTAGCACCGATCGATTGTGGTGGTGGTCTTTCTATGATTGTGGACCATAAAGGTAAAATAGTGGGTAAACAGCATGATACCAATGGATCTACCTATGTCACTGGTGTAGTTGATATAGAGGCACTTCGTTATCATCGTACACACGCTCAGGTGACCAATTGGATGAAAGATATACGTGCAGAATGCGCACAATTAATTTATAAAAATAATATATATCCTAAAAATTTGTATTTGCAGCAAAAACAGGGACATCACGACGAATATAAAGCGGAAGTGATTGATAAGCAAATTCAGAAGCTTATTGATATGGGTGTCTGGAAAAAAAGCGCATATGATGAGTCTTAATCAATGCACTAGCTTAAAAACCCAATAATGTATTGGGTTTTTTTGGGTTTATATATTTTTTAAATGATCTTTTTTTACATAAATCAAAGCGCCAGAACCACCTGCTTTGATTTCAATACGATGTTGAATCGGAAACCTCATCCACGAACCGGCTGAATAATTTCGTTCATTCATCACCAATTTACCTTTGATAATGAAAATTTCAATACCGTTATGATGTGTTGATTCTAAAACCTGTTGGCTTTCGAGTTTTTCGAGAAAGGTGTCTTCATACTCAGATTGAAATAGTTGGCAAATCTTTCTGTTGTTAAAATAGGTCCAGTTTCGCTCGTCACGAGTATCAATTCGTGTAGCTAATTTTTCTTCTTCAGACATTTGCATGAGTTTCACCAAGATCAGACATCCATCTAAGCTCGAGACAATATGTTTAGAAAGGTGAGGATTTCGCATATACCATCCAGATGGATAGTGCTGATGATCATCTTCAGTAAAAGTCCCGTTTAACACTAGAACTTCTTCACCGAAGGGGTGTTGATGCTCTGGGAACTGAGAATTTGAAGGGAACTCAACTAGGCTGGTTGCTCTTGCTTGTTCTAAGCCAACACGATCAAACATCATTCGTTTAACTTCGCCTCTTGGGGATTGAATCCATTGATAATCCTCTGGAGTAATTATTACAGGTTGAGAGAAGTCAGCATTTAATCTCATGCTTTTAGCCTAAAAAAGAGCATTAAAGTAATTAATATTATCAAAAAAAGCGTGAATTTAAGATGAAAACCTGTTCAAGTTTGAGAGTGATTGGGTGTGGAGCAACTTTGACTTTGGTCGGCTAGCTTCTCTTTTCTCTTTCGAATAATTTAATCTAGGTCGACTTTATTTGAGAATCTAAGTCAATAAAAAAAGCCTCAATCTTTCGACTGAAGCTTTTAAAATTTTGGAGCGGGAAACGAGACTCGAACTCGCGACCCCAACCTTGGCAAGGTTGTGCTCTACCAACTGAGCTATTCCCGCAATATGGTGTGAATTATAGTGATTTTGCACACCCTGTCAACACTTCCAAAATTTAATTGATGAATTAATCAGCACGTCGCCATAAAGTTCCTTGACGCGTATCTTCAAGTACAATGCCTTGATCAAGAAGATTTTGGCGAATCTCATCTGCACGTGCAAAGTTTTTCTCTTTCTTGGCATCTTTGCGTTGTTGAATGAGATCTTCAATTTCATCATTACTCAAAGATAAGCTTTCTTGACCAATATCTGATTTTAGGAATTCATCAACATTATGTTGAACAAGACCTAAGATATTGGTCAGATAGCGCAAGGTGGCATAATATATGGCCGCCTGTTCAGCAAGTTCGTCTTTTACGGCACGATTTAATTCTTTATTGATTTCAAAAAGTACGGCAATCGCTTCTGATGTGTTGAAATCATCCCGCATTGCTGCATTAAACTTTTCAACGAGTGCTTCATCGTATTGCGAATTAATTTCGGCACCATATATCTGTTGATATGCTTTAAATGAATGATAAAAACGACTTAATGTGTTTTTAGCTTCTTTAAGCGCAGTATCAGAAAAATTCACAGGGCTACGATAGTGTGATGAAACGATAAAGTAACGAATAACTTCAGGATGGAATTTTTCCATGACATCGCGAATCGTGAAAAAATTGCCTAAAGATTTAGACATTTTTTCACCATCGACATTGATAAAGCCTACGTGCATCCAATAGTTTACATATTGTTCGCCAGTTGCAGCTTCACTTTGTGCGATTTCATTTTCGTGATGGGGGAAGGTTAAGTCAGACCCACCACCATGAATATCAAAATGATTACCAAGGCAACATGTAGACATTGCTGAACATTCGATATGCCAACCTGGACGACCATTCCCCCAAGGAGATTTCCAAGAAGGTTCATTTTCTTTTGCATGCTTCCATAGCACAAAATCGAAAGGATGTTTCTTTTCAACTTCAACATCGACTCGTTCGGAAGCACCTGCTTGCATGTCTTCGAGTTTACGACCAGATAGACGCCCGTATTTTTTAAATTTTTCAACTTCGAAGTACACATCACCGTTTGACGCAGGATATGCAGTGCCATTATTGACCAAAGTACCAATCATATTTTGCATTTGATCGATGTACTCTGTCGCACGAGGTGCTTCATCAGGTGCCAAGCATCCTAAATTGGCAGCATCTTCATTCATTGCCTGAATAAAGCGATCAGTGAGTGCTGTAATGCTTTCACCATTTTCATTTGCACGTGCAATGATTTTGTCATCAATGTCAGTAATATTGCGAATATATTTAACTTTCCAACCTTGGCTACGAAGAAAACGAATAATATAGTCAAATGCAACCATAACCCGAGCATGACCGATATGACAGTAGTCGTAAACTGTCATCCCACAGACATACATATCAATATGTCCTTCTTTGCGTGGTACAAACTCAACTTTTTTTCGTTGCTCTGAGTTATATAGAACAAATGGTTGCATAGGTCTTCAAAAAGCTAAAAAAATGGTGGTTCATCTTAACCTAAGGCTTATCTTTCACAAAGTTTTATGCGTAAAAAATCTATGCAAATGAAATTTATACATTTAAGAAAAAGATACTTGCATGCTTATGTTAATATATGAAGAATAATTTAATGATTGAAATTGTGGCTGAATCCAGCTTCAAGGTGCCCAGATTTGAATTCTGAAAATACTACATATCCAATTGATTTTCAAAAGGTTGCAAAAGAAACCTTGGAGATTGAACGTCAAGCTTTATCGGTACTATCTCATCAGATTGATGATCGCTTTTCCCAAGCATGTCAAATTATCCTACGGTGCCAAGGTCGTTTAGTGGTCACTGGTATGGGGAAATCTGGTCATATCGGTCGAAAAATGGCTGCAACATTTGCATCAACAGGAACGCCGTCTTTCTTCATGCATCCAGGTGAAGCTGGTCATGGTGATCTCGGGATGTTAGTGCGTGGAGATGTGCTGATCGCGATTTCGAACTCTGGTAAAAGTGATGAAATCATGATGTTAATGCCACTCATCAAACATTTGGGTGTGCCATTGATAACAATTTCAGGTGATGACCGTGGACCAATGCCACAGAACGCTGATGTTGCGCTTACACTTGGTCATATTCAAGAGGCATGCCCATTAGGTTTGGCACCAACTTCAAGCACGACAGCGACTTTAGCTTTAGGTGATGCTTTGGCTGTTGCTTTACTTGAAGCGCGTGGATTTACTGCAAATGATTTCGCGATGTCGCATCCAGCTGGTGCACTCGGTAAACGATTACTGTTGCACGTTAAACATCTGATGCATGTGGGTGAATCTCTACCAAAAGTTTCACCAGATACACCAATGAATAAAGTTTTATACGAAATATCAAACAAACGTCTCGGATTAACCACAATTGTGGATGAAAATGATGTTCTGTTAGGTATATTTACAGATGGTGACTTGCGACGTCTCATTGATAAGCAACAAGGTTTTGATGTTAATCTTGCCGTATCAAAGGTTATGATTGAAAATCCTCTAACCATTTCACAAGAAGCAAGAGCGGTTGAAGCGCTAGAGCAAATGAATGCTAAAAAAATCAATCAATTTGTAGTAGTCAATGATGCCAAACAAGTGATTGGTGTGATTAGCATGCACGATTTAATTCAAGCTGGGGTAAATTAATTCATGGCATCTTATGTATTGTTAGAACAAGCACGACATATCGAAGCGTTGGTTTTGGATGTGGATGGTATTCTAAGTGATGGTTTTGTAACGTTGACGAACTCAGGTGATGAAATTAAGTCATTTGATATTCGTGATGGACTTGGGATGAAACTTGTTCAGCAAGCTGGAATTAAAGTTGTCATTATTACCGGTCGCCAAAGCAATATTGTGACAAAGCGTATGAATGATTTAGGTGTAGACTTAGTTTATCAGGGGCGTGAAGACAAAGGGACTGCCTTACAGCAAGCTTGTACGCAACTGGGTTTAAAACCAGAAGATTGCTTGTATATGGGGGATGATTGGCCAGATTTATCAGCTTTTGCGATTGCGGGAATGAAAGTAACAGTGCCAAATGGTCATGTTGAAGTTCGTCGTCGTGCAGACCTTGTAACCCAAGCTTATGGTGGTCGTGGCGCTGTGCGTGAAATTTGTGACATGTTATTGTTGTCAAAAGGGGTTTACCATGAACTTCTTGAAAAATATTTGGCTGTAACGCATTAATACGCAGTTGATATGAACGCTGAATATAGTTGATGATTTATGGATACTAAAGTTTTATACATTACTGCTGTTATTGTCGCTGCTATAAGTGGTGGCTATTATTATTACAGCGGTAAAGGGAAAAAATTAGAGGGTTCATCCGCTCAATCGATGACATATTCGGCAAAGAATATTAATCTTTTGCAAACTGATGAAAAAGGCATGCTTTATGTTAAGGCTACAGTTGATGAGCTGAACCAAGATATGAAACAGAAAACATCAAGCTTGCAGAATTTAAATGCCAGCATGTTTACTGATAATGTAGAAGACGCTACGTTTTATGCTAAACAAGCGCATGGTTACAATGACAATGAGAAGATTGTGTTATCTGGAGATGTTGTTGCAACCAAGCAAGGAGAAATGGGCAAAATGGTTTTTCGAACCGATGCGCTTACAGGATATCCAAAAACAAGAAAGCTTGAAACATCTGAGCAAGTTACTGTACAAACACCAAATGCAGATTTTGTCAGCCAAGGCTTAGAAGCAGATTTGAATGAAGGTCAGTACGATTTTAAAAATATTCGAGGAAAGTATGCACCAAACTAAACCTTCTTATTTATCAGGTTCGAAAATGCTTAAAGCAATAGCAATGGTGGCACTCAGTTCTATTTCTGTTATGGCATTTGCATTGCCCAGTGATCGTAATCAACCCATCATGCTTTTAGCTGATCGTGCGACCTATAATGACAAAACAGGTATAACGACCTATATTGGGAATGTTTCTGTTGAACAAGGTACTTTCAAGTTAAATGCAGCCTCTATAGTTGCTAATCTCAATGCCAATCGCCAAATTAGCTCAGTAAATGCGTCAGGTTCTCCTGCAAAGTTCCAACAGCAATTAGAGTCTAAACGTGGCATTGCACGTGGTGAAGCCTCTAAAATTGTATATAACGCTGATACAGGCATTATTACTTTGTCGGGTAATGCATATTTGTATCAAGATGGCGCAAGTATTCGTGGGAATACTTTGCGTTATAGTATGAATAAGGGTGATATCGAAGTTTTAGGCGGTGGCAGTAGTGAAACGGGTAGTTCAAAAGGTCGCGTACAAATTATAATTCCTCCTTCTGCCTCAAAATCATTCTCTGGAGTACGTGATTAATGAGCGTCGATGAATCACCAATCCAAACATTAAAAATTAAACATCTTGCCAAAGTTTATAGTAAACGCTGGGTGGTGAAAGATGTTTCATTTAGCATGCAGAGTGGTCAAATTGTTGGTTTGCTTGGACCGAACGGGGCGGGAAAAACGACAAGCTTTTACATGGTAGTCGGACTGGTTCGAATGGATAAAGGTGAAATTCACTTAGATAATCTTGATCTTTCGGACCTTGCAATGCATGAGCGTGCTCGTCATGGAATTGGTTATTTGCCACAAGAGGCTTCAATTTTTCGTAAATTGAGTATTTCAGATAATATTTTGGCGATTCTTGAAACGCGGAAGGATCTTAATAAGCAACAACGTAAAGAGAGACTTCAAGAGTTATTAGAAGACTTTAAAATTACACATATTAAAGATTCTTTGGGGATGAGTGTGTCAGGGGGGGAGCGTCGCCGTGCTGAAATCGCTCGAGCATTAGCCGCCGATCCTAAGTTTATGCTCCTTGATGAACCTTTTGCTGGGGTAGATCCAATTTCTGTAGGTGATATCAAAGACATTATTCGCAATTTAAAAGAACGTGGTATCGGTGTGCTCATTACAGACCATAACGTTCGCGAAACGCTCGCGATTTGTGAGCATGCTTATATTGTCAGCGAAGGATCTGTCATTGCGGAAGGAACACCAGATCAAGTACTTATGGATGAAACTGTCCGTAAAGTTTATTTAGGTGATGATTTCACAGTTTAAAAAAATAGTGTGATATCTATAAAATAATGTTGTTTTATAGATATTTAGACTGTAAATTAACTCAAACAAATCGTAAGTTTACAATTGACGCAGAAATAATATAAAAATCATTGTAGAATACGATTGATTTTATGTGGCGTAGTTCACACTTTTTAATAGAGATTACAAGTGGCTAAACATCAATTAAGTCAGAAGGATATGGGGTATATCACGCTGTTTGCGATCAGTTTATGTACGACACAAGTACATGCTGAAGATGCAATCGCTCCTCTAGCAATTGACGATACCCAACGTGCACTATCAGCAGAATTACAAAAACCAAAAATCAACTTTAGTTTGGAAAAAAAGACTGTTGAAGATATACCTGAACAGCTTGAAAAGCCACGTTTTAAATTATTCCAATCGAAATCCAAAATCTCGAAAGAGCAAGTGAAAGAACAGGTTCTTGTTCCTAAAGTTATTGAACAAGTTCCTGATTTAGACGACATAGTCGAAAATGAAATTGCTCAAGTTAACACTATACCTTTATCTAATTCGCAGTCTCAGAATGAGTCGAAGGAAAAGACTCAAAAGAAATCTTTCTTTGCATTTGTTAAGCGTGAAAAAGCGGCATCTGAACCAAAAGTATTGCTGCCAAAGGTAAAGCAGGATATTGAAGAGGCTTCAGCGCCAAATGTTCTAAAACCTACTATTTCATCTACTGTACAACCCGCTACTAAAGACACTCGTCAGGTTTTAAAACCGCTTAAACCAAAGATCCAAAATCAACTAACAGAATCTTTAATTGACGCGCAACACGCAAAATTACTAGAAAATGAAACATCGGTTTCAGAAGACAAAACAGAAAAACCAAAAAGTAAACTCTTTACATTTATTGGGAATATAGGCAAAGATAAAACTAAGTTGGATGAGGGTCATCACCAAGCTACTGGCAATGTTTCAAATACAAAAGTTTTGACACCGACTTTACAAAAATCGGTGAGTGAAACTTCATTGAAAGTGTCTAGTACACCAAAACCGAAGATTGTTAATGATCAACAAATTAACAGCCAAAACAACTTGCTACAAGCTCCACCTTCAACTGTAGCGAAAGTTGAACATCGTCAAAGTCTTGTATCTAAAGCCAAAGCTTTTTGGCCTTTTAAATCAGGTTCTCATAATAAGTTAGAAACACAGAATGTAATTGAGCGTCCAAACTTGATCGTTCAGCAACCGACTAGTGCTTTGGCTGTAAATAAACCTACAATTGTTTATTCAAAACCAATAGAGCAGAAAGCGAAAATATCTGAACAATCGCAGTCGATTAAGCCAGTTGTAAATATTAAGCCTAAAGCTGATCAAGTCGTCTCTGAACAAAAATACAATACGGTGAATGCTGAACCTCAAGCAAAGAAAAAATTCAGTTTAACTGCATTAAAATCAAATATGGATCAGTTTTTTAAACCTAAAGCTGATGATGACTTTAGACAAGTTAAGTTAAATGAACTGAGTGATTTTAGCTTTGATCCTAAACAGGTCGAACAATTGCCTGTGATAACGACACAAGCTTCGCCTAGTGCTCCAGTATCTTTGATGCCACTTGTGAATGGTACGGCTGATAAACAAACGTTAAGCTTATACGATGCGATTAAGATTGCAGTAGCTAGACATCCTGAAGTGACACAAAGTGTTTCTTCACTCGCATCACAAAATGCATTTATTGATGTTGCTAAAGCCGGTTATTACCCACAGTTGAGTGCAGGTGTTTCAACTGGAGATATGACTTCAGGAGAAAGAGGGCGTCAATTATTTAATGTCAATGCGACACAACTACTTTTTGACTTTGGTAAACAAAAATCACTAGTTAGTACAGAAGAAGCCAAGTTGCAGTTTAGCCAAGCTCAAGCTCTTGTCACAATTGACCAAATTGCTCTTGAAGTGGCTTCTGCCATCGTAAATATTAAGCGATATGAAGAAATTACACGTATTGCACGTGAGCAAATTGCTGGTATATCACGAATCCGAGAAATTGCTAATTTACGTGCAGAGGCAGGTATCAGCAGTCAGGCCGATCCAATCCAAGCGCAATCATATTATGAATCTGCACAATCAAATTTAATTCTGCAAGAAACACAGCTCAATGTATTTAAACAACGTCTTAGAACTTTGATGGGAACAGATATATCAAAATATAACTGGGAGATACCTGAGAGTTTAATTAAGGCTTCAGATATTTATTCAGAGCCAAAGTTTAACGAAATTCCGAAAATGATGGCTGCTAAAGCAGAAGTTGATGTTGCAGAATTGGAAAAAAAACAAACTCAATTGAGTCGTTATCCTACGTTAAATGTTAAAGGTACATTGAGTCAAGCAGTCAACGGACGTAATCCGAATAACAATCAAGACGATGGAACAGATAGTTCTATTATGCTTGAAGCAAATAGTACTTTCTTCCAAGGTGGTGCAATTAGTTCACGCAGTCGTGCGGCATCGTTTGCAGAAGAAGCTGCTAAAGCAAAAGTAAATGCAGTTTATTTAGAAACAATTGATGAAATTCGTCGTGCTCAAGAACAAGTTGAAAATAAACAGCGACAAATGAAAGTATTAATTGATCAACAAGCGACATCAGTCAGAACAAAAGAGTTATATCAAGAACAATATAAACTTGGCACTCGTACAGCTGTTGATCTTTTAAATGCTGAGCAAGCGATTCACCGTTCAAATTCAGATATTGAAACGGCACGTTATGATATTTATGAAAACTTAGTTCAATATATTGCCGCTTCTGGTAAGAGCCGCGATGTATATCAACTTAATAATTTGACCATTCAAGGGGTAGAATTGAAACCATGAATACAAGAATAAATTATCAACCATGGTTACAAGGTGTCCTGACGGTTGCACGTCATTATCGAATTGAAACCTCTGCTGAACGTATTCGCTTAGAACTAAACTGGAATCAGAACCAGTCAGTCGATGACATCTTGGCAATTATGACACGCCAAGTAGGTTTACATGTCCGTAAAGTGGATTTTAGCCCCGATATTTTAAATCCGTGGCGTTTACCGGTATTGGTCGGATTTAAAGATGGGCAAGTTGGCGTCATTGATCGTGCAGATGCACAAGGTAACGCAAGTGTTCAACTGAGCGGTGATGAAGGGTTAGCACAGACATTTTCAGTAGATACATTGTTAGATGTCATCGACTCAGTCTATATTTTAAGACCAGAAACCTCAGTACCTGATGCACGTATTGACGAATATATCAAGCCGTACGAAAAAAATTGGTTTTGGGAAATTGTATTACGCGATTGGAAACGCTATATCGATATTATGTTTGCATCATTGCTTGCAAACGTATTAGCACTCGCGACAATCGTATTCTCGATGAATGTGTATGACCGAGTTATTCCAGCACAATCTATTCCAACCTTGTGGGTGCTAGCAGGTGGTGTATTACTTGCTGCAATCTTTGAATTCGCATTGAAATACTCACGATTAATTCTTTCAGATATGATTGGTAAGCGTGCAGATTTAAGAGTCTCAGATCGGGTCTTTGGTCATGCTTTACGTATTAAAAATAGTGAACGATCTAAATCCACGGGAACGTTTATTTCACAAATTCGTGAACTAGAAGGTGTACGTGAGCTTGTAACATCTACAACAATTACCGCCTTTGCTGATTTACCATTCTTCTTCCTGTTCCTTGGTATTTTTTGGCTCATTGGTGGCAATCTTTTCTGGGTAATTTTGGTGGTTGTACCGCTGATGATTATTCCAGGGCTTTTGGCGCAAAAAAAATTAGCGCAATTGGCTAAAGAGGGTATGCGTGAGTCATCAATACGAAATGCGATTCTCGTTGAAGCTGTTCAAGGTATTGAAGATATTAAACTGCTACGTGCAGAGTCCCGCTTTCAAAATCAGTGGAATCACATGAATGATGTTTCAGCTTCTATCAGCATGAAACAACGTAAAATTGTAGGCGTATTGAATCTTTGGACTCAAAAATTACAGGGGCTGACTTTTGCAATTGTGGTGTTGGTGGGTTGTTTTGCGGTAATGGATGGAGAAATGACCACCGGTGCGTTGGTGGCATGTTCGATTCTATCATCACGTATGTTAGCGCCAATTGCACAGGTTACAGGTGTTCTTGGTCGTTATCAGCAAGCTAAAACAGCGAAAGAAAGTCTTGATGAATTAATGAGTAAACAGGTTGACCATCCTGAGCGTTCACAATTGATTCAGCGATCAGTACTTGATGGTCATTATGAATTAAATGGTGTGGTCTTTAAATACGGCGAAGAAGATCCTAAACCAAGTATCGTTATTCCTAAACTTGAAATTAAACCAGGTGAAAAAATTGCGATTCTTGGGCGTAACGGTGCAGGTAAATCGACCATTCTTCAATTACTTTCAGGTATGCAAACTGCAGTTCAAGGTAAGGTTCAATTAGATAATATTGATATTACCTTGTTAGATCCATCGGACGTTCGTCGTGACGTAGGTTTGTTGAATCAAAATGCGCACCTATTCTTTGGTACAGTCAGAGAAAACTTAACGTTAGGTGCACCATTAGCTACAGATGATGATTTATTAAAAGCACTTGCAGTAACCGGTGCACTCAACTTCATTCAAGAAAAGAAGGAGGGACTAGATCATATTATTTTAGAAGGTGGTGTAGGCTTCTCAGGTGGACAACGTCAGGCACTTTTATTGTCAAGACTCCTCATTTGTCAGCCAAATATTCTGTTGTTAGATGAACCTACAGCTGCGATTGATGATGTATCTGAAAAACAATTAATTGATCATATGAAGAACTGGCTTGGACATCGCACATTGGTTGTGGCAACCCACCGCCGTGCAGTATTAGAGTTAGTGGATCGTATTATTGTGGTGAATGATGGTCGTATCGTTATGGATGGCCCACGTGATCAAATTTTAAATAATTCTGGCCAGCAACAAGCAAATTCAGGGGCTAAATCATGAGCGAAGAATTAAAACAACAACGTTCATTAAAAGTGTCTCAGTTAGAGCCACCATTACCGAAGGTCAGTATTACGATTTGGATTATTGGTCTGGGTTTGCTTGCACTCATTATTTGGGCAGCTATTTTCAAACTTGAAGAAGTTTCTAATGGTACAGGTAAAGTGGTTCCAACTTCTAAGGAACAAGTGATTCAATCTTTAGAGGGCGGGATTCTAACCAAACTTGAAGTTAAAGAAGGTGATATTGTTGAAAAAGGGCAAACTCTTGCTCAACTTGATCCGACACGATTTGCTTCAAATGTGGGTGAATCAGAATCGTTACTACTGTCATCGCAAGCAACAGCTGCACGTTTACGTGCGGAAGTGAATGGTGGTCCACTGGTATTTCCAGAATCAGTTCAAAAAATTCCAAAATTGGTTGCTGAAGAAACTCAGCTTTATCGTTCTAGACGTGCCAATATGGAAGAATCTATTGCTGGCTTAACGCAAGCACTTACGTTAGTTCAGCAAGAATTGAGAATGACAGAACCGCTTGTTGCCAAAGGTGCTGCGAGTGAAGTTGAAGTTTTACGTTTAAAACGTCAAGCAAATGAATTGACCAACCAAATTAACGATATTCGTAACCAGTACTATGTTCAGGCACGCGAAGAGTTATCTAAGGCGAGCACTGATGTCGAAACTCAACAACAAGTGATCAAAGGTAAATCTGATAGTCTGAATCGTACAATCTTTAAAGCACCAGTCCGCGGTGTGGTAAAAGAAATTGATGTGATGACTTTGGGTGGTGTTATTCCTCAGAATGGTAAGTTGATGACCATTGTCCCTTTAGATGAACAACTTTTAATTGAGGCGCGAATTTCACCGCGTGATATTGCATTTATTCATCCTGGACAGGAAGCTTTAGTGAAAATCACTGCGTACGATTATTCAATCTACGGTGGCTTGAAAGGAGAGGTAACAGTCATTTCTCCTGATACGCTACGTGATGAAGTTAAACAAGATCAATTCTATTATCGTGTGTATATTCGTACTGATTCAGACAAGCTTTATAACAAAGCTGGGCAAGCTTTCCCAATCACGCCGGGTATGGTATCAACGGTTGATATTAAGACAGGTCAAAAAACGATTCTTGAATACCTGTTGAAACCATTCAATAAGGCGAAAGAAGCGTTACGCGAACGATAATCTCTATTTTTTCAGTCTGTTTAAAACCCAATCAATGATCTTTTGATTGGGTTTTTTAATATGATTGAATCACGCATAATGTATTTGAGTTCAATCTTTGTAATTTACCATGCCATTTACTCTTGCTCAGACTTATATCTATGAAGAAGATATTAAGAAAAGCCGTTTTCAGGCGATCACCGCACCTGTGGAAAATGAACAGGATGTAAAAGAATTTTTAAACCAGTACTTTGATGCCTCGACGACCCATCAATGCTGGGCATGGAAAATGGGGCATCAAGTCCGTTTTAATGATGATGGAGAACCTTCAGGAACAGCTGGAAGACCCATACTCGCAACGATTGAAGGGAATGAGTTGACTAATATTATTGTATTGGTAAACCGCTGGTATGGTGGTATCAAACTCGGAACTGGAGGCTTGGTACGAGCATACGGAGGTGTTGCTGGGCAATGTTTATTACAAGTCGAAAAAATTGAACTCATCGAAAAGAAAACTGTAAATTTTAAATGCCAATTTAATGAGTGGTCGATTTTTCAATATGAGTTAAATCAACAAAAAATTGAATATATTGAAGAATATGTTGATTCTGGAGTATTGATTACTGCACGTATGCAAATTCATGAAATTGAGCCGTTTAAACTGAAAATCCAAGATGTGACTCGTGGACGTGAGCAATTGAATATAGAGGATGTCGAACGTGACGGAACATGATCCTTTACTCAAGTACCGAGAACAGCATAAACATCGTTTGAATTACATGCCTTGGTTATATTGGTCACTCAAGGCAAAGCATCGTGAATGGGCTGAAGCTTGGCAAAAAGATTATCAAGCCTATTTAATGGACATGGAGACTGTTGAAATTGGAGAAAATTGTTTCATTTCCCCTTTAGCCCATATTTTTGCTGAGCGTGGTCGGAAGATCATTATTGGAGATAATACTTTTATTGCCGCGGATTGTACCTTGCATGGTCCTTTAGAAATTGGGTCTGAAGTCGCCGTTAATCATCATTGTATTTTAGATGGTGGACGCGTTGGGATTAAGATTCATGACCAAGTACGGATCGCAGCTTATTGTCATCTTTATGCATTTGACCATGGCATGAGTTTAGATCAACCTATTTACCAGCAAGCAGTACGCTCAAAAGGCATTGAGATTCATCGTGATGTTTGGTTAGGGGCGCATGTGGGCATTAAAGATGGCGTGACCATACACGAACAGGTGATTGTAGGTATGAATAGTATGGTTACTAAGGATATTCAGGCAAGAGAAGTTGTTGCAGGGAATCCAGCTCAATTTATACGAATGCGTGAATAATTCGTAACGCGAAAGATTGAATTAAATTACATAAACCATGTTCATTTGCCCGAAAGCTATGATAGTTTAAAGAAAAGAACAATCAGACATCATGTCAAAGTGAGGCAATCATGAACCGTGTAATTGCGTGTATTGATTCATCCCCATGTATTCATGCCTTAGCTGAAGCAGCAGCCTGGATTGCGGATCGAACTAAACGTGAGTTAGTCCTTTTACAGGTTTTAGATTACTATCCTGCAAGTTATCATCTGGGTGAAATTAGTGGTGTGATTGGATTTGAAAGTAATGCAATGCTCTTAAAAGAACTCGCGGAATTAGAACAAAAACAAAGTGAATTAGCCTTAGATTATAGTAATAATTTGCTTTCACATATTTCAGAAGTGATTGAAGAAAAATATGGTATTACGCCGATAAAAATTCAAGAAAAAGGTGATTTCCTCGAACAGAGTTTCAATGTTTTAAATGAAAATGACATTGCGATTATTGGTCGAGTGGGTGAGCGCTCCGCAGAAAAACACAAAAGTTTAGGGAGTAATGTAGAGAATTTTATTCGTGGTGCCCGTTGTACGGTTCTAACTGTTGGTGAAACCTTTAAGCCACCAACACGTTTTATTTTTGCCTATGAAGATTCTCAGACTTGTAAAGAAATGATGCATCGTGTTGCTAAAAGTGATTTATTAAGAACACTTCAGTGTCATTTGCTTTATGTGGGTGATCATCCCGAAATTCTTGATATCCCAGCTCAGTATTTACGTGAAGCTGGATTGGATGTGGTTGTTGAATACCGTTTTGGAGATGTCGCTGAGAATATTTTAGATTATCAGCAACAACATCAAATTCAATTAATTGTGCTAGGCGCTTATAGTCGCAGTAAAGTAAAACAATTTTTCTTGGGCAGTATTACGACCAATATATTTAGAAATTCAGTCGTTCCATTGTTGGTTGCTAAATGATCAATCAATTTTGATTAATTTTACTTGATAAATATTGGTTCAACTTTACTGGTAGAAGGTGGATAAATTTTTAGAACAGTAGGGTTTTATGGTTTGATTATTTTATAATCTTTTGATTAAAGCTTATGAAAATCAGGTGTTTGCCATAATATTTTATTTTTATCCACAGGAATACAAACAGGAATCGGGGATAACTTTTTCAGGGCTTTAGTGCAAGAAAAAGGAGTATTCAAATTGATGAATACTCCTTTAAGTGATACTAATGACTAGTATTAAGATTTATTTGACAATCGCCAGTGCAAAACCATCATGTCCTTTACTGCCGACGGTTTGTAAGGCTGTACTCGACAATAGTCGAGGATGATTCTGCATAAGGCGGTACATTTCACGAATACCTTCGATGCTTGGTTTGACATTTTTTTCATCCAAAATATCACCAGCGCGAATCACATTATCTAAAAAAATAATGGTACCTGAGCGTGAAAATTTAAGTGATAGTTCTAAATACTCTGGGTAACTTTGTTTATCAGCATCAATAAATATAAAGTCAAATGGCTCAAAATTTTCAGGTAAAGATTTGAGAATATCCGCAGCGCGACCAACTTTTAATTCAACCGTTTGCTTTAATTTCGCATTGTCGATATTTTCTTGACCGAGTGCTGCATGTGTATCACGACCCTCGATCGTGAGAATATATCCATCCTCAGGAAGAGCTCTTGCTAGCCACATGGTGCTATAAGCCGCAAAGGTTCCAAGCTCTAACACACGCTTACACTGATTCATTTGAATCAACATTTGTAATAACATGCCTTGGTTAGCAGCAACTGCTAGATGGTCAGGAAAACCCTTATCAGCTGTATTTTGTAGAGTCTGAGTTAAAATTGGATCTTCTGGCATCAGATGAGATTCAATATAAGCATCAATATCTGACCATTGTTGTTGCATAACTGAGTACCTGTAGGGAGTTCAGTGCATTGTAATCGTTTCGAGTGAATGTGCAAATTTCTGATGCTTTGATGCTGAAAAATCAGTCAAAAAAAAGAGGTCAAAGACCTCTTAATTAAATGTGATCATCTAAAATTAGTAATGGCATAAAGATGTATTTCGAGTCAGATCGGGTCCCCAAGTTCGGTAACCTTGAGTATCAATATGTATTTGACCAGTCGCATACAAACCTAAGCCCATATTTAAGCTTTGACCATAATTTTGCCAAAATTGGCACAATTTAAATTTAGAATTTTCGATGAATGCATAATCTTCAGCCTGAGGAAATTCAGGACCGATTCTGAAATCAATGGCTGAGTTATACAAGTGTCGAGACGAACCTGCGCCACCAGCACACTGATTTAATGGAAGGTCACGATATACAGATGTAACCTCAAAATCAGTTAAAATCCTTGCTGCAACGAGATATTTAAATACTTTCAGTGTTGGTAACTGATTCGACCATAGCTCACGGTTTGGAACCATATATTCAGATTTACCACATTTCTGCCAAGCACGTGCTGATTTAAATAATTCAAAACTTGGGATAATATTGCCAACATTATTACGTTCTAAGTATTGTTCATATTCTCGTGCTTGAGCTTGGTTATTACCTTGCATCAGCCAAACACGATAAGAATTCGGCATGACTTTTGGTCGCGCTGGACGTTCATAGGTTATTTTTTCTTGTGGAATATATATGCGTTGACCATCATTGGTGACGATTGTTCGTCCTTTTTGAGGGGAGGACGTACATCCAATCAATATCAACGATATTGCACTGATTGAGCACAAGCCCTTCAAAATTAATTTCATTATAAATAAATTTTACTAAAGCAAATAAGTTTCTATTTTATGCTAATTGATTATCAAGAATGCGTATAAATTGCAAATAAATGTACCAATTGGGTATAAAAAAGATCAGCCGAAGCTGATCTCTCATTGGATTATTTTTCTAAATATTGCAATTTATTTGGTTTGCCATTCCATTCTTCACGGTCAGCTGGCTGATCACCAATCTGAGTAATATTTGGCCATTTTTCTGCAAGTTCAGCATTGAGTTCGATAAAGACTTCTTGACCTTCAGGTAGTTCATCTTCCGAGAAAATGGCATTTGCAGGGCATTCAGGCTCACATAACGCGCAGTCAATACACTCATCTGGATTAATGACTAGAAAGTTTGGACCTTCATAGAAACAGTCAACTGGGCAAACTTCTACACAGTCTTGATACTTACATTTAATACAATTTTCAGTGACAACAAAGGTCATGGCGTCAGCTACCTAAAAAATATGGTTCTAATAACGAATGCTGTATTTTAGGCAAATTGAACGAAACTAACAATTCCTTTTCTTGATATTTAATATAGGGGATGCTACTAAATCAGTAATATTTATGATGAGACCTCTTGGATTTCCAAATTCTTAGGCATTTTGTCTCTGAATTTCAAAAATCATGAATAAAAAAAGCCAGCAGTTGACTGGCTTATTGATTGAGTGTGCTTGAACTAAGATTTTTGGAGTAATTGTTTGAGTTGGTAGAGTTGGTCTAAAGCCTGTCTTGGACTTAAGTCATCTACAATAATTTCTGAAAGGAGTTGTTCAACTTGAGAAGGTTGATGAATTTCAACCACATTTTCAACTTCAATAATTTTTTCTACAGGTTCACTATTTGAAAATAAATCTTGAGAGAACAGATCTTTTTGCACAGGTTGAGTTTGCAGTTGGAGTTTCTCCAGTTTTTTAAGTTTAGCTTGAGCCTCTTTAATCACGTTTTGAGGAATACCTGCTAGTTTAGCGACCTGTAAACCATGACTTTGACTTGCAGGACCTTTTTGAACCTTATGCAATAAGATGAGATGACCATTCACTTCTTGCGCAGTGACATGATAATTATCAATACACGGATCCATGCCTAATTCTGTTAATTCAAAATAGTGCGTTGCAAAAAGACATAAACATTTAATGCGATGCGTCAAATCAAGAACACAAGCCCAAGCTAATGACAAACCATCATAAGTGCTTGTGCCACGACCTACTTCGTCCATCAATACCAAAGATTGTTGAGTGGCATGATGTAAAATTTGAGAAGTTTCCGTCATTTCCACCATAAATGTAGATTTGCCAGAAGAAAGATCGTCTGCTGAACCGATACGCGTAAAGATCCGATCAATAGGTCCCAATTTGGCAGATTTCGCTGGAACGAAACTACCGCAATATGCTAAGAGCGTAATTAACGCCGTCTGACGCATGAATGTAGATTTACCACCCATATTTGGGCCTGTGATAATCGACATACGATGCTGTACATCTAGATAAGTATCATTTGGGGTGTAAGGCGTTTTAATCAGTGATTCAACAACGGGATGGCGTCCTGCTTGAATGTGTATTCCAATTTCAGGGCTAAATTCCGGACGATTCCAATTATATAATCTTGATAGATGTGCGAAGTTTGTCAGTACATCCAGTTGAGCAATAGCACTCGCCATCATTTGAAGATTGGCAATATCTTGACGTAATTCATCCAATAACATTTCAAACAAAAGTTTTTCACGAGCCAATGCACGCGATTCGCTTGAGAGCACTTTATCTTCGAAAGACTTCAATTCAGGGGTGATATAACGTTCAGCATTTTTTAATGTTTGACGACGAATATAATGGGCAGGAGCTTGTTCTGCTTGCGCTCTGGTTAATTCAATATAGTAGCCACTCACTCGGTTATAACCGATTTTTAGTGTGTTTATACCTGTTGTTTCTCTTTCTTTGATTTCTAAATCAATTAAAAATTGTCCTGCATGATCGCGTATTTGACGAAGTTCATCCAATTCATGATCAAAACCATTTGCAATGACATTGCCATCTCTGAGTAGAACAGGTGGGTTTTCCACAATGGCTGACATGAGGCGATGATGTAAACCATTAAAGTCACCCAATTCCTCATTCAATTGATTGATTAAAGCGGATTGCGGTGTTGAGGTCATTGGTGCTAATGCATGGCGTAAATACGGAATCTGAGCACAGGCTTGACGTAGTTGCACTAAATCACGTGGTCGCGCACTTCCTAATGCCACACGGCTGAGTACGCGTTCGATATCACTGATTTCTTTTAATACCAGACGAATTGGAGCTTCATGATAGCCAGAGAGTATTGTTTGTATCGCATCTAAACGCTGATCTAACAACGCAGTATCACGAATCGGTTGCATTAAGGTTCGACTAAGTAGTCGGCTACCCATAGCCGTTTGACATTGGTTGGTCAAATCAAATAATGAAGTGCCATGCTCAAACAAAGGATCAATGATCTCTAGATTTCGTCGCGTCACAGGATCAAGAGCGATAAAATCGGAGCTTTGTTCAAGTCGAATTGAACGAATATGTGGCAAAGCTGTTTTTTGGGTATCTTTAGCATAATGAATTAAAGCTGCCGCGGCTGCTTTCGCTAACTCAAGATGTTCAATTCCAAAGCCAGATAAAGTACTTACGGCAAATTGATCACATAAAGTTTTTTGCGCATTATTCAGATTGAAGTCTACATTTGGGCGTTTTGTAACGGGACAATCAAGAATTTGCTTAATCTGTTCAACCACTTCTGGATACTTGAAATCTTCATCAATCAAAACTTCACTTGGCATAAGACGCGCAAGTTCCAGAGGAAGTTGTTCAGCTTGAAAATTTTGTTGTTGGACTTTAAAAATACCTGCACTGAGATCTAATAGGGCGATACCAATTTCATCAGATTTAATACAGATGGATACTAAATTTGAACTCTGATAGTCATTCAGCAATGCATCGTCTGTCAATGTACCCGGTGTAATAATTCTGACTACACCACGTTCGACAGGTCCTTTACCAGTGACTTCCCCAAGTTGTTCACAAATAACAACGGTTTCACCTTTTTTAACTAAACGCGCTAAGTATCCTTCTGCTGCATGATACGGAACTCCAGCCATGGGTATCGGTTGTCCATTCGCTTTACCGCGGTGGGTTAACGTAATCCCTAAAATTTTGGCGGCTTTATGCGCATCGTCAAAAAATAACTCGTAGAAATCACCCATACGATAGAACATTAACGAATGCGGGTGCTGTAATTTCACCGTCATGTATTGCTGCATCATTGGCGTCAATGTTGAAAGATCGATATTGGATTGATCTAAAGTCATCTTTGAAAAAAACCTGTAGTTAAATTTTGAAACGAAGAAGTACTGCTCAAGCTTAGCATGAGAAAAAATGCGTAAATCGATTATAAGATCTATTTTTAGCAAAAAATAAATGAGTCGAACCAATATTATAACCAACGACTCAATTTCGTTTATTGAATAATTAAATTCGATATCCATTTATGCAAATTCTTTGTGTAAAGAATCAGCAGTCTCTGGATAGTCTCCGCATTTTTTGGACAGTTTGTTATCGCATTTCATTTCATGATCAGATCATATTCGATGTCTTAGGGAAGAAAAAATGACAGGTCAAACGATTGAGATCACTACCAA
Source organism: Acinetobacter sp. DSM 11652 (assembly GCF_900109815.1). NCBI lineage: Bacteria > Pseudomonadati > Pseudomonadota > Gammaproteobacteria > Moraxellales > Moraxellaceae > Acinetobacter > Acinetobacter sp. DSM 11652. The sequence goes on from NZ_FOBK01000010.1 coordinate 49,508, forward strand.
ATCAGGGAATCGCTATTCAGGGTATTTGGCAGTCCCAGAAGCGAAGAAAGGTTCAGGGATTGTATTGTGTCATGAAATATTTGGTATCAATGCAGCGATGCGAGCAAAAGCTGACTTTCTCGCAGAGGAAGGCTATACCGTTTTAGTCCCTGATCTATTTTGGCGTACTGCACCAAACATTGAGTTAGGTTATACACCTGAGGATTTTGAAAAAGCTTTTCAACTTTATCAACAATATGATGAAGATCAGGGTGTAAATGATATTCGTGAAAGTTTAGATTTTTTAACGACTTTAGATGCGTGTGACACGACTTCGGGTCAGTCAGTGGTGGGATATTGTCTTGGTGGAAAACTTGCATATTTGGCGGCATGCCGTATTGATAACTTAGCGTGTTCGATTGCTTACTACGGTGTAGGCATTGAAAAAGCGCTCGATGAACTCTCGAATGTGAAGGGTAAGCTTGTGTTACACATGGCTGAACTTGATCAATTCTGTCCAGCTGAAGCGCGAAATCAAATCACTAAAGCATGCGCACAATTTAAACATATTCATGCTTATGTTTATGAAGGTGTTGATCACGCATTTGCACGACCGAACAGCGATCATTATCACAAACCATCGGCGCGATTCGCCCATGAACGTACCGTAACAGCATTACATGAAACGGTTGGCCCTCACTATGACTTAGTTGCATTGTGGGAAGAGCATATCAGACATGAGTTCGACACGCGCGATGTACCAGCAACCATGGCAACGATGGTCGCTCAACCGTATGTGAATCACATTCCAACATTGACAGGTGGTGTGGGATATAGCCAGTTAGCGCGATTCTATCGATATCATTTTGTACATCAAAACCCTCAAGATATGAAAATCACCTCAATTTCTAGAACTGTGGGATCTACTCAGGTTGTGGATGAATTCATCATGAGTTTCACTCACGACACTGAAATTGATTGGTTATTACCAGGTGTAAAACCGACTGGAAAATATGTCGAAATTCCAATGTTGGGGGTCATTCAGTTTAGAGGTCCAAAACTTTGTCACGAACATATTTATTGGGATCAAGCTTCTGTACTTGTCCAAATCGGATTACTTAATCCAGAAGGATTGCCTGTCGCAGGCGTAGAAACAGCGAAAAAACTTTTAGATGAAGATATTCCTTCAAATGGCTTGATGCCAAGTTGGGAGTCGAGTGCTGGTAAGCCAATCGAATAATCAAAATATTTGGGGCAAAAAATGGAATTAAATATTAAAGATAAAGTTGCCATTGTCAGTGGTGGATCAACGTTGATTGGACAGGCTGTGGTTCAAAGTCTCGTGAATTTAGGGGCTAAAGTTGCCATTTTAGACATTGATGACTACGGAAAAACCATAGCTGCGCAACATCCTTATGAAGTGATGTTTATACAAACTGATCTAACTTCAGACATTGCAATTCAGGAAGCGGTGAACAGCATCAGAAATCATCTAGGTGAAGTCAGTTATTTGGTGAACTTGGCATGTACCTATCTTGATGATGGCTTCAAATCACCAAGATCAGATTGGTTAAAAGCATTAGATATCAATTTGGTGTCTATTGTTGAGCTAACGCGTGCCGTATATGAAGATTTGCAAAAAAATAAAGGGTCAGTGGTGAATTTCACCTCGATTTCAGCGCAATGTGCTCAAACGGGACGTTGGTTATATCCAGTTTCTAAAGCGGCAATTTTACAACTGACCAAATCGATGGCAATGGATTTTGCGCCAGATGGTATCCGTGTCAACTCAGTTTCACCAGGTTGGACTTGGTCGAGAGTGATTTCTGAAGTGAGTGGACAAAATCGTGCGAAAGCTGATGCTGTAGCAAGTGATTATCATCTCTTGGGACGTTTGGGTAATCCGGCAGAAGTGGCAAATGTAGTGACATTCTTATTGTCGGATGCTGCAAGTTTTGTGACTGGCGCAGACTATGCAGTAGATGGTGGGTATTCAGTCATGGGGCCTGAAACGAATCAACCCGCAATACCACGTTTAGCAGAATAAATTAAATATTGGAGAATAAAGATGAGAAAAATTGCAATTGTTGGTGCAGGTCAGTCAGGACTTCAACTTGGATTAGGACTGCTGGATAAGGGATATGACATCACGATTTTATCGAATAAAACTCCTGATGAGATTCGTCAAGGTAAAGTCATGTCTAGTCAATGTATGTTCCATACTGCGTTACAGACTGAGCGTGATTTAGGACTAAATTTTTGGGAAGAGCATTGTCCAGCGGTAGAAGGTATTAGTTTTGCTTTGGTTGATCCAGCAAGTGGTGAAAGAGCATTTAAATGGAGTGCGCGATTAGAGCGTTATGCTCAATCTGTTGATCAACGTGTCAAGATGCCTTATTGGCTTGAAGAGTTTCAGCGCCGTGGAGGCAAGTTTGTTCTCCAAGACGTCGGTCTAAACGAATTAGAACATTTGGCTGACGAGTATGAATTAGTGCTCTTGGCTGCGGGTAAAGGTGAAGTGGTTAAAGAGTTTGTACGTGACGCAGAACGTAGCACTTTTGACAAACCTCAGCGTGCATTGGCTTTGACTTATGTGAATGGAATGAAGCCCATTTCGCCATACTCGAGAGTGAGCTTTAATATTATTCCTGGGGTGGGTGAGTATTTTTGTTTTCCTGCGCTTACAGTAAATGGTCCATGTGACATTATGGTTTTTGAAGGGATTCCTAATGGTCCTATGGATTGCTGGGCTGAAGTTAAAACACCAGAAGAACATTTAAATAAAAGCTTAGAAATTCTGAAACAACATTTGCCGTGGGAATATGAGCGTTGTCAAGACGTGACGCTGACAGATCATGGAGGATATTTAGCAGGACGATTCCCGCCAACAGTACGTAAACCTGTCATGACATTGGCTTCTGGTAAAAAAATATTTGGTATGGCAGATGCATTGGTGGTGAATGATCCAATCACAGGTCAAGGATCAAATAATGCAGCTAAGTGTAGCAAGGTTTATTTCGATGCGATCTTAGCACACGGTAATCAAGCGTTTACTGAAGATTGGATGGAGTCAACGTTTGAGAAATATTGGTCATATGCTGAAAAAGTCGTGAGCTGGACAAATAGTTTATTGGTTCCACCTCGACCTCATGTTGTTGAGCTACTAGGTGCAGCCTCTCAAAATCACAATTTAGCTTCTCAGATCGTTAATAATTTTGATGATCCACGTAACTTTTCACCGTGGTGGTTTGACGAAAACGCAGCGAAAGAATTATTAGAAACAGATCAAGTTTCTCAAGTGGCTTGATGGAACTGAGGTGTTAAAAATGGATGTATTAGATAAAATTAATCTGCAAGAGATTGACATCAGTAATCCTCGCGAGATTCGTAATCTTCTTGGTCAGTTTGCCACAGGTGTTACCGTAATCACCACACGTGGAACGGATGGACGAAAAGTGGGTATGACAGCCAATTCATTTTCTTCGTTGTCATTAGATCCACCGCTTGTGTTGTGGAGCTTGTCGAAAACAGCACCAAGTTTGCCCGATTTTGTTGCAGCTGAGCACTTTGCAGTTCATATGTTAACGAAGGAGCAGCATCAGCTTTCTACCCATTTTGCCCGTGGTGCACAAGATAAGTTTGCCACAGTTGATCATGGTGAATGTGATACAGGTGTTCCATTACTGAACGAAGCACTTGCTACACTTGTTTGTAAAAATGTACAGCAATACGAAGGTGGCGATCACTTGATTTTTATCGGTGAAATTCAAAAATATCAACAAACTGCTGGTGAGCCCTTAGTATTTCATGCTGGTCGTTACCAAATTGCAGCGTGCCATCCAGACCTTTAATCATTGCTTTAAAAACCACGATGAATAATCGTGGTTTTTTATGGGAAATACACATGAAAAATAAAATTATATTAAGTGCTTTAACCTTGTTTACTACAGCAAATTCATCACATGTTCTTGCTTATGATTTACCGACTGTGAATTTGGGTATGACCAGCTTTCTAGATGGTGGACTACCAGCTGGACCTGGTTGGTATTCGCAAACGTATTTTCAACATTATGACAGTGATAAGTTGAGAGATGCGAGTGGACAAAGGCTTCCGCTGCCCAAAACAGATTTAAATTATCAAGTGATTGTCGAGCAATTAAGTTACATGTCGACCTATAAACCGACTGCTCATTCAAGTCTAGGTCTGAATTTACTTATCCCTTATTTAAGTAAAATCAGTGTTGACGATGGTTTAAATAATCAAGCCTTAAAAGCTAAAAGTGGATTTGGAGATTTGATGATTGGTCCATTTCTCCAGTTTGATCCAGTCATGGGTGAACAGGGACCAAAATTTGTCCATCGAATAGAATTACAGATAAATTTGCCAACAGGGGAATATCAGCAAAACCGTGATATTAATCCGGGTAATAATGCATTTTCCTTCAATCCATATTGGGCTGCAACGTATTGGTTTAATCCGAAATGGACAGCTTCGACACGCGCTCATTATTTGTATAATTTTAAAAATGATGATCCAACTTATGGTTTTGGTGCTGCTGATGACATCCAAGCGGGGCAAGCAGTACACATTAACCTAGCATCTGAATATGCTGTACATGATCAGATTCGATTGGGTTTAAGTGGGTACTATTTAAAACAGCTTACCGATACTAAAGTTGATGGTGTAAAAGTCGATGGTCGCAAAGAAAGTGTGTGGGCAGTTGGACCTGGACTTATGTATAGTCACTCGCCAAAAAATCATGTCATCGCAAATGCATATTTCGAGCATGATGCAAAAAATAGAACTGAAGGCGATCGATTTCAAATTCGATACATTCATCATTTCTAATCAAAAAAGCCTGTGATTTCACAGGCTTTTTTATTGACAGACATAAAATTAAGAGAAGAGTGAATTTTGTGTAATCTTACGCGTTGATGATGGCAGCTCGCCATAACGACGTTTGTACTCTTGTGAAAAACGACCTAAATGAGTAAAGCCCCACTTAAATGCAACATCAGTGACCGTGGCATGTTCATTATTCATCAGTTCAAGATGAGCTTGTTCAAAACGAAGCTCACGTAAATATGCCATAGGGGTAATGCCAAAATGGTTTTTGAATCCTGCAAAGAGTGTTCGTGCACTTACACCTGATTGTTCCGCCAAGACTTCTATGTTGAGTGGTTCATGTAAGTGGTGGTGAATGTATGCTTCAGCACGTTTGATAAAGTAGGGCGCTAATTTTTTCTCATGATGAGAATTTGCTTTAAAAAAAGCATTATTTGGTTGTCCATAAATAAGCGCATTAAATAGATTTGATTCAAACTGCTTAAATGCAAGTGGGTGGTGGAGAGGATGATGCTCACATTTAAGTGCATCCATCATGGTTCTCAAAAGTTGCAGAAAATAACCACCAGATTGAGTGGTAAAATCAAGTCGAGGATTAAAAATTACATTTTTTTGTTCAGATTTCACGATATGTTGCTGACAATGATGTGCAAAATCATCTTTTGAAATTTTGAGAATGAGTTGAGGGGAGTGAGCACGCCAGCGCATTCTGAGTGATTGGTCAGGTGAGATAATTGACGCTACTTCTGAGTATGAAATAAATTTATCTTGACCAAATTCAATTTCAGCATAGCCTCGAGTAGGAATCTGAATAAGATAAAACTTTTCAAGTTGATCTGGTTCGATCAATACATCTGCGCCATATTCCAAGCGGCTGATAGAAAGAGCCCCAGTTTGAACATGATGCATGCTTGCACTAAAATTTTTAGCTGATTTTAACACTTTTAGAGCATGAGGCTTAAAAATTTGCCCTACATTTTTACAAGTTTCGCTCAAATCTGCTTGATTGAAGACCAAGTTTTGACTGTTGAAAATTGATTCATTACTAAAATTTTGCCCAGTTAGCTGAGAGGAATGAAGCTGGTTCATTGTGAATCCTTTTGGCTCATTAGTAGTCCGTACCATGACAGTAGTGTTAAATTGATATCATGGAATGAGATTTACGATATAAATAAATGAAGCAATATTCAGACCAGAAATAATAATTTTAAAATTTAATAGCTATAGTGGTAATTGAAAAAAATTACATTTATTTATATCAGCCCTATCCTTAGGACGTTATTTAAAAATCTATCTCTATAATCGCTGAATGTCAAATAAAACCAAATTTTTTATCATTGTGATTTTAATATAAGTTAATGAAAAATAATAAAAAATTAAAATACCTATTAAGTAATATAAGATACCAAATTAGTATTTTTTAATTTACTAATCTGTGTTCAAAAATATATTTAAATATTTAGTCGAAGCGAAGAGACTTTATTTCGACATTATTATTAAAATTGTTTTATAGTATTTATCATGATTCAAAATAGCTAGGTGAACAGGATGATCACACTCAGCCAACATAAGGATCTTAGTCACGCATCGCGTGAATTGAACGTTGCTCAACGATTAATGAGCCTTATTTGTGGTTCACATCAATTAGAAACTGCTCGTAAAGATCAGCTTGATTTTCATTATTCAGGTATACGCTTGCCGAGTAAAAAAATGGCAATTGGCTGTATCAGTTATGGCACAGATGTGTCTATTCAAATTCAGCAGCTAGGTGCATACAGTATCAGTTTGCCTATTCATGGACAGCAAACATTGCGTATGAATGGAGAAACTCATTTATCACACAGTAATAATGGAATCATTGTTTCTAGTCAGGATCAGCAAGAACTCATCATTCACCGTAATTGTAAAAAATTTCAAGTGGTGATTCCTGAAGAAAGTGTCAAATCTGTACTTTCCAATTTGCTTTCTAAACCTGTTAAAGAGCGGGTGATTTTTGAGCCAGATATGCCATTTAGTGAAGATAACTTCCTAAGATTGTGGTGGAATAATATTCAACAATGTTTATCGCTCAGGCAAGATTATTCTCGTTTTGATGGTTTAAATCTGCTTTCTCAAGATTATGAAAGTTTTTTGATTAAGGCTTTGCTTTTAACCCAGCACAATAATTATTCCAATGAATTAAGATCGCTCCAAGAGTATCAGCTTCCGAAGCCAGTCATGTTGGTCAGAGAGTTTATCCATCGTTTTGCTGATCAAGAGTTGGATGCATCAGATTTAGTCATGATATCGGGAACTTCAAAATCGACTTTATACCGTGAGTTTCAACAAGCGCTGCATATGAGTCCTATGGATTATTTAAAAAACTATAGACTTGAACAGATTCATCATGCTTTGCTGCAGAACAATGCAAATATTTCCATTTCGAGATTGGCTTATGACTGGGGATTCAGACATTTAGGACGATTTTCTCAAGAATACAAAGCCAAATATGGGGTTCTCCCGAGTGAAACACTTAAAATAATGGTTTAAAAAAAAGCCCCTTGATTGGGGCTTTTTAATGACTGAGTTGAGATTACTGCGTTACCTCTGCAGTTGCAGTATTGGCTGATTCAGGTTGTTTTAGTCCTTTTAATGCGAGCGCAATAAACGAAATAAATGTCGGAATTGCTAGGACATAGAAAATACCTGCAAGAGATAATTCAAAAGTAAAAATCAGTGATCCGTAGAACGCACCTAAGATCGCACCGATACGACCAATACCATGCATCCATGAAACACCTACACCGCGGCACACTGAAGGGTAGAACAGTGCTGTTAATGGAAGTAGTGATGATTGAGCACCCACTAATAATGCGCCAATTAAGAAAATTGCAATACCGAGTAAAACAATACTTTGGCTTACGAATGCTGCAACGAAGAACAATACAAATGCTGCGAGATAAGAATATTTAATCACAGTATTTGGATTAACTTTATCCATATACCACCCCATAAAGCATGCACCTATTACACCGCCGAATGGGAAAATCGCTGCAATTAAACTAAACTGTTCTGTTGTGAATCCAGCGGTTTTAAGAATAGTCGGCATCCAGCTGGTTAACAGATAAAATACCATTAGGCTGGTAAAGCAACACAGCCAAAGCATTGCTGAACCCCAAAAGTATTTGCTAAATAAAATTTTAACAGGGCTTTGTTTAGGATCTAATACTTCTGCTTCAGGTAGAACAAATACAGTACTTTGATCAAATGTTTGACCGTGAATCTTCTCAAGAATTGGTTTTGCTTTTTCTTGACGATTTTGTTTGATGAGGTATTGAGGTGATTCAGGTAACTTGGTAATCAAAAATACCAATACAATGAGTGGGATTACACCGCCAATAATAATGACATTTGCCCACCCTTGATTCTCTAATAAGAACGCAGATAAGACACCGCCACTTGAGATCCCTAACATAAATCCGCAACCTGCTAATCCGGTCAGGAATGCTTTACGTTTTAGAGGCATGTATTCGGATACCATTGTGCTGATATTCGGCATAGCCGCACCAAGTCCGACCCCTGTAATAAAACGATAGATCATAAGTTCTTGTGTGTTAGAAGCAAATCCACACATGATGGTGAAAATTGAAAACAACAAAGTCGTCATTACGATGACACCCTTGCGTCCAAATTTATCTGATAATGGTCCTGAGATAATGGCGCCGATCGACATGCCTACTAAGGCCGCACTCAGCACAGGTGCTAGATCTGGTTTTGAAATCCCCCAATCATCTAACAATGCTGGTGCAATAAAGCCTAAGATGCCAGTGTCTAATCCATCACAGAAAAAAACCAAAAACCCCAGAAAGAAAACTGTCCATTGTAAAGGGGACATTTTTTCCCGATCAATAACGTCATTTACAATTATTTTTTGCATTTAAAATTTCCATATATTCAAACGTTAGAACAAAAAAGGACTATCGTTTGCAAAGAATATTAACGATAGTCCTTAGTGATTGTCATCAGCTCATTTAATTATCTAGAGCTATGACTTTGAATAAACTTCTCACTGTAAACACGTCCGTTGTCTATCTGGTGATCAGCTAACCAATTTTTGACAGCATCGATCATTGGTGGCGGACCACACAAATACATATCGAATGCTGATTCGCTTAATTGCGATTGATCTAAATGTTCGTGGATAAATCCTTTTTTTCCAGTCCAATCATTAGAAGGTTGTCCGATTACGGGATGATACTCAAAGTGTGGAATCTTAGCTGAGTATGCTTTTAACCTTTCTTGTTCACACAAATCTTGCTCTTTGTTTACACCATAATACAGATGTACTGGTGGAATTTGAGGTTGTTTCACAATTTGATCTAGCATTCCTAAAAATGCTGACAATCCAGTACCTCCTGCGACAAAGACTAATGGCTTTTCTTTTTCCACTTCGCGAAGATAAAAACTTCCTAAAGGTGCTTCGAGTAAAATTGTATCCCCAACTTTTGCTCGATCTCGCAGATAGTCACTCATGAGACCTTGCGGGAGTAAGCGAATTAAAAACTGTAATTGATTACCTTCATTGGGTAAATTGGCAAAGGAATAAGAACGCCAATCATTTGCATCAGGAATTTTTAATCGAGCATATTGACCCGGTAAATAATCAATTTTCTGCGTATGTTGACTGGCATCTACATGAATGATTGCCGTAGTTTCAGAGACTAATTCTACGTGAGTCACTTTGGTTTCGAGTTGAAGTGTTTCACCAGCATTACAGAAACTTGAGTCATGATCGAAATAGAATGCAGCATTCGATTGCACTCGTGTTTGACAAGCTAAAATTTTACGCTCTGCCAGATCACGTTCGGTTAATGCTTCTTCATCGACATAATCTTGAGTGTAATTGCCACTTTCACATTGCCCTTGACAGGTTGCGCAAACGCCTTCACGGCAGTCTAAAGGCAATGTGATACCTTGACGGAACGCAGCATCAAGTAAAAGCTCATCATTATTCACAGAGATAAAGAACGTTTTACCATCTGCAAAGTTGAGTGCAACAGAATGACTCATTCTTTTACTCCTTAAACGTGATAGAAGTCGAGCACAGAATCAATTTTGTCATTCAACAAAATGGTGTGCTGTTTACGAATGCGGAAAGTGTCTTCATGTTGACGAAGGATATAAGTGACATGCCCGTAAAAATAGCCTTCTAAACCTTGGCGGTTATAGAATGTCGACCAACCCGCTTTAACTTCTAATAATCCGTCTTCAAGTGTTTTTACACGGATGTTGTGAATCGCATGCATGAGACGCGGAAGGGGCGTAGCTGATGCAGCTTTACCAGTTCCTATACGGAATACGCGATCTTCAAGGCCAGCACGGTTTTCATAATAGATATATGAAAGCCCTTGGTTTGGATCAGTGACGTATTCATGGTCACTAATCCATTGTGGAATGTGGTATTCGCTGTCCTCGTCATAGAGTTCTAGATATGCGTCCCATTCATAGTTGTCACAAAGCGCAGATTTTTCATATAAAAATTGAGAAACTTGATGTACAAGAGCTTGTGTCATGATTAAGCCTCCTCAGTTGTCGCTTGTGATGCAGGGCATTCGTGTGGTTCAGAAGTATCTTCAGTGAGTTTAAGTGCTTTATTTTTTAAGCCTTTTAACATGAGATCGCGCCAAACTTGGTGTTGATTGACATATAAACCTTCTTGAGTGATTTCAGTACCCGTGATGACTGGTTTGATCCCTAATGTTTGAGCATTCGGGCTGTCGCCATAATTCCACTTGTGATAACCGCGCGAAATGTCACTCCAGCGTTCTAAACGAGCTTGGAAACCACGCTGTTGTTCACGGAATTCGACTAAATCGTCAGGTGTGCCTAAGCCCGATACGTTGAAGAAATCTTCGAATTGACGAATACGGTTACGACGTGCTTCAGCCGACTCACCTTTAACACCAATACACTGGCTAATGACTTCAGTTTTATTCCACGCAACTGGACGAATAATACGAAGTTGCGAACTGATTTGATCCATAAAGAAAAGGCTTGGGTATAAGTTCAAGTTTCTGAGACGATGCATTGCCCATTCAGCACGTTTTTGACCATATTTTTCAACCAGATATGGCATCACAGTTGCGTAACCAGGACGTACAGTTGGGTTAGGCATGTCACTAAACAAAACGTTATGACCATTTTTAAATGAGAACCAACCATCATCAGTTGTGTCATCACCAGCACCTAATTTACTGTAATCAAGTGTGTCCTTTGGTCCTGTCCCTTTTTGTGCATTCAGTTGCTGACGATATTGAACTGTAGAGACATAGTTATAGTGAACAGTACTTACGTGGTAGCCATCTACACCATTTTCATTTTGTAGCTTCCAGTTTCCAGCAAAGGTATATGCTGATTTACCCGGTAAAACTTCTAATTCACCTGTAGGTGATTGTTCAACCATAAGATCAAGGAAAACACGTGTATCACCTAAATAATCTTCTAAGGTGTCTGTAGCTGTTGTATCTAAACTAACGAAGACAAATCCTTTATAACTTGCAATACGTGCTTTTTTTAGACCTCGTGATGATTTATCAAAGTCATCACAATACTCACCAGGAGCTTTAACTTTTACGAGGCGACCATCCGATTTGTAACACCAAGCATGGAACGGGCAGGTAAATGTGGATTGATTACCTTTAGCAACTCGGGTCAATGTAGCACCACGGTGCTCGCAGGCATTGACCATTGCATTTAAATTACCTTGACCATCACGGTTAATGATGAGCGGTTGGCGACCAATTTGAACAGTGACAAAGTCATTTGGTTTTGGAATTTCACTTTCATGACACGCGTAGATCCACACCTTTTCAAAGATCATTTCCATTTCTAGATCAAAAAGTTCTGGTTCAGTAAACATGTCACGTGCGATACGATAGACGCCATCCTCTGGTCGAAAATCGATACATCCTTCAATAAAATCATGCCATTCGATGCTGCTACGAGATCCCATGGTCTAACTCCTTATATCACTTGATTTCATTTATCTTTGAATCTATTGAACAGTGATTAACGGAGTCAGGCTATCCAGTTTGTTCTAATCGTTATCCATTTTTTCTCAAATATTTTATGGAGAAGGTAGTTAAAAATATGAGTGGGATTCAAAAGTCGTCCTTTGGGACTATAAAAACAAAAAGCCGATGCATCTTTGATACATCGGCTGATAAAAGCTAAAGGAAATCGTTATTTGGCAATTCCAAGCTCTGTCAAATGAAGTCTTAGGATTCGTCTTAATTCCAAAACAGCTTCAGGCGTTTCCTGAATTGAGTGACCACCTTTGATAATAATCTCAGATTGTGCCCCTTTAAGATGAGCACTCTGATAAGGCACGATCCCATCTGACATAACAGTAGGATCTTTACTCTCAGTCACATTCCCCATGATGGAGTGAAATTTAAATCCTTTAATTGGCGTCACAGGTGAGGTTAATTTGGTGAAAGGAGAGTTGTGACTCAGATCACTCGGACCATTTTGAATCAATCCATGACCTAAGTCTTTGACAAAATGTTTAATATTAATATCTTTATCTGAGAGCGATTCAGCAAATGCACCCAAAAATGCACCTGGCAACTTGATCACTTTACGCGCAGCTCGTGTAAACCAACGATCAGCATAATCTGTCCCTCGATGAGGTGCTGCTAAGAAAATAGCACGATTGAACTGTGGCACAGGTTTGATTTGTAAACGAGCTTTAAATAAAGGTTCATTCTTAAAGCGGCTAATTTGAGAATTTTTTAATTGAGACAATGCAGGTTGTGTTAAATCAGCTTGGCTCACCAATAATCTTGAAATAATACCACCCATACTATGTCCAATCAGAACTGCATCTTTAGCTGATGCTGTAGATTGATCAAGTGAATTAAATGCTTGTTGAATGATCGCATTCACCTGAAAGCGACTTTCTAAAATTGGCATATTGGTTGAGTAAAATACTTGCCAAACTTGATAATGCTCTCTTAGAACATTATCTCCCATAATGTCATTGGTTAATGCAATCCAAGCTTCTGGACTGCTTGCAAGTCCATGCACCAAAACAATAATTTTTTTGTTTGGATTATAGGGTTCGAGCATAAAGAGATGAGGCATTGTGATTGTATTGTCACGATCAATCAAACTCAAATATGCGGCAGCACCTAAGTTATTTTCGGCAAGCCACAAACCATAAGGTGCAGAGTAATTCGCAGCTAAGGGATAAACTTTTCCACCTACTTTTAATTGATCTAATCCATAAGGATCATAAATATTCAGGGTGAAATGCGGGTCATTCAGAATATCCTCTACATTACTTTGACTCGCAGGCTCAGCGGTCATCGTGACTGAAAGATAACGTGGTGGATGAATGTTAGGATTACGACCATTTTTATAAGCGTGATTTAATGGATCTACAATATATTTACCCGAATCGCTATTTCGCTCTGGCGCTGGAAGCGTTGCGACAAATTCCGCACCGAAACCATCTCGACGGTTAATCGAACGCAATCCGCTAAAATTGAGATTGTAGCTTGAAAGCAGGCTATCTAATTTTCGATTAGCAATCTGAGGGTAATGGTCATAGTTGACGGTATAAATGCTTTGACCAATTTTTATTTGTTTGGGAACTTTTTCATCCGTATAGCGCATACCATAGGTCATCACCATTTTCGCCAAGGCTTGATTGTAGAAATCTCGTATTTGAACTTGTCTATTATCGAAAATACGGTCGCTTGGTTGGCGTTTTGTCTTGAATAGATAGGCATAACTATAACGAATACTTTTATCAAGCATTGCTAACTGTTGGTCAAGACATTGACTATAGTTTTCTTGATGAAGTTTTTGCTTTTCTTCTGACTGATATTTATTAATTAAACTGGTATTACAATCAGAAGAATTACTGAGGGTTAATGCCCGTGTCAAATATGCTTCACTTGCAGTTGAATAAAGTTGTTCATCTTGAATTTGTTTTATTTTTTTTAGATCAGATACGCATTTATCTGGATCATTAGAGCAACTTTCAGCCTCACTGCCTGTCATGGAGAGGACATTCAGACTCGCTTCACTCATTTTTTTACGCGTTAATATGCTATCTCGTTCATTCGCGATCGAAACATTAAGCGCTTGATTTTTTACACTGACGACTTGGCAGCCTGTCATAAATAGTGGTGTTGCGAGCAGTAGGACGCCGATGTATTTATTGTTCATCATAAACATATTTTCAACTGTCAGCATGAATCATTAACGCTGAGCATACGTTATTTTTAGGGAGATAAAAATAAGTGCTAAAAAAATAGACTGAATGATCAGTCTATTTTTTTTAATAAGATTATGATTTCGCTGGATTGTTTAAAATTTGCCAAACATTGTAACGACCTTGTTTCTCAATTTCTTGAATCAAGCGGTCAGCAACTTCAGTTTCTTCAGGATATTTCACTTTGTAATTTTTTAAAGTTGTGATTGCATTTTTCTTTTGGCTCAATGCGAGGTAGTTATTAACAGCTACGAGATAAGCTTCTTGAACACCCGCTTTGATGGCCTTATCGATATATGGAATAGCTTCTTTTTGACCACCACCTTCAGACAAAGAGAAACCAAACCAGAAGTTCGCTTCAGCGTCTTCTTTGTTGATCTTCAGGATTTGTTGTGCATATTTTAAAGATTTAGTGGTGTAAGCAGAACCAAGATCAAGGTTACGACCCAATATACTTGCTTTAAATGCACGAATTAGGATATCGAATGACGCGTTATCTTTCGCTGCTAAAGTATCTAGTTGAGCTGAAACTTCACGTAATTTGGCTTCAAAACCACGACGTTCTTGACGATCTGTAAAGCGAGGAGGATAGTGACGTGCTTTACCTTCAACCATCTGGAGGAAGTCATCAATTTCTGTAATATCGATTTCATTTTGACCCGCTAAAACCGTGTATTTCATCGCACGTTGTGAACTATTCACAGTCGGTACGATTAATTTGTTTTGGTCGAGGATCATCTTTCTGTTTGGATTATTTGGATCAGTCACCTCAAGTTTTTGAAGTGGTGCAGCAGCAGCTTTTTTTAGTTCAAGCTCGAATACTGGTGGTTGGCTATAATTAAAAGGATTTAATGCATAAAATGGCGCACTTAAATCAGGCTCAGAAAAGACGATTGGATCGTTTGTTTTAGATTGTTTTTTTACTGCTGGAGAGCTACAAGCACTCAATAATGAAACAGCGATCATGGTGGCAATAAGGGGCTTAATCGTCATATTTTCTTCCAATATTATGTTTTTAAATTCTAGTTCAGGTTGTATCTGAGTCTATGAAAAGACGAAACAACATGCAACTCAGATTCACCTAACTTAGTCAAACTTATACATTAAGCTTTTGATTGTGCAGTTTGAGCTTCGCACTCACGACGAACTTCGTCAATAATTTTTAACTCTTCAGCACTAAATGGTTGTCCATTACTTTGAGCGTTATTAAATGTTGGATCAAGTAATGAAAGTCGCTGACATAGAGTGTTCATGCGCTTTTCATTGTGCTGTATACGATCCAATAATACTCGCATACCTTCTAACATAGGATCTGATTGATCTTGGGTTGTCGCATAAGGCTGAAAACCGATGCTTTCTGCATAATTGCGTCGTTCGGATTCTTTGTCCAAATCTTTTTGCTGATTTTTAATAATAAATCGCGCTGGGTTACCTACGGCAGTAGCACCTTCAGGGACTTCTTTGGTGACCACAGCATTCGAACCCACCTTCGCATTCTTATGCACGGTAAATGGTCCTAAAATTTTCGCACCTGCGCCAACGACTACACCATCTTCTAAAGTTGGGTGACGTTTGCCTTTATTCCAAGTGGTGCCACCTAATGTCACGCCATGATAGAGCGTCACATCATCACCAATTTCAGCTGTTTCCCCAATGACCACACCCATACCGTGATCAATAAAAAAACGTTTGCCAATTTTGGCACCTGGGTGAATTTCGATACCAGTTGCAAAACGACTAAAAGAAGACAGCATGCGGGCTGAAGTTTTACACTCTTTTTTCCAAAGCTCATGCGCAACACGATGCATAATCAGTGCGTGAATTCCTGGATAAGTGGTTAAAACTTCAAATGTGTTGCGCGCCGCAGGATCGCGGGCAAACACAGCTTGAATATCTTCTTTAAGCTGTTTAAGCATCTTTTGATTTCTCTTTAGAATCTGACTTTTTCCATGTGCCATTGTTCAATGCCTGAACACGACTGAAAATACCTCTAAGTAGATGGTACTCCATACGATCTAATTGTATACGTCCGAATAAGCGACGCAAGCGTAAAGGCAATAATCGTGGGTTTTCTGGGTCTAAAAACTCGATTTCGTGCAACATTTTTTCAAAATGAGGATAAAATTGTTCCATCTGTTGATGTGTTACCAACGGCTCATCCCAATGCATAGAATCTTCATCAGTCACTTTCATAACTGCTTGAGGATCTTCAACTTGTTCCATGAGAGCCGTGGTCGCCATTCGCATTTCATAGCAAATAATTTGAATGGCTTGAGCGACATTGAGTACCCCATAGTCTGTATTCACAGGGATGGTCACATGGTAATTCGCCAAGGCCAACTCTTCATTGGTTAATCCGCGATCTTCACGCCCAAATATTACGGCAATTTCTTGTTGTTCTTTGATCACCGCTTGCATCGATTTATCAGCAGCAGGTCGAGCATCTAATAAAGGCCATGGAATAGTTCGGCTACGAGCACTTGTACCAAAGACTAAATGACAATCTGCGATGGCTTCTTCAAGCGTTTCTACAATCTGAATTTGATCAATTAAATCGGTTGCACCGGCTGCAAGTGCATCAATATCAGGATGAGGATAAGTTTTAGGTGCAACTAAAACCAATTTTGAAAGCCCCATGGTTTTCATTGCTCTAAGTGCGCTACCGATATTCGCAGGCAGGGTAGTATTCACCATGACAATACGCACATGAGACAAATGCGCTGAGACAGCAGCATTATCAATTAAATTCATAAATCTTCCAAAATTAAGAGTATTGACTGACTTCCGTCATGTATTGATCCATTGCTTCATCCATACTGATCTGGTCAGGTGGAGAGG
The DNA here is from genome assembly GCF_900109815.1 of Acinetobacter sp. DSM 11652. Lineage (NCBI taxonomy): Bacteria > Pseudomonadati > Pseudomonadota > Gammaproteobacteria > Moraxellales > Moraxellaceae > Acinetobacter > Acinetobacter sp. DSM 11652. The sequence continues at coordinate 66,433 of NZ_FOBK01000010.1, forward strand.
CCTGTGATGTGATGACTGGTTCTGATTTTGGTTCTGCGGCGTGGGAACGTGCAGCTTTTGACTTGACATGATACTCCACATGTAAGGCCTCTTTACCAAAATAGTCGCGCAGTTTGAACAATAAGTCATCGAGTGGTGCGACATTCCATTGTGGTGGTAAATGAAAATCAGCCGTTGCATATGGAAAGTCGAGTTGTACTTGTAATGGCACATGCTGACACATATCTACATCACAAAATGGTTGAATGATCTGTGAAAGCTCTTGACCAAGATTTGGCTGAATATGCTCAGGTTGTAATTTGATGAGGATGTGATTCGCACGTTTTTGACGAATTTCGTTTAATGTAAACGCCTTAGTAAGGCGTCCCATCGGACGATCGAAGCCTTCACGTTCATATATTTCTCCTTCAATCACAATCACTCTTTCATTCACAATAATGTCTTTAAAACGTTGGAAGCGTTCATGATTTGCTGAGACTTCAATTCGAGCAGTACCATCATCGAGTGTGATCATCATGCGGTTAGGGAAATTTGCGACATCCACAACCAAGCCGGCAAATACTGTAGTCACACCACGACGTGTTGGAGTCAGCTCATTAATTTTGTTAGAAATAAACGCTTTTAATTCAGGGCGATATACATCGATCGGGTGTCCCGTTAAATATAAACCTAAGGTGTCTTTTTCACCTTTTAAACGGACTTCATCAGACCAAGGTTTTACAGGTTTAGTAGGTTTACGTTGAACTTCTTCAACTTCACCAAATAAATCCATAATGCCAGTTTCGCGGTTTGAACGAGCTTGTTCGGCAGCTTGTACAGCTTCAGGCAATTGAGCCATTAAAGTCGCGCGTTCAAGTCCGAGACAATCTAATGCACCTGAGCGAATCAAAGCTTCAAGTGTACGTTTATTGATTTTCTTCAGATCAATGCGATGGCAGAAATCAAATAAATCTTTATAAGGTCCAAGTTGCTTACGTGAATCAATGACAGATTGCATTGCTGCTTCACCAACACCCTTGATTGCACCTAGACCATATACAATGGTTTTTTCATCAATTGCATGGAATTGATAAATCGACATATTGACGGAAGGTGGTAACACATCGAGACCATTGTTACGACAGTCATCAATCAAAAATACAATACTGTCTGTGTTTTGCATTTCCGAAGTCAGTACAGCGGACATAAACTCAGAAGGATAGTGTGCTTTTAACCAAGCCGTCTGATAAGCCACCAATGCATAGGCTGCAGCATGTGACTTGTTGAAACCATAGCCTGCAAATTTTTCCATATAGTCAAAGATATGGTTCGCCGTTTGCTCATCGATATCTTTTTTTGCAGCACCTTCAATAAAGATTTGGCGTTGTTTAACCATCTCTTCAGGTTTCTTTTTACCCATCGCACGACGAAGTAAGTCCGCACCACCTAGACTATATCCTGCACAATACTGAGCTGCTTGCATAACCTGTTCTTGATATACCATAATCCCATAGGTAGGTTCTAAGACACCTTCTAATAGGGGATGTAAGTATTCGAACTCTCCACCATGCATACGATGAATAAAGTCTGGAATTAGATCCATTGGGCCCGGGCGGTACAATGACACGAAGGCAATAATTTCTTCAAATTTACTTGGGCGTGCTTCCTTGAGCATTTTTTTCATGCCCACGGATTCAAATTGGAATACCGCAGTGGTATTTGCTTCGGCAAATATTGAATACGCTGCTTTGTCATTCAGCGGAATATTTTCAATCTTTAGAGGTATATCAAACTTTAATCGTTGGTTAATGTGCTGAATAGCATCTTCAATTACAGTAAGATTTCGCAACCCCAAGAAGTCAAATTTAACAAGTCCTGCCGCTTCAACATCGTCTTTATCAAATTGAGCGACACGACCAGTACCATCTTCGTCACACAGTACAGCTGAGAAGTCCGTAATCTTGGTCGGTGCGATTACAACACCACCTGCGTGCTTACCAGTGTTACGCGTTATTCCTTCAAGTTTAAGCGCCATTTCCCAGATTTCTGAAGCATCTTCATAATCTGGGTTGGATGGGTTGGTTACAATATCTTTAAGTTGTGGTTCTGCTTCTAAAGATTCTTCTAAACTTAAACCTAAAGGTTTAGTCGGGATCATTTTAGAAATACGATCTGCTAAGCCGTAAGACTTACCTAAAACTCGTGCAACATCTCGAATTGCACCTTTCGCTGCCATCGTACCAAATGTTGCAATTTGAGATACAGCGTCACGCCCATAAGTTCGTGCGACATAATCAATTACACGATCACGACCTGCGATACAAAAATCCACGTCAAAGTCTGGCATCGAAACACGTTCAGGGTTTAAGAAACGTTCGAAAAGAAGTCCGTATGGCAGTGGATCTAAATCTGTAATTTTTAAACTGTATGCAACTAATGAGCCTGCACCTGAACCACGGCCCGGGCCTACAGGTACGCCATTGTTCTTGGACCACTGAATGAAGTCCATGACAATCAAGAAGTAACCTGGGAATCCCATCGAGTTAATGATCTTGATTTCGAAATCTAATCGATCGTCATATTCTTTGCGAATTTCAGGCCAGTCTTCTCCACGTTTCTCCACAGGATAGAGGTGATTAAGACGTTCTTCTAATCCTTCTTTAGACAAATGGGCAAAGAAGGTATCAATTGTATGACCTTCAGGAATTGGATAGTCAGGTAAAAAGTATTTACCTAAGCGAAGTGTCACATTACAGCGTTTAGCAATTTCAACTGTATTTTGAATAGCACTGGGGATATCAGCAAATAACTCCACCATTTGCGCTGTTGTTTTGAAATATTGCTCAGGGCTGTAAGTACGTGGACGACGATTATCACCTAAAACATAGCCATCTGCGATGCAGACGCGCGCTTCATGGGCTTCAAAGTCTTCTTCTCTAATAAAATGAACATCATTATGAGCGACAACACCGATTTGATATTTTGCGGCTAATTTAACAGCTTCAATAATAAAATCTTCTTCTTGTGGGCGATTGGTGCGCGTGAGTGCTAAATAGACACGATTGCCAAATTTTTCTATCCAAGCTTCAAGTAAGGGTTCAGCTTTTTCAGGGCTACTTGAACACAGCATTTCTCCAACATCACTTTTAATCCCTAAAAGTGCAATCATGCCCGGCGCTTGTTCTAACACCCATTCTTTTTTTACACACGGGATACTGAGTTGTTGTCCTTCAATAAAGCCGCGCGATACTACTTCAGTTAAACTACGCCAACCCTCATTATTCATCGCCAGTAAAGTCATACGATGTGATTCATCATTCAAACGAATCACACTTCCTAAAATAGGTTTAATCCCTTTTTTAAGACACGAGGTATAAAACTTCACTGCTGCATGTAAGTTCGATAAATCTGTCATCGCGAGTGCAGGCATAGAATCCTGTACAGCAGACTTCATTAGATCAGGTATACGTACGATTGATTCAGTAATAGAAAATTCTGTATGAACACCGAGATGAACAAACTGCATAGATGAGTCCTTTACAAGAGCAGAGCGTATTTTATCATGCAAAGTGATTTAGAGCTGAGAATCCACGATATTTTATATGATTCGCACAAATTATCTTCGATTTGAATAAAGGTGATTTTATATCAATCAAAAAAAGTGCCATTCGGCACTTTTTTATAACATGAAAATTGGGCTTAATATTCCCAGAACATGCGTTGTATTTCTTTTGCATCTTTGGTTTTGGTTAAAGCAAGCGCGGTTAAAATTTTAGCTTTTTGAGGGTTGAAGTCATGTGCAACTACCCAACCATATTTGTCATCTGGCTGTTCGGCATTACGGAGAACGAATCCTTGTGGCACTCGTGAAGAACGTACAATTTGTATACCACTTTGCTGAAGTTGATTCAGCGTGGGAACAATATTTTTCGCGACTGAGCCGTTTCCTGTGCCTGCATGGACAATGGCTTTAACCCCAGCCTTGGCATACGCTTGATAAGCATCAGGAATCATGTTGCCAGAGCCATAGACAATTTGAACTAATGGGAGTGTATCACCCTTAATATTCTCGATATTAAATTCTGACCGCTGATTAAATCGCTTAACAGAACTTCGGAACCAATAAGGTTTAGATTCTACCAACGTCCCTAAAGCTCCCCATTGGCTTACAAAGGCATTGGTATGAATATTAATGCCTTTAGTCACATCTCGAGCTGCAAAAATACTATCGTTCATAAGGACGAACACCCCCTTATTTTTTGCACTCGGGTCTGCTGCCAGAGCAACTGCACTATATAAATTTAGTGGGCCATCCGCAGATAAAGCCGTCGATGGGCGCATTGAGCCGACAACAACAATAGGTTTTTCCGTTTGTACGACTAGATTAAGAAAAAAAGCGGTTTCTTCTAAAGTATCTGTGCCATGTGTAATCACAACACCATTTACATCTGACTTTTTAACCAAATCATTGACTTGGCGGGCAAGGGAAAGTAATTCTTTGTCCGTAATACTTTCAGAAGCAACTTGCATTGCTTGTACGCCACTCACATTGGCTAAATTTTTAATTTGAGGGACGGCATTCAGTAAGTCATCCACTGGAACTTTTGCGGCAGTGTAAGTGGCGCTGTTGGTTGAACTAGCACCAGCACCAGCAATCGTTCCCCCAGTTGCAACGACGACAACGTTATTTTTAGCAAAGCTCGCTAGGGGTAATAACAAGCCAATCGATAGAGTCAGTGCGGTTAGCGTCTTTTTCATCTTTTTTCCTAAATGTTTTTTATAGTATTGTGCATGGATAATGCTTAATCACGATAAAGGAAAAGAAGGGTGTTTGTATATAATCAAAATGAAATTAATATCATGAAATAATCAAAATATTAAATATAAAACCCCCAGATTGAAATCTGGGGGTTTAAAATACATCATTCACATAAAACGACCGAATTAACGCATTTTTGCTAAGAATCTTCCTAAACGATTGATTGCTTCACGTAATTCATTTTCGGCAGGTAAGAACACCACACGGAAATGATCAGGGGTAGGCCAGTTGAATCCTGTACCTTGAACCAATAACACTTTTTCTGCTTTGAGGAAGTCAAGCATAAACTGTTCATCATCCTGAATCGGATAAATTACAGGATCAAGTTTAGGGAAACAATACATTGCACCTTCAGGTTTAACGCAGCTTACACCTGGGATTTCATTCAACATTTGCCAAGCAATATTGCGTTGCTCATACAAACGACCACCTGGACGAATTAAATCGTTGATAGACTGGTAGCCACCCAATGCAGTTTGAATAGCGTATTGAGCTTGATGGTTAGCACACAGGCGCATTGACGCGAGCATATCTAGACCTTCAATATAATCTGCCGCACGAGTCTTATCACCCGTAATTGCCATCCAGCCTGAACGGTATCCAGCAATTCGATAGGATTTAGATAATCCGTTAAATGAAATACACAGTTGATTACCCGCAAGGGCAGCGACCGATACATGTTCGATTCCATCGTAAACGATCTTATCGTAGATCTCATCAGCAAATAAAATCAGGTCATATTTTTTTGCAAGAGCGACAATTTTTTCTAAGACATGGCGTGGATAAACAGCACCCGTTGGGTTGTTCGGATTGATAATCACGATCCCACGAGTATTAGGCGTAATTTTGTTTTCCATATCCTGAATATCAGGATACCAATTATCTTCTTCATCACATTTATAATGAATTGCTGTACCACCAGAAAGATTAACGGCAGCAGTCCATAATGGATAATCTGGCATTGGTACCAGCATTTCATCGCCGTCATCTAACAGGCCTTGCATAGCCATTACAATCAGCTCAGAAACACCATTCCCAATATACACGTCATTGACATGCATATTGAAAATACCTTTTTGTTGATAATACTGACAAACCGCTTTGCGGGCAGGGAAAATCCCTTTTGAGTCTGTATAGCCGATTGCATTTGGTAAGTTCAACGCAACATCATTGATAATTTCTTGAGGTGCTTCAAAACCGAAGGGCGCTGGGTTGCCGATATTGAGTTTAATTATCTTATGTCCGGCTTCTTCCATTTCGTTGGCGGCGCGTAACACAGGTCCACGAATGTCATAGCATACATGCTCGAGCTTAGACGATTTCTTAATTTCGCGTGGAGTAGTGTTACCTAAAACGGACATATTCCCATCCAATTATTTTTGAGTGAATAAAAATAGATTACTAAATATCACAATCTATGTAGAAATTTAGCTAGAAATTTTTCAAGCTCTAGCGTAAATATGAAGGTACTGAAGCATGACATTGAATGTCAAAGATTTAAAGGAGTTAATCATGGGAAAACTCAATAAAACAGACCGAGAATGGCAAAGAGAGTTATCACCAGAGGAGTATCGCATTACCCGTCAAAAGGGAACTGAGCCTGCTTTCACAGGGCGATATTGGAATACCAAACAAGAAGGAACTTATGTTTGTCGTTGCTGTGGCGAACCTTTATTTACTTCAGAAACCAAATATGACAGTGGTTGTGGATGGCCTAGTTTTTATCGTCCAATCAACCAAACAGTCATTGAAGAACATGACGATCACTCACATGGCATGATTCGTACTGAGATTGTTTGTCATCATTGTGACGCACATCTGGGTCATGTTTTTGAGGATGGACCTGAACCTACAGGTCTTCGTTATTGTGTAAACTCAGCTTCATTAGAATTAAAAACCCAAGAAAAAAATGATGAGGAAACCTATCCATGACCAATATTTATCAATTTGAGGCAGAATTGCTAGAAGGGGAAAATAAGCAATTTTCGGATTATGAAGGTAAAGTGCTATTGATAGTCAACACAGCCAGCAAATGTGGATTTACGCCACAATTTGCAGGGTTGGAAGCGCTGTATGAAAAGTATAAAGATCAAGGTTTTGAGGTATTAGGATTTCCGTGTAATCAATTTGGTGGGCAAGATCCGGGTACGCACGAAGAAATTGGTAGTTTTTGCCAGAGAAATTACGGTGTATCCTTTCCGATGTTCGCTAAAGTGGATGTAAAAGGTCCTGAAGCCCATGTGATTTTTCGGTATCTCACCAACAACAGCAAAGGCATTTTAGGAAGTGGAATTAAGTGGAACTTTACCAAATTTTTGATTGGAAAAGATGGCAAAGTGCTTAATCGATATGCACCTACAACTAAACCAGAGAGCATTGAAGATGATATTCAAAAAGCGCTGGCTCAGTAAAAAAAATCAGCTCAATTGAGCTGATTTTTTTTATTCATTTAATTTAAGAAACGATAATCGGCTAGATTTGCATTTTTGGTTTCTAGCCAATACTTCCATGTATAACTCGGCCAAAGTGAAAAATTCTTTCCGCCTTCTTGCTGATACCAACTCACACAGCCAGATTGCCAAACTGTGCCTGCAAATTTTTCTTGGATTTTACGGTTGAATTCTTCTTGGACTACATCTTTGACCACAATTGCTTTAGTCTTGGATTTTTCGACAGCTTCAATCAGTTGTAGAATGTAATTCACTTGAGATTCGATCATAAAAATTACAGAGTTATGACCTAAAACAGTATTCGGGCCTAAAAGTTGAAAGAGATTTGGAAATCCTTTGGTAGAAATTCCATAGTAGCTTTCAGCACCCTCTTTCCATGCTTCTTTCAACTCAATACCATTTTCACCATAACATTTAAAATCTTTTAAATAAATTCGTGGATCAGTAATAAAACCAGTACCGTAAATTAAGCAATCTATTTCTCGTACTTGCCCATCTTTGGTAACAATCGCATTTTCAGTAATTTCTTGAATGCTGTCCGTCACGAGCTCTACATTCTTGCGATTAAATGTTGGGAAATATCGATTTGATACTAAAATTCTTTTACACCCCATGGTGTAATCTGGTGTCAGTTTTTTTGCTATTTCTTTATCTTTGACTTGGAAGCGAATGAAAGCTTCTGCAAGTTTTTGACCCAGTCGCATCATTTGAGGTTTTACAATCGGAACTACGCGTGATTCGTTAGACCAATATAAGCGTGCTCGATGCAATTTTCTAAACCAGTCGTATTGGGCAAATAGTTTTTTGTCTAAAGCATTATAAGCTCGTTCATCGCGCGGTATTACCCATGCAGCCGTTCTTTGAAACACGTATAACTGTTTGGTTTTTGGTGCAATCTCAGGAATATATTGAATTGCACTTCCACCTGTGCCGATACTGGCTACACGTTTACCATTCAGGTCATAAGCATGATTCCAAGATGAGGAGTGGAATACTTCGCCTTTAAATTTTTCGATTCCTTTAATATTTGGAATTTGAGGAATATGCAATGGACCAGAGGCAAAAATAAGGAATTGACTGTGTAGAGCACTTTGATTCTTGATGGAGATTTCCCACGTATGAGCTTGCTCATCGAAGCGTGTCGAAATGACTTCGGTATCAAATTGAATAAATTTTTTTAAATCATATTCTTGAATAAGATCTTGAATATATTGGAAAATTTCAGGTGCTTCAGCATATCGTTTTGTCCAATCAGATTTGGGGGCAAAAGATAACGAATACATATGAGACTGCACATCACATGCAGCACCCGGATATTGATTTTCGCGCCAAGTACCACCTACATCTGTAGCTTTTTCAAGAATAACAAAATCTTTGATACCGCGTTTAAGAAGTTGAATCGCTGTAGCTAATCCTCCAAATCCGGCGCCGATAATCGCAATTTTAGTATTTTTCTTGATGAATTGCGTTTTAGTTAAGTCGACTGAATTCGTATCTAGCTGATCTGATGTAACTTCCATTTTAATACTCGTTCATATTATTTGAAGCTATCATAAGCAGTCTGGACTAAAACTGACATGATTTCATTGACATTTAATATTGATATTTTCGGCAATATTATTTCCCTTTTTTTTAGGGTAAAACATATGCAACTTTAATTTTAAAATTCTGTTTTATGAAAAGGTCGATTCTCGGTTTGTTGTATCTCATACAGGGTATGCGACAGGTCGGAATAAATGTGGACGAAAGATTGGAAGCTGTCGGTTTAAAGGTGGATGCCTTAGATCCGAGTTCAACGATTCAACCTGAATTAGAACAAATCATTCAAAGAATTATTGCTAAAGGGGTTAACCCGCTGCTCGGTTTAGATGTCGGCCAACATTATGCGCTCGCAGGCTATGGTCCGCTTCTCATGCTGTTGGTCACAAGCCCGAATGTCGGTGCGGCTCTCACAAATGGAATACGCTATCAAGCGCTTACCCATTTATCGGGTAGACTTACATTAGAGCAGACGAGTGTCTATGCGGCTTTATGTTATGAGCCTCTCAATTTACAAAGTGAAGTTGATGAGTTCAGGGCTCAATGTGAAATTTCAGGTACGGTTAAATTCGTGCAAGATATCTACAAAATGATAGGATTGCCTTTTCCTGAAGTGCAGATTGAATTGCCGTTTTCACGACCGAAAGAATCCATTTTTTTGAACAAGTATTTGAATTATTTCGGTGCGCAAGTTCGGTTTGAACATGATAAATTTCGACTGATTTTTGATGCAGAAATTTTAGAATTGAAGTTGCCTTCAGCTGATCAAATCACATTTAATGTCCACCAACAAAGATGTAATGCTGAGATCGAAAGATTAAATGCGCAACAATTGAATCAACACCAGTTGATTCAAAGAATTCACGATTATTTGGATTTACAAACGGGGCAGATTCCAACAATGGCAGAAACTGCTCAAGCTTTGAATATTCCAGAGCGTACTTTGCGACATCAGCTTAACCAATTGAATACAAGCTATAAGCAAATACGGGAGCAACTCATTCGAGAGAAAGCGCTTCGATTAATTGAGTACAAAGAGTATTCGATCGAAGTAATAGCTGAAATGCTTGGATATTCAGAACCTGCAGCATTTAACCATGCTTTTAAAAGATGGTTTGGACAAAGTCCACGACAGTATGGAAAATGACCTCAGCATGTATGCTCAAATAGTATATGCCAAAGTGTTATTTATCATTTTTTTAAATATTCGTTATACTTCCGACGGCCTAAAAAAGTAATCAATATCTATGTTCCATTCTCATTCTTCGCAAAATAGTTTAAGTCACACTCCGCAATCACCTGCAGAACGTTATGCTCACGCAATTTCGTCAGGACAATTTATGCCTGATGATGCTCAAGCTCAAGCTGTACATGAACTTAATCGTGTTTGGGAAGAACTGATCTTACGATATAAAGCTTCTAAAAAAGCGTTTCGACGTTTTCGCCGTCAAACTGCCCCTAAGGGTGTTTATATGTGGGGTGGTGTTGGGCGTGGAAAAACTTGGTTGATGGACCAGTTTTATGATGCGATACCATTCCGTCGTAAGACGCGTATGCATTTCCATCATTTTATGCAATATGTGCATAAAGAGTTAAATAAAAATTCAGGACAGCAAAATCCACTCGACATCGTTGCTGATCAAATTTACAAAGATGCGGTTGTGATCTGTTTTGATGAATTCTTTGTATCAAATGTCACGGATGCGATGATTTTAAGTGATTTATTCCAAAAGCTATTTGTACGTGGAATTACACTTGTTGCAACATCAAACATTGCACCAGATGGTTTATACAAGAACGGCATACATCGCGACCGCTTTATTCCAACGATTGAAATGGTAAAAAAGAACTGTGTCATTTTGAATGTGGATGCAGGTGTTGACTATCGTTTGCGTGTACTGAAACAAGCGCAATTGTTCAAATCACCTTTAAGCCATGATAATCAGGTATGGATGGCACAACGTTTTTCAGCATTAACCAGTGCTCAAAATGTGAGTGAAGAACCGATTATCATTAATGGACGTAATGTCGATACGATTGGTCATACTGAAGATGTATTGTGGTGTGAGTTTTCTGAACTCTGTATGAAGCCACGAAGTCCTGCGGACTTTATCGAAATTGCGAACACTTATAACACTGTCCTAGTCAGTAATGTTCCCGATCTGAATGATTATTTATCAGAAGGAACACGCCGATTCATTTATTTAGTCGACGAGTTCTATGATCGTGGTGTTAAATTATTACTGACCTCACATGCCAGTATCATTGATATATATAGTGGCGAAAAATTAGCGTTTGAAATCGAACGTACACGTTCACGTTTACTTGAAATGCAATCAGATGACTATTTACAATCTGCGCATCGACAAATTGATAAGCCCGCTGAATAAATGTGAGAATTCACAAATGAACCCAAACAGATGATGTTTGGGTTTTTTTATTTAGAGTGGAATAAATTTGAAATCGTTCCTTAAAAGCGTAGAGAAAATAGACATATTGGTTTAAATTAAATCAGATTTGATGGAAATTGGCACTTAAGTCTAATTTCTACCTTTATAAAACTTTATACACTATAATTAGATTGTTGAATTAAAACGACTCAATAAGTAATAGATCAAAAGTCTCATCTGATTGGTGTCTATAATAAATGATCACTATTTAGCAATGTGATATTACTATTCAGCAATTTATAAATGGGTATACTAGATTCTCTTGTATAAAAAGTAGCAATATCAGGAAAGACAATGACTGCACGTATTCAGAAAGGCAAGTTAGCGATTGCTAAAGAACTCTACGATTTCATCGAAAATGAAGCACTACCAGGTTCTGGTTTAGACAGTGAAACTTACTGGAAAAACTTTGAACAAGTCGTTGTTGATCTTAGCCCAAAAAATAAAGCACTCTTGGCTAAGCGTGATGACATTCAAGCGAAAATTGATGAATGGCACCGCAATAATAAATTTGAATTAGGAGCTTACAAAGCTTTCCTGACAGAAATTGGCTACTTATTACCAGAAGTAGAAGATTTTCAAATTACAACTGAAAATGTAGATGAAGAAATCGCACTATTGGCGGGTGCACAATTGGTTGTGCCTGTACGTAATGCACGTTACTGCTTGAACGCTGCAAATGCTCGTTGGGGCTCTTTATATGACGCATTGTATGGTTTCGATGTCATCTCGGAAGAAGGCGGTGCGGAAAAAGGTAAGGGGTATAACCCTGTTCGTGGCGAAAAAGTTATCGCTTTTGCTAAAAATTTCTTAAATGAAACTTTCCCTTTAGCAAATGGATCACATGCGGATGCTACGAAATACGCTGTTGAAGCAAAAAAATTAGTGGTAACGCTTAAAGATGGCAGCACAACGAATTTGGCTAAAGAAGCTCAATTTGTAGGTTTTAATGGTGAAGAGTCTGCGCCGACAGAAATCGTTTTATTAAATAATGGTTTGCATGTCATCATTGAAATCGATGCGACAAGCCCAATTGGTCAAACGGATGCTGCTGGCGTAAAAGATCTTGTTTTAGAATCTGCGGTAACAACGATCCAAGATTTGGAAGACTCAATTGCTGCGGTTGATGCTGAAGAAAAAGTTGAAGGCTACCGTAACTGGTTAGGTTTGATGAAGGGTACTTTGGAAGAGAAAATCGAGAAAAATGGTAAAACCATTACTCGTGCTTTAAACAAAGACCGTACCCACAAAAATCTGATCGGTGGCGAAACAACTTTACACGGTCGTTCATTGATGCTTCTTCGTAACGTTGGTCATTTGATGACGAACCCGGCGATCCTAGTGGATGGTCAAGAAATCTATGAAGGTATCATGGATGCATTGATCACACCGTTGTTAACGTTTGCTGACATCAAAGGTCAAAATGAAATCAAGAACTCTCGTAAAGGTTCTATGTATATCGTTAAACCTAAGATGCATGGCCCTGAAGAAGTTGCATTTGCAGTTGAACTATTTGAGCGTGCAGAACAAGCTCTAGGTTTGCCAGCAAAAACGCTTAAAATCGGGATCATGGATGAAGAGCGCCGTACTTCTGTAAACTTGAAAAACTGTATTGCTCAAGCGAAAGATCGTACCATCTTCATTAACACAGGATTCATGGACCGTACAGGTGACGAAATCCATACCTTTATGGAAGCAGGTCCATTCGTTCGTAAGGGTGAAGTTAAATCTCAAATTTGGTTCCCTGCATATGAAAACCGTAACGTGATGGTTGGTTTACAAGCAGGCTTACGTGGCAAAGCACAAATTGGTAAAGGCATGTGGCCTAAACCAGATATGCTTTTAGATATGTATAAAACCAAAATTGAGCATCCTGAAGCTGGTGCGAGCTGTGCTTGGGTTCCATCACCATCTGGTGCTGTAATTCATGCGATTCACTATCACCAATGTAATGTTTCAGCGCGTCAACAAGAGTTGTTAAAAACTGAAGCATTACCTTTGGATGATTTATTAACTCCACCATTAGCTACTGATACGAATTGGACTGATGAAGAGAAAACCAAAGAGTTAGAAAATAACCTTCAGGGTATTCTTGGTTATGTTGTTCGTTGGGTTGATTTGGGTGTTGGTTGTTCTAAAGTTCCAGACATCAACAACGTTGGTTTGATGGAAGACCGTGCAACTTTACGTATTTCATCTCAACACGTTGCTAACTGGTTACGTCACGGTATCGTGACTAAAGAGCAAGTTGAAGAAGTAATGCAACGTATGGCTAAAATTGTAGATGAGCAAAATGCGAACGATCCAGCGTACACACCAATGGCGCCTGGGTTTGACGGTTATGCTTACCAAGCAGCATATGATTTAGTGTTTAAAGGTGCTGAACAACCATCAGGTTATACAGAACCATTACTTCATGCTTACCGCTTGAAGCTTAAAGGTTATACTGGTGACTAATTAAAATAAAAAAGCCTCTCCGGAGGCTTTTTTTACGATTGTGTAAAATAGTTGACCATTGGGTAAAAAGTGGCATGTAGAGGGACATAAAATGACGCAATATTCAAATTTAAATCAACAGTTCATTAACGGTTCTTGGTTAAAAGGCTCTTCAGAGCGTGTCATACAAAATTTAAATCCATTTGATTTAAAAGAAATACACCAAATTCAAGCGGCGAATCAGTCTGATGTTGATCTCGCTTTTTCTGCAGCACAACAAGCATTTGATTTTGGCTTAATTACCTCTGCTGTAGATCGCAAGAAAATCATTCAGAAGCTGCATGACATTATACAATTACGTAAAGACGAAATTATAGATTGGCTGATTACCGAGTCTGGAAGTACGCGTCTCAAAGCAAATATTGAAGTGGGTGCTGCGCTTGGTATTATCTCAGAAACATTCACTTTTCCTGATCAAATCCAAACTGTTCAGCTAGAAAGTAAAGATCCTGCGAGAAAAAGTTTTTATCAACGCAAAGCGTTGGGTGTTATTGCTGTCATTAGCCCTTGGAATTTTCCATTTCATTTGTCAATGCGATCGGTTGTTTGCGCAATCGCATGTGGAAATACAGTGGTACTTAAACCTGCGAGTGATACACCTGTTACAGGTGGAACATTATTAGGGAAATTGTTTGAAGAGGCGGGTGTGCCCGCTGGTGTACTGAATGTCATTGTGGGTAGTGGTAGTGAAATAGGGGATTATTTTGTCGAGCATCCTATCCCGAAGATGATTTCATTCACTGGCTCTACAGAAGTAGGACAAAATGTTGGTGCTAAAGCGATGGCCAGCTCTAGAATCAAACGACTTGCTTTAGAGCTTGGGGGGAATGCGCCATTATTAATTCTTAAAGATGCAGATTTAGATTTGGCAGTCGATTTGACGATCAAGGGGCGCTTCCTTCACCAAGGTCAAATCTGTATGAGCACTAATCGTGTCATCGTAGATCAATCGATTCACAATGAATATGTTGAAAAGCTTTTAAACAAAGTAAAAGATATTCCTGTGGGTGATCCTAATCTTGATGAGACGCTTATAGGACCTATTATTAATAATACACAAGTGAAACAGCATCAACGAATCATTGATCAGGCTCAAATAGAAGGTGCTAAGTTAGTCTATGCTGGGGGTATTGAGAATAATTTGGTTTCACCTCATGTGTTTATCGATGTATTGCCGACATATGCAATTGCTCAAGAGGAAAGCTTCGGACCAATTCTGCCGATCATCAGAGCAGATGATGAGGCACATGCAATTCAAATCGCCAATGACACACCGTTTGGTTTATCTGGTGCTGTATGTACATCTGATATTGAGCGCGGAGTAGAAATCGCTTCAAAACTCGATATTGGAATGACACATATTAATGGTATAAGTGTCGCGGACCATGCTAATGCACCATTCGGTGGAGAAAAGAACTCTGGATTAGGGCGCTTTAATGGACATTGGATTATGGATGAATTCACGCGTTCACATTGGATGACAGTACCAATATCTTCATAATGATGTGAATTGGATCGGTTATAATAGCCTAAGTTTTTTATAGTATTGAAAATTATGCTATGTGTGCCAACTTTAAGCCAATACAAGCGCATCAAATTCAAACATTAGAACTTCCACATATTCCATTTGAATATGTGGAAGAGGTTTATCCAAGCTACGAAACCCCATTGTTATTTAAAGGTGTTCATGGATACGAGTGGAGGTTAGTTAATTTTGGTTTTATACCAAAATGGGCAACTGATACAGAAATAGCAAAGAAAACCTATAATGCACGTAGTGAAACATTAAGCGCAAAAAGAAGCTTCCAAGAAGCATTTGAGAAATGTAAATTTGGTGTAATCCCAGTCACTGAGTTTTATGAAGCAAAATATATTAATGGACGACCGCAACGATGGGGTGTGAGAAGAAAAGATGGTCAGGCATTTTTTATCGCAGCGTTGTATGAAATCACGAAAATTGATCAAATTATTTATCGTTCAGCAACGATGATTACCATGGATGCTATTCATCACGAAATGATGAAGGATTTTCATGAGCCTGGAGATGTTAAACGGTCAGTAATTATTATTCCGCACTATAAATTAGATCAGTGGCTGAGTTTAAAATCCCCCGACATTCAGAACTTTGTAGAGGGCTTTCCAGTAGAGGAATTTGAATGTTTTTATTGTCCAAAACCACGGCAGAACAATACAGCCCAACTCAATATGTTTGATGATGGGCTTTAATCTAAAGTTTAGGGAAATTAGTGCGCTAAATTTTTGAAAATATGCTTTAAGCTTTCCATTAGTTTTTCAATTTGAAGTGGGGTTAATCCCTCAAATGTTTGTTCAAGAACCACACTCATCAGGTCATTAATTTTTTTTGTCATTTCTAAACCTTTTGGTGTTAGTACCACACGCGTAATACGGGCATCGTTTTCACACGAGTAAGTGTCAACCATTCCTTCATCTTTTAAACGGTAAACGATTTTTGTAGTCGTCGACATTTTTGACACAATCATGTCAGAGAGTTCTGAAACACTTGCATCTGGTTTAGTAGACAATGCGACAAGCAAACGTCGACGAGAATTATCAACGCCATACTTTTTGAGCACATGGTCAACATTCAGTACATACTGAGAATGGACTTGAGTGATCCAATAGAATGGAAAATTTTCGAGTTCAAAATTTTCAGATGAAGGTAAAAATTTTGCATATTTTTTTGACATCGCTACGTCCTTGTCAGTGTAACTTAATTGTTTTTATTAATTTAAATATTACATGAAGCATAACCTATATTAAAAGAACTATGTTCAAATAATCAACTTATGTTCAAGCGCTTACCTTAAATCAGACAAAAGGTATGACACCTATTGACTTCAGTTTTATAAAACATATTTCAATGATCTGTAAATATCTTTATGTGTATCAAAACAGAAGATTCGAAAAATACAGCTATTCTGATCTTCATGATTATATCTTTATGTCAATTCCACGCTGACCAAATTCTATTGAAAAATAGAGGAACTATAACTTGGCACTGATATTTTTTTTTGTGTCGAAAATGTCAAAGACTATTCAAGGATGGCAATTACGACTAAAGATATGATCTAAATTTACATAAAAAATTGTTTTGAACATAAAAAAAGTAATTACAAAATAAAATTCTTATGCATAATAGTTTCATCATTTCTGAAAAGGTAACTTTATATATGGACCCGTCGCCGTGTTGGCCTAATTTAGCTTCTTACATTATCTTAAATAATAAGAACCAGGAGATCTAATATGGAATTTTTATTGGATCCTGGCATTTGGATAGGGTTAATTACCCTTATCATTCTTGAAATCGTTTTAGGTATTGATAACTTAGTATTTATTGCGATACTTGCAGAAAAACTTCCTCCAGAACAACGTGATAAAGCCCGTGTAATCGGTTTATCCCTCGCATTATTAATGCGTCTAGGTCTACTTTTTGCGATCTCGTGGTTAGTCACTTTAACTCAACCATTGATTGAAATTTTTGGAAAAACATTCTCAGGTCGGGATTTGATATTACTGTTTGGTGGTCTATTCCTTGTGTATAAGGCTGTCAATGAACTCCATGAAAAAATGGAGGGTAAACCCGAGATTAAAACGAATAACAATGTCGTATACGCTGGTTTTGCTGCAGTTGTGGCTCAGATCGTCGTGCTTGATGCGGTATTTTCACTCGACTCAGTGATCACTGCGATTGGTATGGTGGATAATATTTACGTGATGATGGCTGCGATGATTGTGGCGATGGTTGTCATGTTAATTGCATCAAAACCGTTAACTACGTTTGTTAACCGTCATCCTACGGTGGTTATCCTTTGTTTAAGTTTCTTGTTATTGATCGGTGTAAGTCTAATCGCTGAAGGTTTTGGATTCCATATCCCTAAAGGTTATATTTATTCAGGTATTGGTGTTGCAATTCTAATTGAAGCATTCAATCAATTTTCGAATCGTAATCTTGAAAAAAATCAAGCGAAGATCCCGTTACGTCATCGAACTGCAGATTCAATTTTGAAATTGATGGGCAGTAAATTGGATGCCGATATTGCAACATCCAAAGAAGTTGAAGAAATTCAACAAGCTTTTGGTGATGAAGAGCGTTATATGGTTGGTGGTGTGCTATCACTTGCTGAACGTTCAGTTGCTTCAATTATGACACCTCGAAATCAAATTTCTTGGGTTAATATTGAGGACGATGCCGAAGCAATTCGTGAACAGGTATTAGCTGTACCTCATAGTCTTTTCCCAGTTTGTCGTGGACAATTGGATAAAGTCATCACGATTGTACGTGCAAAAGAATTGATTGATGCATTAGATGATCCAGATCAACTAAAAGATTTGATGAAACGTGTCCGTCCTATTTTCATTTATGAAAAAATGAAAGTGATTGATGCAATTAATACATTAAGAACTTCTAAAGGTTCATTGGTACTTGTTACAAATGAATATGGCAATATTCAAGGCTTAATCTCACCATTAGATGTTTTTGAAGCAATTGCTGGTGAATTCCCAGATGCTGATGAACAGCTTGAATTGGTTAAAATCGATGATACCACTTGGAAGGCGTCTGGTATGTTAGATTTATATCAATTAGAGCTGGCGCTCGATATATTAGATTTAGATCTGGTGCAAGAAGACTCAGGTTACTTTAGTGTTGCAGGACTGATTTTAGATAAAACGAGTGGGGCGGTTGAAGTTGGTATGTTGATTGAACACCAAGGGGTTAATTTCGAAATTCTAGAAATGGAAGATAATCGAATTAAAACCGTTAAAATCACGCTTTAAACTCTAATAAAAAAGCTCCTTATTGGAGCTTTTTTTTGCTTAAATTTCTATATAAGGTATGGAGTTAGCGAAGTCGTAGTACGAAATATGAGATAAGATGCTAAACATATTGCAATCTGTTTTATAGCGAAGGAATGTCAGATCATGATCGATCAAATGGAATTATCGGTAAGACTTGCTATTTTTTTTAGTGGTATTTTTTTATTGACCGGTATGCTTACTGGTGTTTGGAAGTATGTGCAAATCAGCTTATCTAAACAAGCTCGAGCACATTATTATGTTGATATTGCGCATAGGAGTAGTTTGCTATATGCACCTGCAACGTTAATTCTAGCGGTTATGGCATATTTTTCAGCGTTGAATGAATCGACAAATTTGCTCTTTATTTTGATTAATATTTTCTTTTTTGCATTTTCAATTTTAAGTTATATTTTGCATGGCTTATTGAAAGATACGACAAATCAGTTCAAAGAACCACATCAATTAGGGCGTATTGAATTACCAAAATTGCTCATGAGAGGTGCGATGGTACTATTGGTCGTAGGTGAGGTTGGGGCGACCTTAGGTTTGCTTTATGGTTTATATGTTGGGTTATTCTAATAAGTAGAGCAGAATTGAAAAACTTGTTATTTTGATAGAGTGCTTTAAATGATGACATTGACTTTAAGATGGATGCTTTGGCATCCATCTCTTAGTCTAAATGTGCTTCTTGATCAGAAAGCTTTTGAGTACGATATTTCGTGTCAATAAAGGCCCACACGTAAAATGCTAGCGTCGCAGCAAGTGCATAAGCAAAATATTCAAGCTTCAACGTGCCTTGAATTGTACCTTGCACAACAAGTGTCAGCATGAGAGCAAACATTGTGCTTAAAAAAACGACAGCATTGTTGTTCGCTTTAAGAGTATTAATGAAGACTTGCTTGTTGAAATGTAATGATAACATCTCCATCCCTCCTGATAATTCATGACAAATCTGAATGATTTAGTCGACTTTGTTTACATACTTGTACAGGGGATTGAAGAATAAAGCAAGTTTTTAACACTCTATTATGTAAATAAATTATGACATTAATATGACAAAAGTCGAAATATTTGAAATTAAGATACTACGTGAGCTAAGTGCTAGAATTATTTCGATAAATCGTGATGAGATGAATAGAGTTTCTTGTAATTCTTTAATCTATTTACTTTTTAGCATCTTGCAAAACAAATAAATAGTAGCAAAAGTCATTCCAAATCTGACTGATGAGGTCAAAGTTAAGGTGGGTAAGCAATAATAGTCTGTTGGATAAACGAGACAATTATTGATTACAGAACAAATACGGCTTGGGTAAAACAATATTTATTGATAAATCACCTGAATTTACTTCTTCAGTCTATCCAGTGTGTAGACAATGACAAATACAACTAAAGAAGGAATCAACCATGCTAAATTTTGTTCAGCCAATGGTAGATTGTTCATAAATGCTGGCAAGAAATGATCTAATTCTGCAACCTTAAGTCCATCAATAATACCGAATATGAAAGCAACCGCTGTAACAGGCGCAATGACGCGTGGAGCGGAATTAAAGAACTTCCACATAAATCCCATCATGATCACCACAATCGCTGGTGGGTAGATTGCACTTAATATAGGTACAGAGAAGGCGATTAACTTGGTTAAACCTAAGTTGGAAATGACAAATGAGAAACCAACAAGAATGAAAACCCATTTTTTGTAAGTAATCTTCGTGATTTGTGAGAAATATTCTGCACATGCACAAGTCAAACCAATTGCCGTAACCATGCATGCGATAAAAATCATCGCCCCTAGAAAATATGAGCCAAAGTCACCAAAGGCATGCTGAACATAGCCATGGAGAATAATGGCACCATTTGCAGCGTTAGGTGCAGCCTCGTGACTACTCAGTCCAAGTTTAAATAGGCTAATGTAAACCAGTGTAAGGCCAATACCTGAAATTAAACTTGCGATCACTGCATATTTGGTAATTAATTTTTGATCATTTACACCACGTGAACGTATCGCATTAATAATGACAATACCAAATACTAAAGCTCCTAAAGTGTCCATGGTTAAATAACCATTAACAAATCCTTCTGAAACAGGACTATTGATATAGTTTCCAATAGGTGCAGGGATATAATCTGCAGCAACTAAAAAGGCACTACCACCTAAAATGATCAAAGAGAGAATTTTGAGTGGAGATAAAACATAGCCGACAGTATCCAAAATTTTATTCGGATAAAGTGAGATTAACGTTACAAATGCAAAATAAATTGCACTGTAGATCAACAAGGTCGATGAAGACGTTCCAAAATAACTCGAAAAACCAATTTCAAAAGAAACTGTAGCTGTCCGAGGTGTCGCGAAAAGTGGTCCAACAGCAAGATAGCATGCTACGGTTAAGATTAAACTTGCAATCTTACCCAGTGGAGAGCTTAAAAGTTGAATAGAGCCTTCAACACGCGATAGCGCAATGATCGTGATAACAGGAAGGCCAACAGCAGTAATTAAGAAGCCAAAAGCAGCTAACCAAACATGTTCACCCGCTTGTTGAGCAACAATAGGTGGGAAGATAATATTGCCTGCACCGATAAATAGTGCAAAGGTCATAAAACCTAAGGCAATAATGTCCCGTGTACGCAAATTGGTCATAAGGGAGATCGGTTCAAGAAAAAAGAAAGCGATTTTAGAGCAAATGTCAGTAAATAGGGAGGGCGGTCATCCATCGAATGGAATAGTAAAAAAGCAAGAAGCGAATAATTTTATTGGATGGGAAATTATGAGTTAAATTAAGTCTATGTATTTATAAAACTAATAAAATAAATTTATTAATTGAATTGAAATCAAGCAGAGCATAGATCTTGATTCGCAAAATAAAATAATGTACTGAATGGTTAAATAATAGTCGAAAATGATTAAGTTACAGATAGTCTATAGCGTTTGTGATCGACAAATGAAAGTCCTATAATGAATCCTGAATTAAAAAGGGGTTCATCATGAAGGCAACAGCTGTCACCATTAAAACTGAACAAGATATTGAAAAACTAAGAATATCGGGTCGGCTTGCGGCACAAGTGCTTGCAATGATTGGTGATTATGTGAAGCCAGGTGTGAGTACTGAGTATCTTGATGATATCTGTAATGATTACATCGTCAATACACTCAAGGTGACGCCAGCAAATGTGGGTTATTACGGATATACAAAAACAACCTGTATTTCGAAAAATGAAGTTGTATGTCATGGTATCCCTGCTTCCAATATTATCTTAGAGGATGGAGACATCATTAATATTGATGTTGCAATCATCAAGGATGGTTATTTTGGTGATACCAGTCGAATGTACTATGTAGGTACAATTAAACCTGAAGCAAAAAAATTAGTCGATACGACTTATGAAGCGATGCTTGCAGGTATTAAAACGGTTAAACCTGGCGCGACACTAGGTGACGTGGGTCATGCTATTCAACAAGTTGCGCAACGCGAAGGTTTTACGATTGTACGTGAATATTGTGGTCACGGTATTGGAAAAACCTACCATGAGCAACCGAATGTATTGCATTACGGACAGCCTGGTCAGGGATTAGTATTAAGAAAAGGAATGGTGTTTACCATTGAGCCTATGGTGAATGCAGGCAAAGCCAAAGTTAAAGAATTAAAAGACGGATGGACAGTAGTTACAGCAGATAAATCTTGGTCTTCACAATGGGAACATATGGTTGCTGTGACTGATGAAGGATATGAATTATTGACACCTTGGCCTGAAGGTACGGGTGAATATCCTGTAATTTAATTCCCAAAAGCCTATTTTTTTAAATAGGCTTTTTAATTTGTATACGCATCAAATGATAAATAATAAATCCAATAACCAATCCCCAAAAAGCAGATCCAATGCCCAAAAACTGAACTCCAGATGCAGACATTAAAAAAGTGATTAAAGCAGCATCACGATCTAAATCTTCTTTAAATGCGATACTGATGTTATGTCCAATCGTTGCAAAAAGTACGATCGCCGCCAAAGTGGTGATCATTTCTCTAGGGAATGACAGTAATATTCCCGTTAGTGTCGCTGCAAAAATGCCCATAAAAATATAGAACACTCCACAAGCCATACCTGCAATATAGCGTTTAGCAGGGTCTTGATGAACTTGTTCATCAAGGCTCACAGCTGCACTAATTGCTGCGATATTGGTTGAAAATGCCCCGAACGGAGCGAATATTGCTTGAGCAATTCCTGTCCAACTTACTAATTGGTTGACATGAGGTTTGTAACCATAGGATCTGATCATTGCTAAACCAGGTAAATATTGTGAAGCCATATTGATAATCAAGAGGGGAATAGCTAAACCCAGAATACTTGACCAGTGAAATTCAGGCTGAATCCATACTGGATACGTCATTCCGTAGTGAATTTTGGTTGCTGTATATTCAAAGAAAAAAGGTGTGGCGATAATGCAAGCTAACAATGTAATGACAATGGACTGACGGGGTAATGCTTTTTTACTTATAAAATATGTACTGATCAAGATTAAAACATAGATCAATTGGTCTTGCATGACCGTAAATAATGAAATGCCAAATTTTAATAACACTCCAGCTAACATGGCGCTTGTAAGAGATTGCGGTAAAAATTCAAGAATTCTTTGAAATATTCCAAAAAAGCCCAATACAGCAGTCATAATTCCGCATATTAAAAATGCCCCTATCGCCTCATTCAAATTGTATCCTGAGCCTGTAGCGATAATCAGTGCTAGTCCTGCTGTTGACCATGATGTTGCAACTGGATATTTAAACTTCCAGCTTAAGATCAGTCCTGATAATCCTATACTCAAACCCAGTGCCCAAAACCATGAGCTAATCTGTGCTTGATTTGCACCTAATACTTGTCCAGCTTGAATAACCAGTACAGATGAAACGCTAATGCCAATTAAAAATGTAATAAAGCCAGCGAAAACAGCAGGTAGACTTAAATCTTTTTTTATTCTTGTTATCACGTCTATGAGCATTTTTATATTATTTCCCTAATGAGTCTATGATCTTCAGATTACATTGTTGATGTCGCAAGTTTGATCCCGAACAATCCAAATAAAATACCAATAGCGGCAACAGAAGCAGCAGCTACTTTATAATGTGTGTTGAAGTAATTTGAAATTTTGATACCTGTAAAGATCAACATACTTAAGTAAGCTATACTCATCAATTGTAAAATTACAGCAAGCATTAAAAAGCTTTGAGCTGGATAAGGATAAGCTGGATCTACAAATTGAACAAAAAAAGATAAAAAGAACAGTATTGCCTTTGGGTTAATCAGACTGATGAGTAATGCGGTACGAAAAGGATGAAATTTTTCTTGTTTTTGTTCAATAGAAACATTTACTTGATTTTTACTTGGGCGTTTCCAAGTTAAATAGGCTGCATATATTAATCGTATACCTAAATAACTGAGATATAAAGCACCAATAATTTTCAGGGCGAAAAAAATCCAGGGAAATTGATGCAATAACGTTGCGGCGCCTAAGACTGTTAGTAAAATAAGGATGCTATCTCCACACAAAATACCGAATGCACCTTGATAGCCCACTTTTATGCCAAAGCGAGTCGCAATAGACATGACATAGAGTGAGTTAGGTCCAGGTAATAAAATAATAAGTAATGTACCAATTAAATAGGTTGGAAGATCAGTAATACCAAACACTCATTTATCTCTTAAAAAAATAATCGAGCCCCTAAGAGCTCGATTGAAAGAATGATGGGTAGTGCAATTAAACTTTAATATCTGCATCTATGCCAAATGATTGTTTTAACAGAGAGCTGAGTTGATCTCTTGCCTTAATGAAGCCATCAATACCGCCTTGCAATAATTGCGATGCCATAAGATCTTTCTGAATTTGCGCTTTAAAATCTATTTCAGTGATTGGACTAAGCGATTCGATATTTGAGCTGTGTGCATTTGCATTTAACTGAATTTCAACTTGGCGATGATCTTGAGCCAATTCGTCAAGTAAATTCGGTGATACAGTTAAGAGGTCGCATCCAGCAAGTCCGAGAACCTGTTCTATGCTACGAAAGCTTGCGCCCATAACTTCAGTTTTCACCTGATTTTGTTTGTAGAACTCGTAAATTTGTTTAACGGATTGCACACCAGGATCTTGTTCAATTGGATAGTGATCCACATTTTCAGCTTTTTTATACCAATCGAGAATACGACCTACAAATGGTGAAATTAATGTGACCTGAGCATCCGCACATGCTTTTGCTTGATGTAAGCCAAACAACAAAGTTAAGTTGCAATGAATGCCTTCTGCTTCAAGAACCTTAGCAGCTTGAATACCTTCCCATGTTGAGGCGATTTTAATTAAAATTCGGTTTTGATCAACACCATAAGTCGCATAGAGAGCGAGTAATTCTTTAGCTTTAGCAATTGTCGCGGCTGTATCGTATGAAAGTGCTGCATCAACTTCTGTTGATACTCGACCTTCAACTACTTTTAGAATTTCCACACCTAATTTGACAGTCAGGATATCAATTGTTCTATCGATTAACTCATCTGACTGATAACCCTCTGACTTTGCTTGATCAAATGCAGCTTCAATCAGTTCTTTGTTTTCAGGGAATGAAGCTGCTGCCGTGATGAGTGAAGGGTTAGTGGTAGCATCCAATGGCTTAAATTTTTTTATAGCGTTTAAGTCACCTGTGTCTGCAACAATTGTAGTGAAGTTTTTTAATTGAGATAAAGCTGTTTCAGTCATTGCGATCTAATTCTTTGTTTCATTACTTATACCATCTTTATAACACATGATTATTTTGAAACATGCTACAAAAGTTTTAAATCAAGTTATTTTCCTACATTTTTCTTTTATTTCTGATGTGATGAATTAAAAATTGAGCAGCTTTGCCCAATGGTTGCTCTTTACTCCAAACCAGATCGATAAAATAATCAAATTTTGGAGTGAAATCTGAAAATCGTAGAACTTTAAGTTTTTTCTTTAATGTTGGTTGTTCGATAAGCATTTCAGTGGGTAAAACTCCCCATCCAAGTCCTTGTGAAATTAATCTACATGCAGAATGGTGATTGTCTGTACGCCATGCATCTTTGGAGAAGAGTAATTCAGGCTTAATGTTCCGATCGCGACTAGCGACTACAATCTGACGACTTTGAAAAATTTCTTCATAGCTCACTTTTTGATTTTGGCACAGCGGATGATGAACAGATGCAACTGGAATTAAACTTTCTTTCATTAATTCCACGAATTGTTCATTCGCCTCAATATGTTCACGCTCAAACATCAATGCTAAATGTGCTTTACCCGTTAAAATCATTTGTTGAGCATCTTCTTGTGGTGCGCTGAATATATTGATTTGTAGTTGAGGAAATTGTTGTTCTAATAAAACAATATAATCAGTCCATCTACTATGCAGTAACTCAGATACCACCACAATATTTAATTCGGTTTCGATGCCGCTACTCAAACCAAATGCATGTTGTTTCCATTGATTCATTTCAATCAATAAATGATTAGTACGTTCATACAAAACTTTGGCTTGAAGTGTTGGCTGTGGTTCACGTCCTACTCTTTCAAACAGTTGAAGATTCAGATCAATCTCTAAATTGGAAATCGCCATACTGACAGCAGAGGGGACCTTGCCTAACTGACGTGCGGCTGCGGAAAAAGAACCTGTTTCCATCACCGTTTTAAAAACGACCAATTGTTCTTGATTAATATTCATGTTTATTCTTTCAAAAATTTTGATAGATTCTAACTCGATCATTCAATATTATGAAAATAAAATGCGCTCATGAATAACAATGTTGATGAGTGAACGCATGTTTTTTTCAAAGAGAAGAATTATTCACGCAATAAGCTATGAAATCATTCTATTGGTGATCATCGCAATTTCTTTGAGTTTTATTTTTGAAGTTCCACTGGAAATTGCAGGTTCATTAGGTGTGATTATGGCTGTACTTTCAGTGATCTGGAATATGATTTTCAATCATTATTTCGAAAAAATTGAAGCGCGCAATCAGTGGAAGCGTACTGTAAAAGTTCGTATATTGCATGCGCTAGGATTTGAAGGTGGCTTGATGTTAGTGACCATTCCAATTGTTGCATATATGATGGATATGACGCTCATACAAGCTTTTATCGTCGACTTAGCTTTGACGCTTAGTATTCTGGTGTATACGTTTATATTTCAATGGTTCTATGATGGGATCGAAGCTAAACTGGGTTATGCACCTGAGGCTTTAAATCACTAAAACTCAAAATAAAAAAGCATCTCTATTGAGATGCTTTTTTTAATTAAAATTTATAACCAATTCCAATATAGCTGATTAAAGGATTAAGATTGATTTTTGTTGATGATGAAACTAATTGACGCCCTGATATTTGGTCATAAACTGTAATTTTCGACTTATTCGATAAATCTACATAGGTTAGTGATCCGGTAATATAGATTCTATTTGAAATGTCGTAATTTGCACCTAAAGTAAATACTGCTCCTAAAGCATCAGTGGCTTTCACTTTAACCTTTGGATCTACTGGAGAATTAATTCTTACTCCTATAGGATCTACAATAGCATCTAATAGATTTCCATTGATATCCTTCATCGGGTCATCATCTCTAACAATATTTGTAATATGACCGATACGATGTCCAGCAGTTATTAGTTCTTCCTCAAGACCTTTATCAATTTTTAGCCCAGTAAATGTTGCATACATTATTCCTGCCCCTACATAAGGTCTAAATTTATTTATACCTGTAGTACCAAAGTGGTACTGTGCGGTTGCAGCTGGAGTCCAAGCTGTTGCTTCTGCCAACTTTGATCTGCTCCCAAGATCAGTTATAAACAAATTTCGATCAGGTCCTAATATATCAATAATAGCAGCATCAATCATTGGGTTAAGTGCAATAGGTTTTGCATTAATCTGACCTTTCCCCTTAATATCAATTTTGGGTGGAACACCTCCAATCATTTGAAGTGAAATGTTATCATTGACATAATAATTAATCATTAAGCCCAAAGTATCCCCATCCTTAGGTTTTAAGCCAGCATTTTCTGTCCAATTGCTTAATCCCTCCATTTTTGAGGTTATGCCTATATTTTTTAATAGGTCATACTCATAATCAGGATCAACGGCTGTATTAATCGACGTATTTCCATATTTCCCCTGAGGCATTATATGTAGCCATCCAGTACTAACAGACCATTTATATTTAGGCTCAACTGAGTTCGCCATAATTGTGGTACTGATGCAACATAATAGAATTACTGAGTATATTTTTTGTATCTTTTTCATTTTTTTTCCTTTAATTGGCTAAAATCCATTTTTAGCTCTTTAATTATGTAATAAAATGCTAATTTTTAAAGTTTAATGTCAGTCATTCATCTAAAAAAAATAAATACTCTGTCAATCTTTTTTATGAAAATAAAAAAAGCCCCTCAATCGAGGGGCTTTTTTGTTATGAACATCGAATTATTTTTCAATAATAGCCGTTACACCTTGACCACCTGCAGCACAGATCGAGACAAGTACACGACCTGAACCTTTTTCATTTAAAATTTTTGCAGCAGTTGCGATAATACGACCACCCGTTGCGGCAAATGGGTGACCCGCAGCCAACGAAGAGCCTTTAACGTTTAACTTCGCACGATCAATTGAACCTAAAGGCGCATCTAAGCCTAGACGTTCTTTACAGAATTTAGGATCTTCCCAAGCTTTTAATGTAGAAAGAACTTGAGATGCAAATGCTTCATGAATTTCATAGTAGTCAAAATCTTGAAGTTTTAAATTAGCACGCTCGAGCATACGTGGAACTGCGTAAGCAGGAGCCATTAACAAACCTTCTTTTTTACCAATGAAATCTACAGCAGCAGTTTCAGAGAAACTTAAATACGCTAAAATTTCGTGACCATTTGCTTTAGCCCATTCTTCTGATGCTAATAATACACAAGAAGCACCATCGGTAAGTGGAGTAGAGTTACCAGCAGTCATTGTACGAGCATCACCTTTACCAAACGCTGGCTTAAGTTTTGCAAGCTTTTCTACAGTTGAATCAGGACGTAAGTTGTTGTCGCGCTCAAGGCCAAGGAATGGCGTCATTAAATCGTCAAAGAATCCTGCTTCATAAGCTGCAGCCATTTTCTGATGAGACGATGCAGCAAGTTCATCTTGAGCTTCACGAGAAATGCCCCACTCAAGTGTTGTGATCGCTTGGTGATCGCCCATAGATAAGCCAGTACGAGGTTCACCATTTTTAGGAGCATCTAGCAAATCTTTTACGTTAATTTTAGTTAACGCTTTAAGACGATCTTTACCTGTTTTTGCAACGTTGAGTTCTAAGAGGGCTTTACGTAATCCATCACCAAATGCGATAGGAGCATCTGAAGTGGTATCTACACCACCTGCAATACCCACCTCAATTTGACCTAATGCAATTTTGTTCGCTACGAGGAAAGCAGCTTGAAGCCCAGTACCACAAGCTTGTTGTATATCGTAAGCTGGAGTCTCAGGTGCAAGCTCTGTGCTTAACACACATTCACGCGTCATATTGAAATCACGGCTGTGTTTTAGTACAGCACCAGCAACGACTTCACCCAGACGTTGACCTTGAAGATTAAAACGCTCAACTAGACCATTCAATGCTGCTGTAAGCATATCCGTATTTGTAGCTGTGAAATAAGCACCATTAGAACGTGCGAAAGGAATACGATTACCACCGATAATTGCAACACGGCGTACAGTATTTTGAGTCATAGTTTTTTCCTGTTCAGCGGAAGATTGAGTCGTAGTTGCTGAAGTTTGATTTTCAGCTTTAGTTTTATTTGTTGCTGCTGTTTTTTTGCGAGTCGTCGACGTACGAGGGCGAGTCGCTTTTGGAGTATTTGCGTTGTTGGCACTGTTTGCATTACCACTACTCGCATTTGAACGAGCTTTTGATGTATTTGACACAGCCGCTTTCGCAGAATTCTCAGTTGTTGGATTTTCTTGAGTTGTTTTGCTCATAAGGCTTTTCCAAGCATATTTGGGATATTCTTGAGTGCTACATTAGCATAATCGCTAAGAGGTCGTATTGACTAAAATGACATTTAGCAATGCTTTCAGGTCAAGACATACATAGAGTAACTCAAGTATTATTTAACTGAAACGCAGGGATCGATTAATTTACTAAGTATCAGAGTTTGAACTGAACTTCATCTACATCATAGATCCTTCAAAAAATTATTCTATCGAGAGATCATATTCATGACTGACCAATATCAAGCTTTTGCAAAATCTCCAATTGGTAAATTTGTCATCAAAAATTTAGGTTTACCATCTCCAATTCACTTAGATCGCTTTGAATCAGCAACGCCTGTTGTTCAAGGCGCTGTTTTATTCGGTTCTGCGTCTAAAAGTCTTTTTAATGGTGAAATTGCGCAAGTTCTGAGTAATATTCATGCCAACAGCTATGCGGGAAATAATGCTGAGTTACAACAAGCTGCAGCTAAAGTAGGGTTGAACTTAGGTGCGTTTAATGAAGGCGATAAAGAGTCGAAATTCAAAGCAGTTGTGTTTGATGCTTCGGGTATTCAGGACTCTGAACAGTTAATTGAATTGTATAAATTCTTTAATCCAATTGCTCGCCAAATTCAAACTTCAGGTCGTGTAGTCGTCGTTGGCTTGACACCAGAATCAGCACCTACAGTGAAACAAGCGATTGCTCAACGTGCATTAGAAGGTTTCGTGAAATCTGTAGGTAAAGAATTTAAGAAAGGTATTGCTGCACAATTGGTTTATGTAGATCAAGATGCTGC
Source organism: Acinetobacter sp. DSM 11652 (assembly GCF_900109815.1). Lineage (NCBI taxonomy): Bacteria > Pseudomonadati > Pseudomonadota > Gammaproteobacteria > Moraxellales > Moraxellaceae > Acinetobacter > Acinetobacter sp. DSM 11652. The sequence continues at coordinate 96,762 of NZ_FOBK01000010.1, forward strand.
TTTAAATCTTGAATCTACACTTCGTTTTGTACTTTCTCCGCGCTCAGCGTATGTATCAGGTCAAGTCATTCGTGTTTCAAAAGCAAATGTTGTTGATGTTGATTGGACTAAACCACTTGCGGGCAAAACTGCAGTGGTCACAGGTGCAAGTCGTGGTATTGGTGAAGCGATTGCGCATGTTTTGTCGCGTGATGGTGCTCATGTCATTTGCTTAGATGTACCACAACAACAAGCAGATCTTGATCGTGTTGCGAGTGAAATTGGTGGATCGACTTTAGCGATTGATATCACTGCACCAGATGCTGGAGAAAAAATCAAAGCTGCAGCGGCTGCTCAAGGCGGGCTAGATGTGATTGTCCATAATGCCGGTATTACACGTGATAAAACGCTTGCTAATATGAAGCCAGAGCTTTGGGATCTTGTGATTAACATTAACTTATCTGCGATTGAGCGTGTGAATGAATATTTGTTGTCTAATGAAGGCATCAATGAAAATGGTCGCATCGTTTGCGTATCTTCGATTTCAGGTATTGCGGGTAACCTCGGTCAAACGAACTACGCAGCTTCTAAAGCTGGTGTGATTGGTTTAGTGAAATTTACAGCACCAATTTTGAAAAATGGTGTAACGATTAATGCTGTTGCTCCTGGATTTATTGAAACTCAAATGACAGCAGCGATTCCATTCGCAATTCGTGAAGCGGGTCGCCGTATGAATTCGATGAGTCAAGGTGGTCAACCAGTTGATGTGGCTGAAACAATCGCATTATTTGCTTCATCTGCTTCAACGGGGCTGAATGGAAACATTGTACGTGTGTGCGGTCAAAGTTTATTAGGTGCTTAAGCTTTAGTGGTCATAGATTGTTAAATGAAAGAGAGTAATGTTCAGGCATTGCTCTCTTTATTGCTCGTATGATTTGTTATGATCGTTTTGTTGAGCTGCAAACTGTAAATTTTTTATAAAGATAAATGGGAATTTTTAACATGAAAACACGTCACTTTAGTCAATTGCCAAAAGCTTATTTAGCTTATCCTAAAGTCATTAAAGGTTTAATTTTTAAAAAACCGAAAGGCGAAAAGACACTTCCACAAGTGGATTACATCGTTGATGAATATCGTGTTGATCATGACCATTTAAAATCTTATAACGAAATTTGTGGTTATAAGAATAATGGATATGTACCATCGACTTACTTGGCAGTCATTTCTCAAAGTTTGCAGATGCAAATGATGACACAAGAACCTTTCCCATTTGCTTTGCTGGGTTTGGTTCATATTCGTAATCAAGTTAAGCAGTATCGCAAAATTGGAGTGAATGAAACTATCACGCTATCATGCAAATTTGGTGAGTTAAAACCACATGACAAAGGTTTGCAATTTGACTTCATTACGACTGCAAAAGTAGGAAATGATGTAGTGATGGAAGGTTTAACGACCTATCTTTCTCGTCAAAAAACAAATACTTCATCCGCTTCAAAGGCGAAAGAAGATCAGTTGCCTGAATTTAAATCACAGGGTAATTGGAAAGTCGCTGAAAACACGGGGCGTCGCTATGCGCTCGTTTCAGGTGATTTTAACCTCATTCATATTCATGCAGTTACAGCGAAAGCATTTGGTTTTAAACAAGCGATTGCGCATGGCATGTGGAGTAAAGCTAAAGCATTAGCAAGTATTAGTTTACCGGATGCTTATGATGCTGATGTTTATTTTAAGTTGCCTATGTTTTTACCATCTGAGGTTGAATTTTTAACGGGTGAGCGAGATCAAGCGACATATTTGTTAGTTCGTAATGCAAAATCACAAAAACCTCATGTTTCTGGTGTTGTGAAACCACTTTAATAGATGCTCTAGGCCTAACATGTTTGTTAGGCTTTTTTATAACTATAAATCAAGGATAGAAGATGAAAATTCTAAAAGATTTAATTTACGCTGACACACATAATTATAAGGGTATCGTTCACCATCAGTTTGCAGATTTGGCACATTTATTTAGTCGTTTACAAGACTCTCGTACTGAACAAGGTGGTGCATCATTGGCTGTATATTATGGTCAAGAAAAAGTGGTTGATATTTATGTTGGAAAAAAGTCTTCGAGTGAAGAGTGGTCAGAAGACACGATGGCGATGTGCTATTCCACCGGAAAAGGGATCTTAGCGACTTTGTCGCATATTCTAGTGAGTGAAGGGAAATTAGACTATCGTCAACCCATAGCTGATTATTGGCCAGAATTTGCTGAACATGGAAAATCTAATATTACTTTGGCTGACGTATTGAGTCACCGTAGTGGTTTATATGATGTTAGAAATGTCATTGCTCAAGCATCTGAAATGGCAGACTGGGATCACATGCTCAATGTGATGGCTAGCGCGACACCACGTTTTAAACCCAATTCAAATTATGCATATCAAGCACTTACGTATGGCTGGTTATTAGGAGGGCTGATTGAAAAAGCGACTCAGCAAAATCTTTCTGAGCTGATGAATCAATATTTAGTAGAACCACTTCAATTAGATGGTGCCTATTTTGGTGTCCCTCAGGATCAACTTTCAAGAATAGCCAAACCTCTAGAAAAAACAAATATTGAAAGAAAGTCATCAACTACTCAAGTTGCACAACAAAAGAAGAAAAAACAGAAAGTTTCATTTTCGGATCGTATCATCCAATATTCTGGTCAAAATCCTGATGATTTTATAGATGCAATGATTCCAAAGGGAATGAAGGGTTTTAGCTTTTTTGATGATCGTGTTCTGACTCAACCCATTCCTGCTGCTAATGGTGTATTTACAGCCAGAAGTTTAGCGAAAATCTATGCCATGATGGCGCACTATGGTCAGTTCGAATCAAGACAATTTATCAAGCCACTTGTATTCAAACAACTTTCGCAAATTCAAAGTTATGATCGAGACAAGGTGATGCCAATACCTATGCATTGGCGTTTGGGTTATCACAGAGTTATCACGCTGGGTAAAAGTGCAAAAAATGGTTTTGGTCATATGGGCTACAACGGATCAGGAGCTTGGTGTGATCCTGAAAGAAAATTAAGTTTTGCCTATACCCATAATTATCCTGTTGGGTCAATTACAGGGGATTATCGTTTGTGGAGTTTATCGCAAGAGGCATTGAGATGTGTGGATCACATTAATAATGGTAAAAAGGGATGGTTTTAACATTTACAAAGGGGAATTTGTATTTATAATGTACACTAACTTTAACTAAAATAAACAAATAGTGACATGATGAATAAAAAAATTACCTTTTTACTAATGGGTTGTTTGATGAGTGGTGTTGTGGCAAGTACAGTACTTACACCAAACCAAAATCAGCAAAGTGGTCAGATTCCGAGCGGTTATGCTGAATTAGAATTTAAATTAGGTGATGGAAATTGGACGAAGCAAATCTATCTGCCAAACAATCCAAAAAATAATGACAAGATTAGAATTTCTTCATCGGCGGGATATACGGCATATCTAGATACTTCCAATATAGATATTCCACTTGAATCAATTCAAATCAATAGAGGAAACACATTCGACTTTATTTATAGTGAATCTTTAAAAAAATGGCGAATCAACAGTACACCTAGTGCCATTGTCGATAATTCAAGTGTACAAAATATTATATCTAATCAACAAATAATACAGCGAGTTCATCTAAAAGATGGCGCTTGGGCAAAGAAAATAGTATTGCCGAGCGATGTAACTAACAATACGGTAATGTTGATTGAATCTGATGCAGGCTGGGATTCATCAATTGATACAACAAATCTTCTTTTTTCGAGTAATTTTAATTTAAAAAAAGGAGATCGCTATTGGTTTGTATTTAATCAAAAACTAAAAAAATGGGTTCCTGAATATATCAAGCCGAGGCAAATAAATGTTAGTTCAGTGGGTACTCAGTTAAATAAAACCGATAGCCCTTTAACTGAAATTATTTTTGGTGATGGAAACTGGGTGTCACAATTCACGTTACCAAGTTCAGCATATGACCGTGATCGTGTGATCGTGAAGTCGACTGCAACATGGGAAGCTACTATTTCAAATCAGAATATCAATACCTCAGCAACTTTAAAACTAAATAGAGGTGATCGATATGAATTTATGTTTGTAAAAGAATTAGCGAAGTGGATTTTAGTTTCTGCACCAGAACGTGTGATACAAGCGAAAGATTTAAATAATCAAAAAGTTCCTGATCCTAAACAACCAGTGACACGTGTTAAGTTGGCAAATGGAAATTGGCAATCAGTAATTAATTTACCTGATCGTGCTCAAATCAATGACAAGATAATCATAAGTTCTGGAGCGGCGTGGAGCAGCACAATTCAGGCATCCAATAATTTACGACAAACGATTCAAACTGGTGAAACACAACGTTTTGTCTATACATCTCAAGGATGGCAAGCTGATAGTTCAACGATTGACATGCTTTTGGTGAGTAGTCCTGCTGTTGCAGAGAAATTAGGTGCAAATGCAGCGAAAATTAGATTGATTGAAGGCTTTGACCTAACCAATGTGTCTGCAGAGAATTCAAATGCCAAGTTTTATCTACGCAACGTTGGTTATCTGCAATATAAAACACCAGGTTCTAAAACATTAAACAATGTCCTTGATATTGGTCGTGTGGACAAAGTTATTCAGAATGAGCGTAATCGCTTAAAAGCTGATGCTATATATTATGAAGGTGATGAAGAGGGCTGTGGTTTAGCGTACTTACTTGTAAACCCTAACTCCAATTATATGATCGGTAGTGGAAGTATTAACTGTGGAATCACGGTTTTACGACATGAATTCGGTCATAATATGGGGGTGGATCATCATGATACCGCTGGACCAGCACGTGGTTTGGAGCATCCTTTGGGTAGTACGATTATGGGAGGTAATAGTATCTCTTATTTCTCAAGCCCAGATTTATTCCATCCAAAGTATGGATACCAATTAGGGGGTACTAATGATCGTGATGCTGTCACTATGATTAATAAAAATGCTAAAGCAGTGTCGCTATTCAAATAATTTATGAAAGTAATTTATATTTTATTGGGTGTAGCAGTTTTTGTGACTGCTACATTTACGTTATATCTAAAACCCGAAAAAGACAAACCATCTGCAAGCTTACAGCAGCATCAAGTTGAAAATGAACTGGGTCAAAATGTTTATGCTCATGACGAACGCCTTAAAAATAAGAATGAGTCATCGAGTTCTCATCTGATGCCTGAGCTTATGCCTGTACTAGAACAAAATGTTGAACGGCATATGATTCTTCCAGAAAGTTTTCAGCATCGGGCTGACACGGGTTATTTATTTAAGTTTAGCCCTGATCAAGTGGCGAGCATGAAAGAGGGCAGTAAATTTCCCTTGAAACTTTTGCAATTTGGTATCAATCGTGTGGCCGAAATTACTGAGATTGAACAAGTTGAGGATGGAATTGTGAGATATAAGGGGCAATTTGAGGATTATCCTGCTGATCTAAACTATTTTACGATTACTCAAAGTATTGAAGATCAATATGCAATTATTAAAGTTTATACAGATAAAGGGTCATATTTTGCTGAAGTAATTAAAGGGATTGGACTCGCTTACCCTGATCAAGTTTTACATGATGATGGGGTTCACGTGCACCAACATACGCATTGATTCATATACAGACTTGAGATATGGTAATTTTCACAAAATTGTTAAAATTGATTTGTGATTATGCGCCGTAGTACTGTCATCCCATTCGTTTTGATATCGTCGATTCATATGGCTTCTTGCGATCAGTCCACGCAATCAAATCAACTCTTGAAACAGAATGATTCAATAAAAAATCAAGTAACACCTCAATATATTGGTTTATATCAAGGTACTACGCCATGTATGGGGTGTTTTTCGCGTTGTGATGATTGTCCTGGTATGGCTGTTGATTTACAACTTAACGCAGACCAAACGTATGTGTTGTCACGATTAAGTCTAAGCGGTCATAACCAAGCAGAAGAAATCAAAGGTCAGTTCAAATTCATTAATACTGAGAAGTCTTTGATTCAATTAAACGGTGTTCCAACCAGAAATATCATTCTTGTCGATTTGGTCAACAAAATGCTAGAAATTCGTATCGATGGGACTGGTGAGGAATACGAAAATTTTGATGATTTTAGTTTGAATTTAACAGGTTAAATTTTCCCAAGAAAAAAGAGTTGGGTTTAAATTGTTTTTTGAATGTATGAATGATCTGTAACGCATTCACTCTTGCCAAAAAAAACAGTATGCTTAGTCCTGTAATTAGGGAGCATTCATGTATCAGGTTCTTGCGCGTAAATATCGTCCACGTAATTTTTTAGAATTGGTTGGTCAAAACCATGTGTCGCGTGCATTAACCAGTGCTTTAGAGCGTGGTCGACTGCATCATGCTTATCTTTTTACGGGGACGCGTGGCGTTGGTAAAACAACGATTGCAAGGATTCTTGCTAAATGTCTGAACTGTGTAACAGGTGTAACATCTACACCGTGTGAAGTATGCCCAACGTGTACCGCAGTCAATGAAGGTCGATTTATAGACTTAATTGAAATTGACGCAGCATCCCGAACCAAAGTTGAGGATACACGAGAATTATTGGATAACGTACCTTATGCACCAACGCAAGGTCGTTTTAAAGTGTATCTCATTGATGAAGTACACATGCTGTCCACACATTCTTTCAATGCTTTACTCAAGACACTTGAAGAACCGCCTGAACATGTCAAATTTTTATTTGCGACGACAGATCCTCAAAAACTTCCAATTACGGTTATTTCACGTTGTTTGCAATTTACTTTACGCCCATTGGCGGTTGATGAAATCACTTCACATCTCACACAAATTTTAACTAAAGAATCAATTAATGCGGAAGCTGATGCGATTTGGCAGATCGCTGAGTCAGCACAAGGTTCTCTACGTGATGCACTGTCGCTAACAGATCAAGCAATTGCATATGGGCAAGGTGCGATTCACCACCAAGATGTGAAAGAAATGCTGGGTTTGATTGATCGCACGATTATTTTCGACCTTATTTTGGCGATACATCAAAATCAACGTGCTAAAGTCAGTGCTTTATTACTCCAATTCCGTCAACAAGCACTTGATGTTTCTTTGGTGTTGGATCAACTCATTTCAACTTTACATGAGTTGGCTTTACTCCAATACTTACCAGACTTGAGTTTAAAATATAGTGCTGAGATTAATCAGAAAATTATGCAGCTTTCGAGCATGATTTCTGCTCAAGATCTACAATTGTATTATCAAATTGCATGTAAAGGTCGTGCTGAATTACAAATTGCAGTGACTCAAGAGCAAGGCTTTGAAATGTGTGTGCTCAGGTTGTTGGCATTCCGCCCGATGGCGAATAATGAGCAGCTGACCACTCAAGCACCTCCAGAACAATCAAATGTCTTAAAAGAAGCTGAAAATTTCAATCAGATTTCGACAGAGAATTCAGAATCTATATCGGCTGATCATCAAGAAGCAGGATCGAAAATCAGTTCGCCTGAGAATAATACGAGTTCGATTCAGCGTAGTCGTGATGTAAATGATGAGGAAAATACGGATCTAATCTTATTTCAGCAGATGATGGCATCTGATGATGAGGCTGTTCCTACGGAGTCAGTTCATCCTGAAAAATCTGAATCTGAAAGCTTGCATTCAACAGAATTAAATCATGCGGATGATGTCGGTCAGTCTGTATCTGTTGAAGTGAAACAAGAGAATTTAACCAACTCTGTGGTAGGCAGTGGGGAGATTGAGCTGACTTCATTTGGAGCAAGCTTTAATTCAGAGCCTGTTGAATCTTCTATTGTTGATCAAGACAATATTTTCTTTTTAGAGCCTAAGCCAAGTGAACATTCTGCTGAAAGCGCTGAATTGTCAGTTCAAGAAGAAGGATCATCGAATGGCACTCATTGCCCAAGTCTAGATCTACTTGATGAGAATAAAAATGTTGTCGCAGATGCTGGCTTAAAAGGTTTAATGCCTCAAGATATTTTAAGGCTTGAGCCTGTCGAATTGGTAGGTGAATGGGATACTCAAAAGTGGGAATATTGGTTCAGAAATAGTCCATTAACACCTGCGGTACAAGAATTAGCACAACAAGGTCTTATGCAAGGTCAAATTGATGGAACATGTGAATTTTATATCCCTGCAAAATACGAAGCTTTATTGCACTCACTCATTCCGAGTTTAGAAGCAGTACTCAAGCAATCATTTTCAAAATCTCAATTAATCGTAAAATACAACGAACCAAACGGTGAGACGCCTTTCGATCTGCAGGAAAAGCGTAAGCAAAAGGCATATCGACGTGCTGAAGAATTGATTCATCAAGAACCCGTCGTGGAAGACTTGTTAAAAATTTTCGGCGGTGAGCTACATAATATTCAGCTTAAGTCTTAAGTTGATTTCGTCATAAACGTAGTTAAGGCTTCGCGTATTGAGTTTGGTAATTCAATACTTTTACGAGAGTCACGGTCGACAAATACATGGACAAAATAACCTTGAGCAGCAGGCTCTGATTGATTTTTCTTAAATATTGAAATGCTATACGTCACTGAAGATCGTCCAATCTTTTCGATAGCGACAGCAACATCAATCACTTCGGGGTAGGATAGTTCAGAAAAATATGTACATTTTGATTCAACAACGAGTCCAATGATAGGCGAAGTTTTAAAGTCAAATAGTGCGTGTTGAATAAGTAGCGCATTTGCGGCGGTGTCAAAGTAGCTGTAATAAGTGACGTTATTGACATGCCCATACACGTCATTATCAGCCCAACGGGTTTGGATGGGAAAAAAGAATTGATAGTCTGCTCTAGTTTTTTTTGAAATAGTTGTCATATTTTATTCAGAAAGTTGATTAAAGATTTCGAGTCATTTAATGATAAATTGCTTGGTAGATGCTTAAAGCATCAGCATAGCTTAGAGCTCTAGGATTGTTTTGTAAGAGGCGCGTTTGTTGCATCGCATCATTAGCTAACATCTCTAAATCTGATTCTTGTACACCTAGCTCATTGAGTTTTAAGCTCAACCCACTCTGGCTAACATGCCTTTCCATATGATCAATAAATAAATCACATAAGCCATCAGTATTGCCTTTGCTATATGGGTCAATCCATTGCATCAGTTCAGCATAGTATTTCTTCGCTTGAGGTGCATTGAATTTCAGTGTTTCAACAAGCACGATTGCATTGGTATGACCATGCGATAAGTGATAATGCCCGCCCAAAGGATAGGCAAGCGCATGAACAGCTCCAACAGGAGCATTTGCAAATGCTTGTCCAGCCAACATAGAGCCTAAGAGCATTTTTTGGCGCGCTTCTAGGTTTTGGGGTTGCTCTAGAACAAGTTTTAAATTTTGATTCAATAAATCCAATGCTTGTTTAGCGAGCAAATCAGAATAGAAATTTTTCTTTAGTTTTGAGGTGTAGGCTTCAATTGCATGCACCATTGCATCAATTCCTGTTGCTGCAGTGATGTGAGCCGGAAGACCTTGAGTAAAAGTTGCATCTAAAATGGCAGTATCCGCATACAGAACGGGTGAAACAATTCCTGTTTTTGTTGTTTTGCCTGTAGTGACAATAGAGATTGGTGTAACTTCAGAACCCGTACCTGCAGTTGTAGGCACTAAGATAAGTGGTAATCGTGGCGATTGAGCTTGATTGACGCCATATAACTCAGAAATCGTTTGGGTTTGATTGGGGTGTGCAAGTACGGCAATAATTTTTGCCACGTCTAAGGAGCTACCACCGCCAAAACCAATGACTGCATCAATGTGTAAACGTTTTGCTTCATCTACTGCATTTAAGATGACTTCCTCAGGAGGGTCTGCAACGACATCGGAAAAAATACTGAACTCAGTCCCAGTAGCGTTGAAAATGTGAAGAATAGGTTGGTGGAGGTGATGATCAATCATTCCTTGATCTGTGACGAGAAGAACTTTATTAAATCGATGTTGTTTTAAAATTGAGCCAAGCTGTTGAATACTCCCTAAACCAGAAATAATATTCCCGACAGTTTGAAATTGAAATTGGCTCATCACACATCCTTTTTGCGCTTTAAATAAGATTATTGTTTTACAGTTCTATAGGATTCACTCCTTAAATAACTTAACATATGCACTGCGAAAGTATATGTATTTTTGAGGCGAAGATGACGACGAAAATGCCATACAAAATTTTATGTGTATGTTTAGGAAATATTTGTCGTTCCCCAACAGCAGAAGTGGTAATGAAACACTTTGCGGATTTAGAAAAATTAAATATTGAAGTTGATTCAGCTGGAACCAGTAACTACCACCCAAACAAAGCGCCTGATCATCGAAGTCAAAAGCACGCATTGAAACGAGGGTATGATTTATCTTCATTACGTGCGAGACAGATTCGTATTGAAGACTTTAAGGAATTTGATTTAATCTTGGCGATGGATCATGAAAATCTAGTCAATATTCAGAAACTGCAAGCTGAAGCAGCGCAAATATTTCAAAACCATGAACTGCGAGCAAAAATAGAGCTGATGAGTGCCAAGGATCATTCATATTTAAATCAACCAGTACCAGATCCTTACTATGGTGGAGATGATGGCTTTGAGTTGGTCTTAGATCAATGTGAGTCGAACAGTAAAGCATGGATTAGTTACTTAAAACCAATGTTGCAGCAGTCAAACGTTGAGTAAGATAAAAATATGATTGATATTCAAACTAATATACAACTCCAGTCTTTCAATACGTTGAATTTAAATGCTGTTGCATCTCATTATTGTATTGTGCGATCTCTTCAAGATTTGCGTGAAGCAATTGAATTTGCTGAGCAAGCTCAATTAAACATGATGATACTTTCAGGGGGGAGTAATATGTTGCTCCCTGAGCATCTAGATGCTTTAGTTGTTCAATTACATTTAAATGATCTTGTCCTGCTTGCTGAAGATGATACCAATGTAACAATTCGAGTAGGTGCTGGACGTCACTGGCATGAGTTCGTGCTATGGACAACAGAGCAAGGTTTCTATGGATTGCAAAATCTCGCATTGATTCCAGGGTGGGTGGGTGCTGCACCTGTTCAGAACATTGGTGCCTATGGCGTTGAAGTCGGTGAATTTATTGAATTTGTAGAGGCTTTTGATCGTACTAAAAATGAAATCGTTCAAATCCAAGCGAGTGATTGTCATTTTTCATATCGACACAGCATTTTTAAAGATCAGCCTGAGCGGTTTGTTATTACTGCGGTCATCTTTAAATTACTTAAACAGCCACAACTCAAAATGAATTATGGCGATTTAAAAGCTGCGATGGGCGATGACATTACACCATATAATTTACAGCAACAAGTGATCAAAATTCGTCAAAGTAAACTCCCAGATCCTGCAGAATATCCAAATGCAGGGAGCTTTTTTAAAAATCCGATTTTAATTAAAACGAAATTTGAGGAAGTTTTACAGCTTCATCCCACGATTCCACACTATCCTCAAGCAGATGGTTCTGTAAAAGTTGCAGCTGGTTGGTTGATTGACCAATCAGGCTGGAAAGGAAAAAAATTAGGAAAAGTGGGAATGTTTGATCGACAGGCTTTAGTTTTAGTCAATTACGCCGATGCATCTCTCACAGATGTGCAGGCAACCTATCGCTCTGTGCAGCAAGATGTGTTAAATAAGTTTGGTATTTTATTAGAACCTGAGCCTGTTTTGTTCGATCAAAAAGGTTCTATTCAATCTCATTTGGTTTAAAAAGGACAGTATGTCTAGAAAACATTGGATGGTGGCAACGGTGCGTATGATGGCGATCATATTCGCACTTTTGGGCTGTCTCATGGTTTTCTGGTATACACCATTTTATTCAGCACTTGTTGTTAAATCACTTCACGCATTTGTCCCTATCAAAGTTGACGAAATTGCGGCCAAGAGCCAGCAAATGGCAGCGTTAACTGATAAGGAGGATTTGGAGCCTGGTTCAAGGCTGTGGATTGCAAGACAAGCTTATCTCAAACTTATTGAAGAACAATTGAATGATCAAGGGGCTGAACAGCTTGCTGAAATTCAAACTCGCTATGTGTTATTAAAACAAAAAATTAAAGATGAATTGCTTACAGATATAAATACAAAGAACGAAACTAAAGAGGATGTTGTCTTCGCAATTGATCAGCCTGATTTAGCCAGTGATGTTGCTATAAGCCAAACTGATTCAACAAACTCATCCATTAATGAAGAAAAAAATCAGCGCTTGGCTTTAATGGAAAAATATGAATTTTTCCTTAGATATCATCCCTTAGAAGAAGATGAGGTTCAAACATTAGATCCGCAAATCTATAAAGATATCGCGTTGATTCAAAATGAAAATAAAACTTTATCAAATCAGAAAGATAAACCTTATGCGATAGTTGTGTTGGGTGGTGGGTTGACGCTAGGGGATAATAAAATTGATATCGTAGTTAATGATTACACACGCTCTAGACTAGAAAAAACACTTGAGATTGAGAAGCAAACGGATTTACCTATTGTGTTGAGTGGTGTTGAAGCACCGTACATGCAAGCATGGTTAGCATCGCGTGGGGTAGAAGCGAATCTATTAGAGCAACGCAGCATGAATACCTGTGAGAATACACGCTTTAGTTCATTATTATTACAAAAAAAAGGAGGAGCGCCGACAGTGATTCTGATTACCGATCGTTATCATATGACTCGTACACGACGTCTTTTTGCTTTGAACGGTATCAAGACAATTCCTGTTGAAGCGCCCATGCCTACAATGCTGACAACATGGCGTCCTAGCCAATTAAATTACGATCACAGTCGTCGTGCAAATTATGAATTACTTGCCACGATCAGAGATGTAATGTTTGGCTCTAGCGGTTGTCGGGAGGTGCCATAATGTCTGATATTCCATTTCTGAATCCAAATGTGTTGAAACAACTCGATTTACCCATTCCGAATCGAGAACAAACACCATTAAGGTTGGAACCTTTAAACTTAAATCGACCTTATTCACCTTCGAAAGAGATTCAAGCTTATCGTCATCTTTACGCACTTGATCGTCTTGAAGCGAATTATTGGCAGGGTTATATCAAAATGCCTTTGTTCAAACTTCATGTGCAGGTGTATCAACCTCGCATAGAGCAGGTGAAAGGTACTGTATTCTTATTGCATGGCTATTTGGAACACAGTGGGATTTACCAACCAATTATTGGTGAATTGCTGGATCAAGGGTTTAGTGTTTTGACCTATGATTTGCCAGGACATGGGTTAAGTGATGGCAATGCTGCCAGCATTCAGAACTTTGATCATTATCAGCAAGTACTCCATGCGGTTCACCAATATGTAAAACAAGCTGATCAATTGCCTAAACCATGGCTAGGTATTGGACAGAGTACTGGTGGTGCAATTTGGATGCATCATTTGTTGGAGTTTGCTGAACAACGTAAAAATCCAATTGTAGAACGTGTATTACTCTTGTCGCCATTAGTCAGACCTGCAAAAACAGCATGGTGGCATAATCCAGTAGGCTTGGGCATCATTCGCCGTATCAAACGTGAAGTTCCAAGACATTTTAAACGCAATAATCACAATCCTGAATTTTTAAGATTTGTACGTCTAAAAGATCCACTACAACCGCGCATGATGGGGATGGATTGGATATTAGCAATGTCAAAGTGGATGTTGGAAATGGAAAATCGACCTGCATGCCGAATTCCAGTTTGGCTCGCTCAAGGTGCCCAAGATCAAACTGTAGACTGGCGTTATAATATCGAATTTATACGCAGAAAGTTTCGCCTTCAGACCTTGCTCATGTTAGAGGAGGGATCTCATCAGTTGATCAATGAGCGTGCGGATATACGGGCAGCATTAACGGGTTTAATCCCAGCGTTCTTGCATGCTCAAAGTCACAAAGGATACTTTTAAAATAAAGGTGCTGATTTCAGCACCTTTTTGACGAAACTAGAATTTGCTGGCATCTGCCAAATTCCACATTCTGAAATAGAAATTTTCTTCATCTCTATCTTTACAGTTTAATAATTGACCTGATTCTAACCAAAAATGTAATTGAGCATAATTTTTGATTTCACGATCATTTATACGTTGCGCGAGATGATGAGCTTTAATTTCGCTCGGATGATTTAAACCTGCAGCTGCTATCATTTCCGCCAGTGCATGCAATGTATTTTTGTGGAAATTATAAACACGTTCTGCTTTCGTTGGTACATGGACTGCTTTTTGGCGCTCAGCATCTTGTGTTGCTACCCCAACTGGACACTGATTGGTATGGCAACTTTGAGCTTGGATACAACCGACAGCAAACATAAATCCACGAGCTGAATTCACCCAATCTGCACCTAAGGCAAAGGTACTCGCAATATCAAAAGCACTGATGATTTTACCACTTGCGCCAATTTTTACTTTATCTCTTAATCCTGCACCTACTAAGGTATTGTGTGCAAATAAGAGCGCTTCACGCAGTGGCGTTCCGATATTATCGCTAAATTCAATCGGTGCAGCACCGGTTCCACCTTCTGATCCATCTACGACGATAAAATCAGGAACAATATTGGTTTCAAGCATCGCTTTGACAATACTCATAAATTGCCAAGGCTGTCCGATACATAATTTGAATCCAACAGGTTTACCACCTGATAGTTCACGTAACTTTTGAATAAAATGCATCATTTCAATCGGTGTATTAAAGCTAGGGTGGCTTGGCGGGGAAATACAATCGCGATCACGAGGAACACCACGAATTTTCGAAATTTCTTCTGTAATCTTATGTTTGGGTAAAATACCGCCGTGACCTGGTTTTGCACCTTGAGAGAGTTTTAGCTCAATCATTTTGATATTGGGATGTTTGGCTTGAGCTTTAAATTTTTCAGGATCAAATAGACCGTCTTCAGTTCGACAACCAAAATATCCACTGGCGATTTGCCAAACAATATCTCCATTATTTTCAAGATGGTAGGGGCTTAGGCTTCCTTCGCCAGTATCATGATAGAACTGACCCATGTGGGCACCGAGATTAAGTGCGCGTATTGCATTAGCACTTAAACTCCCAAAACTCATTGCTGAGATATTCATGATTGATGCACTATAAGGTTGAGCGCACTGATCATTACCCACTTTAATACGGAAGGTGCTGGTATCAGCTGGGAGTTTCGGTGCAAGAGAGTGAGTAATGAAACGATAGTCATCTTGATATACATCAATAATTGAACCAAAAGGCTTATCAGCATTTTCATTCTTTGCACGCTGATAAACTAAGCTTCGTTGCATTCTTGAAAAGGGTAAAGCGTCTTGGTCTGATTCAATAAAATATTGACGAATTTCGGGTCTGAAATCTTCAAATAAGAAGCGAAAATGCCCCATGATTGGGTAGTTCTTTAAAATCGAATGTTTATTTTGAAGTACATCATATAGGCCTAAGATACTGAGTAAACTGGTCAGTAGCCAAATAATATTAATGACACTGTCGGATAGAAAATAATAAATATAATGGGGGCTGTAAAATAGCCTAAGCCATGTAATACTCAGGGCGATGATAATACATGCGAACCATACAGAATGTCTTGAAAAAAAAGTGTTCAGTAATTTATGTCTTATTGCTTGAGCAGGACTTGCCATTTTTATTTTCCATCGTTCTTTACTGCAATTACCATACGAACTTCTATGGAATCAGACAAGTAGTGAATTGTTAGCTTACAGCTGTAAGCTAACAATTTATATTTATGGGTTTAGTTTTCTTCCGAAGGAAGCAACATAATGATCGAATTATTCAAGAGTTCCGCGAGATCTTCAAGAATGTGTTGATCATATAAATTTTCATCCAAAGCGATCATTTCACCATCAGCGATACGTTTTAAATGGGGTTTAAATTCTTCGGAGATGCATAAGCGTTCTCCATTTGCCCAAAAGTTAAGTTCATCATTGAAGTTGCTATACAGCAAACGTGAAGCAGGTTCGATGTTTAATAAATAACCTTCTTCAAGTGCTTCTTCTAAATCACCTGTTCCAATTTCGTCATTTTCTGGAATATTGTTAGGATAACCAGGTTGCGAAGCGAGACACATGATGGCTTCATTTAGCATCTCAGGATTTTGCAGTTGAGCTAAAAGTTGTTCGCGCAAATAGCTAAGCTCATGATCTGAAATTTCGCCGACAGCAGTGCAGACAGAGCGTGTGATATCTAATAATGGTTTTTTCAGTTGCTCTTGTTCTGAAAAATAATCACCAAGACTATCCATCATGTCTGAGATATTTGGCATGCGGAAACCGAAAGAATAGGTTAAACACTCATCTTCAGCTACGCCATAATGAGAAAGACCAGGTGGGACATATAGTAAATCTCCTGGCGCCAAAACTTCATCAAAATGAACTTCCATTTCTTGCAAAAGTTTTAAAGGCTGACCTGCAACGAGTGCTGTCTGTTCATCACACATTTGGCCTAATTGCCAACGGCGATGTCCGTAACCTTGAACTAAAAATACATCATAAAAATCGAAGTGTTTACCGACAGAACCACCTTGTGGTGCGTAAGACACCATAATATCTTCACGACGCCATTGAGGAATAAAAGGAAATTTTTTCCATAACTCAGCAAGATCAAACGAATAGTGATCGACCGCTTGAACGAGTAGTGTCCATAATTTTGGCATTTTTTGGAAGTCTGCTTTGAGCAGTGGCGATGACTTCACATTCCATTGATTAGGGTCACGATCTTTTTGTTTGATCAAACGTGCAGTCACGTTTTCATCGAGTGCAAGCTCCATAACATCATTGGGTTCAAGTAAACCCACAATTTCAGGAACTGCATTACGAACGAGGAGCGGTTTTTTTTGCCAATATTCCGTAAGGAATTGTTCAGCGCTAATACCGCCGAGAACGTCTAAAGTTTGGGACATAATAAGGACTACAATTTAGTTTGGCTTATTGTCCCTTGAACGATGCAAGTTCTGCAAGTGACACGGCTTTAAAAGCGCATGTTTTCTTGCTTATGGATGATACAAATGAATATGAAAAAAAATGAATATAGCTGTTTTAAAGAAATAATTAATTTACACTTTGAGGGAATTTCATATCGTATAAAAGCCATTATGTTAAATGAGGCAGATTTATTGAATCAAATATTAACTAAACTAATCATCATCAAAAGGGCTTTCAACTCCAAAACTATTTATACAGGCTTTGGATGCATATATAAGCCCACCTCGTGAAGAATGAATGCTGACCAAGAAGTCTTTTGTTTCGAAAATTTCAGGAGGGGGTATAAGGTATATTTTTTTTTGAACTACAAATCTGTAGACTAAGTTAAGTAAAAAAGTGCGCTAGATGAGTCTAATAGATTTTTTAAGTTCGCGAGATTTCTATTAATTTCACGATCATGCTTAATTTTATTATGGTGATTCCACCATAAAATTGTTTCATCGCTATCTATCTTATCAAATGGAGTGAATTTTAAAGATGTATATTTAATTATTACGTCAGACTTTAAGAGAGATAGACTTTGTAGTTGTGTTTCATCTTTATAGTATTCACGAAAATCTCTAAAGTTGAATGAATTACCAATATTAGATGTACAAGCTTTAAAAAATTGCTTCAATTTCTGAACAAATTGTAAGATACAAATTCATTATTTCTATAGAAAAAGTTTCATTGTTTCTAATGTCAAAATCTACGTGAGTACTAAATTCTTTTAGTTTTTTTCTATATGTAGAAATCTATTCCAGAAGTTATCATGCATATGTATCCCCCTAAAGATAGTATCCAAAATTGAAAAAAACTTAAACTAAGATAATGGATGTTATACAAAGTTTCTTAACTTGTTCATGTAATTCATATTCATAACTTGAAATGAACAACCCAAATATGATCATTTGAACTTTTTTACAACTTCTATGTTTTGAGATCGCTTATCGATCAATTTTCCACAGCTTTGTGTAGATAAATTAATTTAGCTCAGTTGTAATTATTTGAGCTAAAAATAGGGTATTTATTTCATTCATCAGTTGCTAGTAACAAATAATTCCAAAAAAAAACCGAGTTATTGAACTCGGTCTTATTGATTAATAAGCAACGTATCAAGGCACTAGAATTTTCAATTCACGTAAAATTTTACACAATTGAATCATCGGCATGCCCATCAACGTGGTTTGGTCTTGCCCAATCATTTCTTCAAATAAGCTGATGCCCAAACTTTCGCATTTGAAACTTCCAGCACACTGTAAAGGTTGTTCAAGTGCGACATAACGCTGAATTTCTTCCAGATTCAAATGCCTAAATTTGACCTTATAATGTTCAACAATGGTTTCTTCAAACCCAGATGAAGCGTGTTGAACACTCAATGCAGTACTGAAATAAACAATTTTTCCTGAATTTGCTTGAAGCTGTTTGATTGCTTTTTCAGGAGATAAAGGTTTTCCAATAAATATGTCAGGTGCGCCTTCACGCCAAGCTACCTGATCAGAACCAATAACGATCGCATCTGGATATTTCTCAGCAAAATATTTTGCTTTTTCATATGCGAGTCGATAGGCAAGATCATCGGCATGGCTTTCCCCACGCGGAGTTTCATCGATATCGGGTGATATTTGTTCAAAATCGATATGTAATCGATTAAGTAGTTCCTTACGTGTTTGACTGCCAGAAGCTAAAATAATTCTTGCTGACGTTGAAGCAACATGATGATTCATTACACTGAGAATTCCATTAAAATGTCGATCGGGACATAAGCAAGTACTGATTGATGACAAGCCTGAAGTTTTAAATTCGGTGCCATATCATTCTGATAAGCTTCAACCCAGCGCGTCACACAAATACACCAGAAATCACCAGGTTTTAAACCGGGAAAACCAACTTCGGGTAGTGGTGTTGTCAAATCATTCCCAATTCGTTGCGAGAAACTTAAGAATTCAGACGTCATTTCGGCACAGACTGTATGTTGACCTAAATCAGAGGGTGCAGTGTGGCAAAAACCATTTCTGAAATATCCTGTGATAGGATCAAAACAACAACTGGCGAGTGGTTCGCCGAAAACATTTAAACGATTAATACTTGGATCTGGATGGATAGACATAGCAACACTTTGTGGTTCGACTCCATCTATCATAATCAAATCTAAAGATTTCTACAGCTTTTCTGAAATTTTACTCACCTTTTTTAGCATAATCATTTAGAATCTATGCGGTTTTGATATCTATAAAGTGAGCTATACATGAACTTTCAGCGTATGACTGACCTCGATTTAGCAGGTAAACGTGTTCTGATCCGTGAAGACTTAAACGTTCCTGTTAAAAATGGTGTGATTACGAGTGATGCACGTTTACGCGCTGCATTACCAACAATTAAAGCCGCTCTTGAAAAAGGCGCAGCAGTAATGGTTTATTCTCACCTTGGTCGTCCAGTTGAAGGTGAGCCTAAAGCTGAACAATCACTTGCACCTGTTGCTGCCTACTTAACTGAAGCATTGGGTCAAGAAGTTAAATTACTCACTGAATATTTGGATGGTGTTGAAGTTGCACCAGGCCAAGTTGTGTTACTCGAAAACTGTCGCTTTAACACAGGCGAAAAGAAAAATAATCCAGAGTTGGCAGCAAAATATGCAGCACTTTGTGATGTGTTTGTGATGGATGCATTTGGTACTGCACATCGTGCAGAAGCATCAACAGAAGGTGTGGCTCGTCTTGCTAAAGTTGCAGCAGCAGGTCCATTACTTGCCGCTGAATTAGATGCACTTGGTCGTGCGCTTCAGACGCCTGAAAAACCAATGGTTGCTATTGTAGCGGGTTCAAAAGTATCGACTAAACTAGATGTTTTAACATCGTTATCAGTTATTTGTGATCAGCTCATTGTCGGTGGTGGTATAGCGAATACATTCTTAGCAGCTGCGGGCTATAACGTTGGTAAATCACTTTGTGAAAATGACTTAATCGATACAGCTAAAGCAATTGCTGCGAAAGTATCGGTTCCATTGCCAACAGATGTTGTTGTTGCTGACGCATCAGAAATTAACTTTGATGACTTCCTTGGCTCATTAGCGGCAGCAAAAGCCGTAGTGAAAAAAGTTGAAGATGTTGCTGACAATGACATGATTCTTGATGTTGGTCCAGAAACAGCTCAAGCATTTGCTGAAATTTTAAAAACTTCAAAAACAATTCTTTGGAATGGTCCAGTAGGCGTATTTGAGGTTGATCAATTTGGTGAGGGCACGAAAGCGCTATCTTTAGCGATTGCAGAATCTGAAGGTTTCTCTATCGCCGGTGGTGGTGATACTTTAGCTGCGATTGATAAGTATGCAGTGGCTGACAAAATTGGTTATATCTCAACGGGTGGTGGTGCTTTCCTTGAATTTGTAGAAGGCAAGACATTACCAGCAGTCGCTGTTCTACTTGAACGCGCTTAATTGGATTTAAGAAAAAAGACCTTCTAAGAAGGTCTTTTTTTATGACTAATTTTCGTCATGAAAATGAAATAATTTTGAAATATTATGATCATAATCTGATTTATCATGCGGAATAACATCATGAAATTACAATTAGGCGTAATTGCACTATTGGCTGCTACTCTTGCTATGACGGCTTGTTCTAAACAAGAAAGTGCACCAGCTGCAGATCAAACATCAACATCAGAAGTTGCTGTTGAAGCATCAGATATTAGTGCTGAACAACAAGCGGCTATCGATGCTATTGATCAGCCATTACAAGATGAAAATAATACTGATGTTCCTGAAGAAGTTGCAAATGCACCTGCTGATCAAGCAACGGCGGAGTGATTTCGTACATCAATCAGTACTAAATCGAAAATCTCCCTGCAATTGCAGGGATTTTTTATGAAATACTGTCAATTGTTGCTGAATTGAAACACAGGTCAGGTTAGAATATGGAGCATTACCTGGGAGGAAATTATGGCTCTTATTTCAATGCGCCAGCTCTTGGATCACGCCGCAGAACATAGTTACGGCGTACCAGCGTTTAACGTAAACAACTTAGAACAAATGCGCGCGATTATGTTAGCCGCAGATGAAACAAATTCACCTGTTATTGTTCAAGCATCTGCTGGTGCTCGTAAATATGCTGGTGCTCCATTCTTACGCCATCTTATTTTGGCTGCAATCGAAGAATGGCCACACATTCCAGTTGTGATGCACCAAGACCATGGTACTGATCCTGACGTTTGCCAACGCTCAATCCAATTAGGCTTTTCATCAGTAATGATGGATGGTTCATTAGGTGCAGATGGTAAAACACCAACAACTTATGATTACAACGTAGATGTAACTCGTCGTGTTGTTCAAATGGCACATGCGTGTGGTGTATCTGTAGAAGGTGAGATTGGTTGCCTAGGTAGCCTTGAAACTGGTCTGGCTGGTGAAGAGGATGGTGTTGGCGCTGAAGGTGTTCTAGATCATTCACAACTGCTTACTTCGGTTGAAGAGGCGACTCAATTTGTCGCTGATACTAACGTTGATGCCTTAGCAATTGCAGTTGGTACTTCACACGGCGCTTATAAATTTACGCGTCCACCTACAGGTGATATTTTAGCGATCGATCGTATTAAAGAGATCCACGCTGCACTTCCAAATACTCATCTTGTAATGCATGGTTCAAGTTCAGTTCCACAAGAATGGTTAGCGATTATTAACCAATACGGTGGTGACATCAAAGAAACTTATGGTGTTCCTGTTGAGCAGTTGGTTGAAGCAATTAAACACGGTGTACGTAAAATCAATATCGACACTGACTTACGTTTAGCTTCAACAGGTGCTATGCGTCGTATGATGGCTGAAAAACCAAGCGAATTTGATCCACGTAAATTCTTTGCTCAAACTGTTGAAGCAATGAAGCAAATCTGTGTAGATCGTTATACTGCATTTGGTACAGCAGGTCATGCTGACAAGATTCGCCCTATTTCTTTAGAGAAAATGGTAGATCGTTATAAATAATTAATAAAATTATTTATAATTTTAAAAGCCCACAGTGATTGTGGGCTTTTTCTTGAATAAAAAAACAAGAGCAAATTATGGAACTGATTTTTTCAGCAGCTTTGTGCAGCGTACTAGTATCGATTTTATTGAAGTTTAGTAAGTCTCGTGGATTTGATGTCATGCAAATGATTGCATGGAATTATGCTATCGCCACGATACTCTGTTTTTTTTGGTTTAAGCCAGACCTCAACCAAATATCATTAACCTCCACACCTTGGTGGCTTATTGGGTTGTTGGGGATAGCATTACCCTCAATATTCTTGCTGCTCTCCAAATCACTTGATCAAGCTGGAATTATCAGAACTGAAATCGCGCAAAGATTATCCGTTGTTCTTTCATTGTTGGCAGCCTATTTTCTTTTCCAAGAAAAATTTAGCACCCTGAAATTGATTGGTATTGCATTGGGTTTGAGTGCAATTGTTTTGATCATTTTTTCTAAAACATCGAAACCAACATTGCAAACAAAAAAAGCAGGAATGTATTTGCTCGCAGTTTGGCTTGGCTATGCACTCGTAGATGTTCTGTTAAAATACAGTACAAGTTTAGGGTTAAAATTTGCAGTCAGTTTAAACTTGATGTTTGTGTTTGCTTTCATTATTTCCATGGGATATTTGTCCCTGCGTCAAACATCATGGACAGTGCAAAATTTTCTTGCTGGACTAAGTTTAGGTGTATTGAATTTTGCCAATATTGCACTTTATGTGAAAGCACATATGTTGTTAAAGGATTCACCTGCAATCGTATTCGCTGGTATGAATATTCTAGTCGTAGTGTTAGGTGTGATCGCAGGTATATTAGTTTTTAAAGAAAAAATAACCCTAAAAAACAGCTTAGGTATTCTGTTAGCGATCACAGGAGTGTTGTGTTTAGCATTCGCAATTTAACTGTGAACTTGCATACACTCTGTTTAATCATATAGTCGATAGATTCCACTAAAGCGCTCACAGCCTGTTTGCTCAGTTGAGACAATCAGTAATGATTTTTGATATTTGAGTTTGTAATGACAATCATGCTCATTATCAGTAATTTCGTGTTTGCTTTGAGTGGTTGTATAAGCCAATAATGGGATGGTCTGGGTTTCTAGGCGATTATTAGGGCTACGATAAGCAATACCTTCAATTTTGACGCGATCCTTGCTTAATTGATGAATCTTAAGGTGTACAGGTTGCGCTGCAATTTTACCTTGTTCAAACTTGATGTAATGCTGAGTAAGCGTTTGATTCATTGACATGTAAAAGTTTAAATCATCAATGCGTTGATTGATTTGTAATGACACACAATTTTTATTTTTACACTGCTGCAGTCGATTCAGCCAAAGCTGTTGTGTATCTTGAATTAATCGAGTTGGTGCATCGGTAACTAAGTAGGATGTTAAAAAGCGTTCATTCAATTCATCTCTCAAAGATGAAAAATCAACAGCACAAATCATGGAATTTTTAAAACTTGATTGAGGCTTATCGCATTGAATAAGTTGTGCCTGTGCGACAGAAACACTGCTTAATCCAATGAAAAAGATAGAAATTAAAGGTTTCATCCAACTTGATACGCTTTTTGACAACATCATCGCTTATACTTTCAAATGTTTGCGCATCTACTATAGCGAACAAGAATCAAAGAATACAAGATTTCATTTTCAAAAACTGTGTAAAGGAGTTCAATGTGAGCTTAGCTATTCGTATAGGTCAAGGTATTGATGTTCATGCTTTTGAGGAAGGCGATTATGTCACATTGGCTGGTATTCGTATTCCGCATACACATGGTTTGAAAGCACACTCTGATGGAGATGTAGTTTTACATGCACTTTGTGATGCATTGTTGGGTGCTTTAGCGCTCGGTGATATTGGACAGCACTTTCCAGATACTGATGAACAGTTCAAAGGCGCGGACAGTAAGGTTTTATTAAAGCATGTTTATCAGTTGATATTGGATCGTGGTTATCAACTGAATAACGCGGATATTACAGTGGCTTGTGAGCGTCCAAAATTAGCGAAACATAATTTAGATATGCGTCAAAGTATTGCAGATGTACTTGATGTGGATATCAATCAGATTAGTATTAAAGCCACTACCACTGAAAAATTAGGGTTTACTGGTCGTCAGGAAGGAATCCTGTCTACAGCGACCGTATTAATTAGTCATCAATGAGCAATTTCGATCATTCAAAGTTTTGCGCTTTCATCAAAGAGGCTTGCAGTTCTTGAGTAGCTTTACGTCCTTGCAACTGTAAGCCGACCGCGTGCATTAAGCCAGTCCAAGTGTTGTTGGGTTCCCATACTTGGTGTAATAGCTCATGTGCAGTAGGTAAATCCATATTCATATAATGTAGTCGGTACAGATAGATTAATGAACTACATTGATGATTTTCGGTGCAATGTATCCAGACCATTTTCTCTTTAACGAGATGATCGATCAGATCGAGTACAAATAAACATTGATCATCATGTGGAAATTCTGGATCAATAGGTACTTGGATGTAGTTAAGACCAATTTCAGCACTCAAGCGATCTTCATGATTTAAGTTCGGTGTAGCATCATTAAAAGCGAGATTAACGATGGTATCGATACCATAGGCTTTAATTGATTTAAGTTGTTCTTCGTTTGGCTGACCTGAGCTAAACAAATGCTCATGAACAAATTGAAAATGGGGGATTGAGCTTAGTTCTTTTTCGAGTTGATCCATGATTTAACCTTATAAAAAAACGCCATCGTGTGATGGCGTTTAATCTGATTAACGTTGTGGTAGAACGTCTTTCAAAGCTGCATCCATTTCCAACAAAACTTTTTCAGTTGTTTCCCAATCAATGCATCCATCTGTAACAGACTTACCATACTCTAAATCGCAAAGATTTGCAGGAATATCTTGGCGGCCACCTTTTAAATGACTTTCAACCATAATACCTACGATCGATTTATTGCCATCTAAAATTTGTTCAGTGATATTTTTTAGAACCAATGGCTGAAGGTATGGGTCTTTATTAGAATTGGCATGACTCGCATCAATCATGATCTTGTTGCTTACTTTTGCTTTCGCTAATGCATTTTCAGCTTCAGCTACAGAACCAGCATCATAATTCGGTTTGCCATTACCACCACGTAACACGACATGGGCATATTGGTTACCTTTAGTACGAATGACTGAAACTTGACCTTGGTCATTTAAGCCAAGGAAACTATGACCATGTTTTACAGATTGCATCGCATTGGTTGCAACAGTGAGACCGCCATCCGTACCATTTTTAAAGCCAACTGGAGATGATAAACCTGAAGACATCTCTCGGTGTGTTTGGCTCTCTGTTGTACGTGCACCTATTGCTGACCAAGAAATTAAGTCTTGGTAGTACTGTGGAGAGTTTGGATCAAGCGCTTCAGTTGCGCATGGCAGACCTTTCTCATTGAGTTCAAGCAATAATTTACGACCTAAACGTAAACCTTTTTCAATGTTGAAAGAGTCATTCATGTCAGGGTCATTAATTAAGCCTTTCCAACCCACTGTTGTACGAGGCTTCTCGAAATACACGCGCATGATGATATAAAGCGTGTCTTTCACTTTTTCGCTTAAGACTTTTAAACGATCAGCATAATCATGAGCTGCTGCAGGATCGTGAATAGAGCACGGTCCAATGACTACGAATAAACGTTTGTCGTTGCCATCTAAGATATTACGTACAGTTTCACGACCTTTTAGGACTGTTTGGTATGCATTATCAGTTAACGGTAATTCTGTTTTTAATTCAGCAGGAGTAACAAGAGGCTGAATGCTTTGTACATTCACGTCATCAATGTCGTTTTGGGTGATAGAATTTGACTGTAAAGTATTCATTGCCGTCACTGGTTCGTTTTTACAAGAAAATGTTCAATCTATTGAATATAGCATGATTCAGTAGATCATTTGTTATCAAAAAGTTGAATGGATTTAATAAAAAAAAGTAATGAAATTGTCTTTTTGGTATTAATCAGAGTTTCTACTTGTATTGTATAGAATGATTTAATTTTTGAAAATTATTAAATTGAATAAATCATTTAATTTCACCTCAGTGAATTATACAGCTTCACTGAGGTTACAGTTTGAACATGATATTAATTAAGACTGGACTTTAGTTGAGGTTTCAATAACTGCCTCAGGTGCGGTCACAGGTTTCGCTTTGACTGGATTAAGCATGAAGTTAACACCAATGGCAAATAAGGTGATGCCCAGTACCTTGCGAATAATTTTTTCAGGTAAATGGGAGCTCACCAGCGTACCAACGATGATTGCAGGAATCGATCCGACTAAAAGCCACATTAATAAATTGAAATCCACATTACCTGAATTCATATGCCCCATACCTGCAACGAGCGTCAGTAAAACTGCATGTACAACATCAGAACCAATAATTCTAATCATAGGTAAATTAGGGAACATGATGATCAGCGCCATAATGCCGAATGCACCTGCGCCAACTGAAGATAAGGTCACAAAAATACCCAGTACAATACCCATTAAAGCTATATATAAACGCTTCTGCTTTAATTTTTCTCGAGTTAATTCAACTTCCTGTTCAGTAACTTCTTTGGAAAATTTTTTGAAGAATTTTTCTACCTGTGTACGGAATACAATTGAAATACCAGTAATGGTCAGCATAAAGCCTAAAACCATCGTGAGAATGGCTTTGTAATGTGTGGATTGACTCAAATAGTTGTCTAAAACCCAAGTTGTGGCTAAAGAGGCTGGAATACTTCCGATCGCAAGCCAAATGACGATGGGCCAAACAATATTAAGCTTTTTTGCATGTACAAAAGAGCCGCAAAACTTAGAAATCGCGGCATAAAGTAGATCTGTACCAATTGCAATATGTGGTTCAATTTTAAATAAACCAATTAAGATAGGCGTCATAAGTGAGCCACCACCCACGCCAGTGACCCCTACACAGAAACCAACTAAAACACCTGCTAAAATATATTCAATAGAACCGTACATCGTTTGTGCTACTTATCAGAAAACCGGCATATCTTATGATTTTTGAATATAAGCTGTTGTCTTGATTATTCATTTACTTATTCAAAAATAAGATAAAGCATTACTAAGTTAAGATATTTCAAGAACTCAATCTGTTATGAGATGCTTATGTTAAGATACTTGTAGAGCATGAAAGAGGATATTCATTTGCAAAATCGAAAACTTAAAATTGGCATTGTGGTTGGTGAAGTTTCAGGTGATACCTTAGGCGCCAAATTAATACGTCGTTTTCGAGAGCAGGGAATTAATGCTGAATTTGAAGGAATTGGCGGTCCTCAAATGATTGCAGAGGGTTTTAAAAGCTATTATGCGATGGATATTCTATCGGTGATGGGAATTGTTGAAGTATTAAAAGATATTAAAAAACTTTTTGCGGTTCGAGATGGCTTGGTTGATCAATGGACTAAACAACCTGTTGATATTTTTATAGGGATAGACGCACCAGATTTTAACTTGCGCTTAGCAAAGAAAATAAAGCAAAAATCGTTGCCAATTAAGACTGTTCAATATGTGAGTCCTTCGGTTTGGGCATGGCGTCAAGGTCGTGTTCATGGTATCAAAGCCTCAATTGACTTGGTGCTTTGCCTATTCCCATTCGAAAAAACTTTTTATGATCGATTTAATGTGCCAGCGGTATTTGTTGGACATCCTCTCGCTAATCAATTACCGCTGGAAAATCCTATACTCGATGCAAAGCAGGCGCTTGGTTTAAATCCTGCACAAAAACATATCGCATTACTGCCTGGAAGTCGTCGTGGTGAAGTTGATAAGTTAGGGCCGCTTGTATTAGATGCAGCGAAGATTGTCCATCAAAAATATCCTGAGTATCAATTTTTAATTCCAGCCATCAATGAGGCTCGTAAACAACAAATTGAGCAGATCTTAATAGGTTACCCAGATAGACTCAGAGATAATATCAAGTTAATGGAAAATATTGATGCGGAATCTAAAATAGGTCGGATGGTCATGGATGCCAGTGATATTGTGGCGTTGGCATCGGGTACTGCAACACTTGAGGCGATGTTATTGCATCGTCCCATGGTGACTTTTTATAAACTAAATAGTTTGACCTACTGGATTGCGAAACTTTTAGTGAAAATTCCTTATTATTCTTTACCTAATATTATTGCAGGTAAAAAAGTAATTCAGGAGTTAATCCAGAATGATGCAACTCCAGAAAACTTAGCACATGAGATTGAGTTGTTGATGAATATCGAAAACTCAAAAATACAATCTATGCAATTGTTGACGATGCACAAGCAACTATTGTCGGATCAAAATGAAGATCCAGTGCACGCAATTCTATCTATCCTTTAAAAAAAGCCTCATATTGAGGCTTTATTGATTTAGCATTATGAATCAGCACGAATTTTTAATTCATAACCCGTATATTTGCGTATATTGATGACACCTGTGTCCATAATCAGATATTGTCCTTTGATACCGTGCAGTTTTCCACGTATGACTGGCGTTTTGTCTAAGTTATGCGATTTAATTTTTTCAGGATATTGATCGACAGGATAAATGAATTCACGAGGAAGTTCGTTTTCTAAAATTTCTACATTTTCATTGAAATCTAGGCTCATGCTGAACTCATCTCGAATGGTTTCAATTTGAGGTTCAAACTCCGTGAGCAATTCATCTCTGATCTCTAACAAATTTACCTTTTCCGCTTCACCTTTCAGCAATTTTCTCCAGTCTGTTTTATCAGCGACTTGCGTACCAAACATGACTTCAAGTTGTCCTGATAACCGACGAGAGCCCACTTTCATAATAGGTAAAGCTTGGGTAGCCCCTTGATCTAGCCAACGTGTTGGCATTTGACCTAAACGGGTAATGCCAACCTTTAATGCACTTGAATTGGCAAGATAGACAATATGGGGTTGAAAGCATACTTCTTGAGCAAAGCTTTCTTCACGACAAGTCCCTAAATGGTAATGGCATGTTTCTGGCTTCATAATACACATATCACAGGCTGCTTTCGTTTTCATGCATTTAAAGCAGTGACCTTGGGAGTATGATTTTGGTGTTTTATTCCCACAGGAAACACAGTAAATTTTGCCGGTCCATTCAATTTCAATTTCTTGACCTAAGTTGAACGGGAGATTGATTTCTGAACGATCTAAAATAAATTTATATTCAACATTTGCCTGTTGTGTTTGTTGTTCAGTTACACTTAGGTTGGTTAAACCAGCGTGCATTTTATGACAAATGCCCTGTAATTCCATGCTTTAATCTCACTCAAATAAGGTGCAGCTCATGGCTGAGAAAAATGTCATCACGTCAATGCTAGACGATTTATCTAAAGAACAGCCAATTCAAACTGCCGTATGTCTTGGTCAGGATCTCAGCCAAGACTATGCTCAAACAATCCAATGGAATCATTTTAACGTAACTGAATTTTTAATGCTTCCTTTTCAGCAACGCTATGATCTAGGTGTTGTGATTTTAAATAATGAACAGATGGATACACTATCAACCCATCATAAATCACAAATGCTGGTAAAACTGCGTGATTTAATGGCAAAAAGAATCGTCGTGTTGAGTCATATTGCAGATGAACAATTATTAAGAAGTCTGGGATTCACGCAGCTCATTGAGCAAAAAAATACAGAGCAAGATTTCGCCTTATGGCAATTCAATATTTTGAATTATAAGCATGTGCCAGATTGGTTTAATTCTAAGTTTTGGGCTAATCCAGAAAATTGGAATAAGTTTCGATGGTAATGGCAAACTTTGAGTTTATCAAAACACAACAATTTCAATGTACAAAGCCATGTTTTTAACGATATGCTGATCAATGAAAATAAGAATGTAAAGGTGTCTTGATGACAAATTTAAGTAATATTGTTGAAGTTTTAGCGAAACAGGCCTTAGGCGGTAATCCACAATCTAATCAATCGGGATTGGGTGGTGTACTTGGTTCGGTACTCGGGAGTTTAACGGGACAAAATAATCAGACCAATCAAAACCAACAACAAGGTGGATTGGGAGGGATTTTGGGATCTGTACTTGGTGGTTTATCGGGTAGTCAACCTGGTGGTGTAGGCAAATCATCAGGTCTAAACGCTCAAACCTTATTAATCGCAGTAGTTCCTTTAATTCTCAATTGGATTCAAAAAAATGGCGGTTTGCAAGGTGCACTTGATCAACTGAAAGGTCAGGGTCTGACGAGTCAAGTGGATGATTGGGTTTCAACTGGTCCTGGCGAAAATGCCAATGTCAGCACGCAACAGGTTCAAAATTTATTTGATCAGCAAGATGTAGAGCAAGTTGCACAAGAAGCGCAAGTTCCTAAACAGGATGTATACAGTGCGATTTCTTCAGTCTTACCACAAATTATTGATTCGCTTACACCTCAAGCAAATAAGACCGATCCACAAGAAGCGAATTCAGATATACAAAATGTGTTGAATCTTGTATCAGGATTTTTAAAGAAATAAAGTGAAATTAATTTGAGTTGAAAAGCCGAATGTATGTCACATCCGGCTTTTTTTATGCAATCGAGCAAAGTATGTAAGTGGAATAAAATTTAAACGATTGATATATTTCATAAAGAAGCATAGGACATGCTGAATAAAACAAAAATCATTGAGGGAGAAATTCATGATCCGTAAGGAGCATTTAATCACTGCTTCGTTGACCTCGATTAAGGCAACCTATCAACAACTGTCATCCGCGCCACTTGCCATGAGACAAGGAGAATATAAGGCTCAGTTTATTGGTCCTTGGTGGTTAAGAGTGTCTGCAGCACCGAGTTTATTTTTAAGTGGATTGGGGGGATGGTTTGGGAAAAAATTCATCAATCAAAATTTAGTCACTAATATTTTACTCAATCGCGGTCAGAGAAGTGAAAAGCTTCAAATGGAGTGTCTAGAAGAGGCGTCTTTGATTGATGGAAAACAAACGATCGCCTTGTATTATGGCAAGACAGCACCAATTCCATGGCGTTGGGTGGTTGATGAGTTAAGACAGCTTGATGAACATACGATGTTGTGTATGACTATCATTAATCTTCCTTTTTTAAAGCATTTTTCATTTCCATTTATTCTAAGTCGTGATGTATGAAATCAAAATTTGAATATGATGTCATTATTGTAGGTTCAGGCTTTGGTGGAAGTGTATCTGCGCTAAGATTGTCTGAGCTTGGATTAAAAGTAGCTGTGCTAGAGCAGGGAAGAAGGCTCACTGAAGATGATTTACATCGAGCAAGTCGGAGTTCTAAATACTTAAATTGGGCACCGACGTTAGGGATGAAGGGTTTTCTTGCACAAGACGTATTCCAACATATGGGTGTGGTTCGAGGGGTTGCCGTTGGTGGTGGCAGTGTTGTTTATGCTGCTGTGTTGTTAAAACCAGGTCAAAAGTTTTATCGTGATCCAACTTGGAGTCATTTGTCAGAAGACTGGGAGAGGGAATTACAACCGCACTATCAGATGGCTCAGTCCATGCTAGGTGTAAGTTTAAATCCATATAAAGGTCAGCAAGATGAGTGGTTAAAACAAACAGCAGAAAAAATGGGTTCTGGAGATAGTTTTGACACTGTACCACAGGGAATTTACTTTGGTGATCCTCATCAATGGGTGAGTGATCCACTTTTGAATGGTCAAGGTCCCGAACGAATAGGCTGTAATCAGTGCGGAAATTGTATAACGGGGTGTGCGCAGGGTGCGAAGAATAGTTTGGATAAAAACTATTTATATCTTGCAGAGAACAATGGAGTTGAGATTATTCCAGAAACCAAAGTAACTCATCTTTCACATGTTGATGGAAAATATATCATTCATACATATCAGTCATTTAACTCCAAAGAAAAACAAGATTACTCTGCGAAACAGGTCATTCTATCCGCAGGTGTTATAGGAACTGTTGAAATTTTGTTTGCTTCAAGAGATGTGTTTAAAACCTTACCGAATATTTCTGGTCAGTTAGGTGAACATATTCGAACCAATAGTGAGGCGATTGTTGCGATCTCTAATAATGATAAAACAATAGATTTAACGAGAGGGACGACCATTTCCAGTCATTTTCATGCAGATGACAAAACACATATTACTCAGAATCGATTTCCAGCAAGTTATGAGTTTATGAAGTTTTATATGGGACCACTGGTCAATGGCGATCAACCTGTAAAACGTGCACTCCATGTTTTAAAGCATTTTTTTCTGCACCCCTTTGTTTCAACTCGATCATGGCGTTCTAAAAACTGGCATAAACGTGTCACTGTATTAACCGTCATGCAACAGGCAGACAATCAAATACGATTTGTATATGGACGTACTGCACTCAGAGGTTTTAGGCGTTTTTTGAAAACGCAGGTTTCAGTTGGAGAAAGAGCGCCGTCTTTTATACCGTTAGCAAATGAAGCTGCAGAAAAATTTGCTGAAGTAAGTGGTGGTCAAGCACAGAATAATATATTGGAAAGTATGGGGCACTTATCTGTTACAGCGCATATATTGGGTGGTGTAGTTATGGCTGAGGATTCCTCTAAAGGTGTGATTGACTCTAATCATCAGGTTTTTGGCTATCAAGGCTTATATGTGGTTGATGGGAGTGCGATTCCTGTGAATGTTGGTGTTAATCCGAGTTTGACCATTACGGCATTAGCTGAGCGATTTGCAGAAAAATATAAAATTAGTCATTTCGATAAAGTGTCATAAATCTCGATAAAGTGTCATAAATCCACCATCATAATGTCATATCTTCGTTGAATACTCTTGGTTTAAAAAAAAGGAGTATTCAAATGAAGAACAAGATAAAAATAACAGGTCTTCTATTAACGACATCGTTATTGCTAAGTAGTTGTGGTGGAGATGACCAAAAATCTAATCCTAATATTACACAACCCTCAGAGTTGAAAATTCTTCATATTAATGACCATCACTCCCATTTAGATGGTGAAGAGCTTAGCTTTAATTTCGATTTAGGTCATGGTGAAGAACAACTAGTCGTTTCCCGTGGTGGATTTTCTCGTGTAGCAACATTTATGAATCTAATGGCAGAAAATCATCAGAATGTAGTGAAAATTCATGCTGGTGATGCGATAACAGGAGATTTGTATTACAACCTCTCAAATGGAAAAGCTGATGCTGAAATGATGAATACAGTGTGTTTTGATACTTTCACCTTGGGAAATCATGAATTTGATGCAAAAGATCAAGGCTTAAAAGATTTTATTGGTTTTTTAGACGAAGGACAGTGTAAAGAGCGAACAGAGATTCTTTCTGCAAATGTTGAATTTGGGGTGAGTTCACCTTTATATCAGACAGATCGGATTCAAAAATCTATTGTTCTTGAGCGGGATGGGGAAAAATATGGGGTTGTGGGGCTCACCATTGCATCAAAAACTAAAAACTCCTCTCAACCAAATCAAGACACATTATTCCGAGATGAAATTACAGTAGCTCAAAATGAGATTAATCAACTCAAAAAACAGGGAATTAAAAAAATTATTTTACAAACACATGTAGGCTATGAACTTGATCAAAAATTAGCACAAGAACTTACGGATGTGGATGTGATAATTGGAGGAGACTCTCACACATTGTTTGGACCTCATATATTAGAAAAGTATGGTATGTCTCCTGTCGCTACCTACCCATTACAATTGAAAAATAAAAATGGCGAATCTGTTTGTGTTGCTCAAGCATGGCAATACAGTTATGTGGTTGGTGAACTTAACGTAAAATTTAATGCAGATGGTGCGGTTCAAAGTTGTGTGGGTACACCGCATGTGTTAATTAGCGATGATTTTAAACGTAAGCAAAATAATGAAAGAGTCAGTGATCAAGAAAAAAAATATATAGAACATCAATTCGAAGAAGAACGAGCTCCTTTTTCTATTATTAAAGAAGATCAAAATATTTTGAGTGTCTTAGAGCGCTATAAGCAATCTAAAAAATTATTTGCAGTCAAAGTTGTTGGGCAGGCAGTTGATAATTTATGTTCAAGACGTGTGCCGGGAACTCAATTTGATCGCTCACGATCATCTTTAGGTGATGTGTGTAATTTGAATGCGCATGTCGATGTCCATGGTGGTGATATTCAACAAATGGTTGCCGAAGCATTTCTTAAACAAGGCAAAGAATATTTTAATGCTGATATTTCATTTCAAAATGCAGGTGGAGTAAGAGTTGATTTGGCGAAAGGAAATATCACTGTAGCAGATATCTTCCGAGTCTTACCTTTCAAAAATACGCTCGTTCAATTGAATATGACTGGTCAAGAAATTAAAGATACGCTTGAAGATGCCATTTCAGGCGTGATTGAACAAAAAAATACTGGAAGTTATCCGTATACGGCTGGATTAACTTGGCAAGTTGATATGACGCAGCCTATTGGAAAGCGTATTACAAATATTCAAGTCAGAAATGGGTTTGACCAGCTTGTGCCATTAGATTTAAATCAGTTATATAAAATTGTAACCATCAATTTTTTAGCTGATGGTGCTGATTACTATCATACATTGAAAAAAATTACAGGTGAGCGTCGAATAGAAGTTGGATTGGACTATGCAGAAGCATTCTTAAATTACTTAAATTCAATAGATGGTCATCAAAAAATAAAAACAATTCGAAAATTACCTACTTCATATTATAGTACTCAAAAATACATAGAATAAGATTTAGAGCTTTTTGATCTGAAAAACCTCAATTTAATTGGGGTTTTTTAATTTAATTAATCGTTTTTGTGTATTTTTTAGTGTAAAAAACATAAATTTGCTTAAAAAACAAACATGCATGAGTTTTTGTTTAAATAAGGGGTTGCAAGGGAAGAAAAAATCTATAGAATGCACCCCATACCGACGAGATACACGGAAACGAACGAAGCAGGTTGCTGAGTTGTTAAGTGTTTCGAGTCCAGCTTCTAGCATTGACGAGATGTTAGAAAGATCATTAAGAGATTATGAAGAACAACTTGTGTGGATTTTTACTGGTTGATTGATCGATATATATTATCATTGATTGATGGTAGAAATTTCTCGAAGTTTATTTGAGCAAATTTTTTGTCAGTAATTGATGAGCCAAGATTGGTACACTATATGTACTATTGATTTTAAACTGAAGAGTTTGATCATGGCTCAGATTGA
>NZ_FOBK01000009.1:0-158273 GCF_900109815.1 Acinetobacter sp. DSM 11652
GTGATGAGGCCATTGGCATTTGCATCGATCAGCGCTTGTTCTGCCGCAGCGTATGCTGCTTCAGCCGCCTCTACTGCTGCTTCGGCATCTGCCAATACTTGTTCGTACTCATCTGCTATGCCATCTTCGTTTTCATCATTTACTGTTGGTAAGGTGATGTCGACTAGATCATCTAAGCGTGCATCCAATGCGTCTTTGTCTGCTCCTTCTGGAAGTGCATCAACTTTCGCTTGTGCATCTTCTTTAGCAGCAAGCGCATCATCACGTGCTTGAGTCAGCTCAGTAAGTTCTGTTGGGGTGATTAAACCATCTGATTCGGCATCTGCTAGTGCTTGCTCTGCCTCAGCATATGCTGCTTCAGCCGCCTCTACTGCTTCTGTCGCTTCTTCAAGTGTAATATCTTCGCCGTCTGGTACGCCATCACCATCTGCATCATTGACTTCAGGTAAGTCAATATTTACAAGAGCATCTAGACGATCCTGTAAACCATCTTTAATCGCTCCATTTGGCAATACATTTACCTTATCTTGAGCAACTTCTTTTGCATCAAGTGCAGCCTGTACTTTCTGTTCAAGAATACTGAGTTCAAGCGGGTTAATTAAGCCATCTTTTTGAGCCAAAGCTAAATTATTAAGAGCTTCAGCATATTTAGCTTCAGCTTCTTCTACAGCTGACTGCGCTTCCTGAATCGCTTCTGGTAAGCCATCTACAATGCCATCACCATCTGCGTCATTTACTTCAGGCAAACTTATGTCAGTCAGATCATCTAATCGATTTTGAAAGGCATCTTTCTGTTCCTGAACAGATTCAGGTAGAGCATTTACTTTACTTTGAGCAGTTGACTTAGCAATTTGTGCCTGCTCTAAAGCATTCTGTAAAGCATTAAGCTCTGTTGGATTAATTAATCCATCACGATTTGCAACAGTTAAAGCATTTTCAGCAGCTGCATACTTTGCTTCAGCCTCCGCAACAGCCAACTCTGCTTCAATGAGTGCTTCAGCGATATCATCTACGATACCATCATCATTTTCATCATTAATTTCAGGTAGGATGATATCCACTAAATCTTCAAGACGTTCCTGCAAAGCATCTTTTTGAGATTGAACTGATTCTGGTAATAAATTTGTTTTAGTTTCTGCTAAGGCTTTGGCACTCTCGAAAGCCTCTTTAGCTTGATCTAATTCCGCTCTTTCAGCAGGTGTAATCAGGCCGTTTTCATTCTTCTCTAAAATTAAATCTTTTAATGCTTCGTACGCTTGTTCAGCATTGGCTACAGCTTCTTCAGCATCTAGTAAAGCTTGCTCGAGATCATCTGGTACACCATCACCATTTTGATCATTAATTGCTGGCAACTCTTCATCAACCAAATCATCAAGTCGATCTTGTAAATCAGATTTTGCCTCGCCATCTACCAAGTTATCGACTTTATCTTGAGCAGCATCTTTAGCATCCTTTGCATCTTGTAATGCTTCCTCTAATTCAGCTTTTTCCTCAGGAGTAATTAACCCATCATTTAATTTATCTTCAATCAAATCTTTAAGATCTTGATAAGCTTTCTCTGCATCATTAACCAGCTGTTTTGCTTCTTCTAATTCATCGTTAATTGGTGGTTCTGGTTCCGGCGATACAGAATTAGATTTTTTATCAGAATCACTCATATTATCTGCAATAGCAACTACTCCAGCAGCTAATCCCCCTGCAATTAACCATGGAGTTAACCCTGTCAAAACTGTACTTGAGTTTCCAGCGATAAGTGCTGAAATATCATCAATTGGATAATATTTAATAGTCGAAGCTATTTCATTGGCAGCATCTGTGAACTCAACCCAATAAAGCTGACCATTGTCATTAAATAAAATATTATGACTATTTAAGGGATCCTCAAAATAACTTTCTACAACTAATTGTTCGCCATTTTTAAAATTAATAACTAAAGAATTTCCTTCTTTCTCAAAGTTTAAGACCTCTTCGATTGATGCATCAATTTTCACAATTGAGTTCTGGTTTAATACGATTTTATTAGCAGTAGTCTTTTCTAAAACCGCCCCATCGTTTTTTGATAATATTTCTAAATTTTTCATGACGTCACCCAGTATTATTAAGATATTCTTTAACCCTCTATTTTTTTATCAGATTGAGAATCAATGTAAACGTCATAAAAAGTCAGTTGAAAATCAACAAAAATTCATAGTTAAAAAAAATTTTTTACACCCCATTCGAGATTCTTAAAGCAATGTTTTTATTGAGAATATTTAAATTTATACAAAGTCACTATTTATAAATTAATAGTGAATAAAATCTCATAATTTATTATTTTATATAAGTTAGACATAAAATTTTTAAATATTGCAAAAAAATACCAGAAACAAAATTACACTATTAATTAATTAAAGTTACATAATAAAACCTAATGAAACAATATTTTATCTCCTGAAACAAATTAAATTTTATTTATTTTCAAACACTTATTTTTACTAATTTATTTTTTCTATATAAAACATAAGGTTAGAATTAATGAGTTTATTTCAATTTTTTTATTCTTATTACTTCGAAATAACTTAAAAAATGGCCAAAAACACCATTGCAATGTGGAAGTTAAAATATATTTATAGAAATTTTCCAGCCGTTAAAATATTGTTTTATATTGATAATTTAAAAATCAGTTTTAAGTTATTAAGTTACTTTAAAATCAAAAACCGAGATTTAAATCTCGGTCTTTTAGATTCATTGATATTTTAGTTTGGAATTCTTAGAACCTGTCCCGGGAAAATATCATCTGCATTTTTAAGTAATGGTCGGTTTGCTTCAAAAATTTTGTTGTACTGATTTGCATCACCATAAAACTCTTTAGAAATTTTTGAAAGATTATCCCCTGATTTTACTGTATAGAATTTACTTTCAGGCTCTGGAGATGAAACAGTAAGTTGGTCATCGACTTGAGCAACATGATCAATATTTCCCACAGCCAAGATGATCTTTTCACGATCTGCTTGAGTTTGCACTTGTCCTTTTACAGTCGCTAAATCACTGCTTGCATTATAAGTCACAGACAGTCCTGTTACTGGTAAGCCAAGTGATTTAATATGCCCCAATAATTTATTCGCAATTTCTTGAGCAGATGGCTCTGCTGGCGTTGCTGGTGTAGCTTGTTGCTCAGCTGGTGCGGTATTTTTTTTCCCAATACCTCTCACAAAATCAAAAAGACCCATTGTTATTCTCCTATTGTTATTTCAGTTTGGTGATCAAATAATTTAGATCCCTTAATTTTTATACAGAAGAACTATACCTAACGCCGTTATCTTTCTTAAACTTAAGGTAACTTAATGTAATATTGCAATTTAATCCTTAATAAAAAAAAGCCACCATAAAGGTAGCTTTTAAGTTCGAAAAGAACTGAATCTGATGATTAAGCTAATTTCTTAGTTACATAATCGATAGCAGATTGAACAGTTGTAATTTCGTTAGAGTCTTCATCAGGAATAGTAATGTCGAAATCATTTTCGAAAGACATTACAAGCTCAACTAGATCTAGAGAGTCAGCACCTAAGTCATCCATGAAAGATGCTTCGTTTTTAATCTCTTCAGCTTTTAAGCCAAGTTGTTCAGCTACTGCTTGTTTGATACGTTGTTCGATATCGCTCACAGGAATTCTCCTCATTGCTTGTGGCGGCGTATAATGCCTATAGTTTAATTGAATCTTGATATATTTGAAAGTTTATACATCGCATTACGCCATGTATAAACCGCCATTCACGTGTAATACCGTACCAGTAATGTAACTTGCTTTATCAGAAGCAAGGAAACTTACTGCATTTGCGATATCTTGAGGCTGACCAAAACGGTTCAATGCCACTTGATCACTCATTTTTTTCTGAATTTCATCACTTAACTGTTCAGTCATCTCAGTTGCAATAAATCCAGGCGCGATACTATTGACAGTAATTTGACGACTGCCCATTTCTTTAGCCAAACTCCGGCTAAAAGCTTCAATCCCAGCCTTCGCAGCTGAATAATTTGCTTGACCTGGATTTGCAAAATGCGCAACGACAGAACTAATATTGATAATTCGTCCAAATCTCGCTTTCGTCATACCTTTCAATACACGTTTAGAGAGACGGAACACTGCTTTAAGGTGAATATTTTGGATATCATCCCAATCATCTTCAGACATACGAAGCAGTAGATTATCTTTTGTGATACCTGCATTATTCACAAGAACAAGTACAGGACCAAAACTTTGTTCAATATCTGTAATGAGTGCATCAATTGCAGCTCCATCACGAACATCGAGTACTTTTCCTGCACCATGTTCAGCAAATTGTGTAGATAATTTTTCAGCACCAGACTCAGATGTAGCCGTACCTACAACAAAAAAGCCATCTTCGATCAGCTGTTGTGCAATCGCAGCACCAATACCACGGCTTGCACCTGTCACTAACGCGACTTTACGTTCCTGCGTCATGCAATTTTCCCTTCTGCAACTAATACAGTATTTAAAGCATCTTCTAAACGAGATTTAGTATCTAAAGGCAATGCTTTTTCAACATGTGCTAGACGTTTTGCTAAATTTGTTAATACATTCCCAGGACCACATTCAACAACATAGCTCACATCTTGATCAGCCAATACTTGAAGTGTTTTAGTCCATTGGACAGACTCATAAAGTTGTGATGTCAACGCTGTACGCAATTCATCAACACTGTCAGCCATTTGTGCATTGACATTTTGAATCACTGGAATGCGAGGTAATTGAATATCAACATCTGCTAAAGCTTTGGCAAACTCTGCTGCCGCTGGCTTCATTAATGAACAATGTGATGGTACTGATACTGGTAACGCAATTGCTTTTGCACCTTGCTCTTTTACCAAAGCCATTAACGCTTCAACTCGTGCAGTATCACCTGCCACCACAACTTGACCCTGTGCATTATAGTTTGCAGCATCCACCGAACCCTCACCTTGAGCGGTGACTTGAGCACACAGTTCTACAACCTTAGCATCATCAAGACCAAGAATCGCAGCCATAGCACCTTGGCCCTGTGGAACAGCATCTTGCATCAACTTACCGCGTAAGTTCACCAATTT
The DNA here is from genome assembly GCF_900109815.1 of Acinetobacter sp. DSM 11652. Taxonomy (NCBI): domain Bacteria; kingdom Pseudomonadati; phylum Pseudomonadota; class Gammaproteobacteria; order Moraxellales; family Moraxellaceae; genus Acinetobacter; species Acinetobacter sp. DSM 11652. Next base: position 5,086 of record NZ_FOBK01000009.1, read on the forward strand.
AACTGCATCTTTTAAGCTTAAAGATTCTGCAGCAACCAACGCACTGTATTCACCTAGTGAATGTCCCGCTAAATATTTAGGAACGACACCACCAAGCTCTAGCCATACACGCCATAAAGCAATACTTGCTGTGAGCAGTACTGGTTGTGTAAATTCAGTTTGGTTTAACCCTTCACCACTTTGCGCAATGTGCCATAAATCAAAGCCGAGTGCTTCAGAAGCTTCAGCAAACGTTTCTTGCACACTACTAAACTGTTCTGCAAGCTCCGCTAACATTCCTGCTTTTTGAGAACCCTGTCCAGGAAAAACAAATGCAGTTTTGGTCGCAAGAACGGCTTGCTCGAGGCGTTTAGCAGACATATAAAAATCCTTTATTCAGAGCTTTGACTATTCAATTTTGATTCATTTCGATCATCTTGAACATCAAACTCAAGTCTTAACTGATTTGATGGAGCGAAATTTATCATTAAAAAAAAGCTTTGGTAATTGCCAAATACAACAAAAAATAGAAATAAAAAAAGGGAGCTTACGCTCCCATTTTTTCTACTAAGCTTGACGCTTAATACATCACCAATTATTCAGCATCAGCTGCTTTAGCGAATAATTGGCGACCACGGTAGACACCATCTTTAGTTACGTGGTGACGACGGTGAGTTTCACCAGTCGTTTGGTCTACTGTTAATGCATTCTCGGTTAAAGCGTCATGTGAACGGCGCATGTCACGGCGAGAGCGACTTTTACGGTTTTGCTGAACGGCCATGATGGCTCCTTACAAAGATCGAAAAAATGGATCAGAACAAATTCGATTGTCTTATACCTAAGAGTATAACACAAAAATTAGTTAAGTTTACCCTTCAAAGCTGCCAAAACACCAAACGGATTATCTCGTTTTTCTTCAACAACTTCTTCTTGGGCAGGTTGATGCTTATGCTCACAAGACTCATGTCTTGGTGACAAAGGAATCAACAATAACAATTCATCTTCTATGAGAGAAAGTAAATCAGCGGTTGCAGGTGCATCAAATGAACCTTTTGTCGTTGCTTCACTCTCACCTAAGACGATGAAATCAGCATCCTCATCCAAGCGCTCTATCAGTGACTCATCATCGACTAAAGCCAGATGAAAGTCCAATTCGAGAGGTAATTCAACAGTATCCAAACAACGTTGGCATTCCATTGGAACCTTCGTTTCAACACTACCATCAAGCCAAACGATACGATGATACGCATCCATTGATAGCTTACAGTCTATATTGATCAATTGATTATCAATTGACCCAACAGCTTCACGGGATATACGAACAAAGTGCGACAATGGCAGTGTACCTGACCATGTGAAGCCCTGTTCAGCCCATTTAAACGGCTCAATCTGTGCCGGAAAGGTATTTGCTGACATAATTAAGGCGGCAATTCTACAAATTCATAAGTACTCTGTCAAAGATTAAGATACAATTTTGCACTTATTCAGACAGATCATTTGGGTTAATCAAGTCATGCATCAGTTGCAGCCGCAACCTGAAGTCACAACTTCATTACAGTTACACTATCCTTCGACCTCAAATTTGACCGATCACTTAGACCGCGTGCAACTCGCACCTTGGGTAAATCTGCAAACAGAAGCTCAACAGGTAGACTGGCTTATCTTACACTTTAATCATTGGTTTTCCCACTTAAATGTCACATTAGTCAAAGGCGACTTTGAACCTGAATACTTCCCTGCCGCAGACCAACAACCCGCTCGCATCCAATTCGCACATGGATTTTTCAATAGTGCTTTACATGAAATAAGTCATTGGACAATCGCAGGAGATCATCGTCGCACTCTTCCTGATCTTGGCTACTGGTATGCACCAGATGGTCGAACCGCTGAACAACAAGCCCTATTTGAACAAGTCGAAATTAAACCTCAAGCAATAGAATGGATGTTTGCCACAGCCTTTGGTCGAAAATTCCGCGTTTCTCTGGACAATTTAACGGGTGAAGGTGGTGATGGACAGTCTTTTAAAGACAATGTTTATGCTCAAGTACAGCGCTATTTTTCAGGTGACGCTCAGCTTCCAAGAGATGCTCAACACTTTATTCAGTGCATCTGTAAGTGTCTCAGAAGTGGCAAAACATTACATTTGGATGAATTTTCTCGTGCATCGCTAGATTAAGTCTAGTAAATATATATTCATGACATTGAAGTGAATGTCTATGCACGCAATAATACGAAAAAATAATCAGGAGAAAATAAAATGCTTCATTTAAGAGTACATCCTGACAATCCACAATCTCGACTTATTACTCAAGCAGTAGAAAGAATACGTGCAGGCGATGTCGTGGTTTATCCAACAGATGCAGCCTATGCCATCGGATGCCAAATTGGTAATAAGCAAGCAATGGAACGAATTGCTCAAATCCGTGATCTTGGTGCTAAGCATCAATATGCGATCTTATGTGCGGATCTCTCAGATATTGCAACGTATGCAAAAGTGGATAATGCAACTTATCGTCTGCTTAAAAATAATACACCTGCGATTACCACCTTTATTTTGCAAGCGACAAGTGAAGTCCCTCGTCGCTTGATGCACCCCAAAAAGAAAACCATTGGTTTACGTGTACCGAGCAACCCAGTCTGTCAAATGCTTCTTAAAGAGCTGGGGGAACCTTTACTCACCAGCACCCTGATTCTTCCAGGTCAAACTGAGCCTTTGGATGATCCATATGAAATAGAACAACAATTAAGTAAAAGAATTGATGTTTTTATTGATAGTGGACTTGGTACATTAACCACAACAAGTATTGTTGATCTCTCAGGAAGTCAACCTGAAATTATCCGCCGTGGCGTGGGTGATGTGAGTGCTTTTGAGTAAAATGCCTCACCATTTATCTCGCTTTATTTAATTTACGCTGATTTTTCGTTATAAAATGCTTGGAGGGTCTTTATTTGTTGACCCTCTTGCGTAAAGTTGCTTGGTTCAAGCCAAGCTAAATAACTTTCTTTTAAAGTCAGCCACTCTTCATCCAACATTGAAAACCAAAGCGTGTTTCGGTTTCTTCCCTTGACCACTTTATGTTGTCTAAACATTCCTTCATATTGAAAACCGAATCGTAGTGCGGCTTTTTTGGAAGCTAAATTCAACTCATGACACTTCCACTCTATACGCCTAAATCCTAAAGTAAAACACTCATTCAACAGTAAAAATAATACTTCTGTAGCAGCTCTAGACCGTTTTAAATCTGCTGAGAAGTATACATTCCCAATTTCAACCACTCCATCATCCAACCCGATATTCATCAATGCGATCCACCCCACTGGTTTGCTCGCTATGCGAATAACATAATAAATATTCCCCTGTGTACCAAATTGTGATGAGAGTTTATATGACAAGTCTTCAATCGAAGTTGGCGCTTCGTAAGGCAAATAGGTAAAGCTTGAAATAAACTCATCTGTAATCTTGAGTGGGAATAGATCTCTTGCAAGCTCTTCAATATTTTGAATTAAATTTAAGGGATATAAATTTACATACGTTCCACTCAACGCTTTGAATGAGTCTATAGGGTGAGTATTTGAGTGAACTTTTATACCTACACTTTGTTCATATACATTTTGTTCTACTTTTTGAAAATTATTCATACTGTTTTACTTCTCGTCGAATACACGCTAACAATGAATACCAGTTTACATTTATCAATTAAAACACTAAATACATCTATATAACCTTAAAAAATACTACCTATTTATTTCAAATTTTTTATCGTAAAACTGCGGATAAAGATATATTCAGCACTCGATTTAATTTAGAATACCCATATTGTTTTTATGCTATTCGAATCACTGTCCTTTTACTGATTTCGATATGTGATCTCCTGAATCGCCCAACATGCTTTTGAAAATTCGCGTGGCTAATAATTGTAATGACTCAAGCTATCCATAATCCCATGGACGCACTTCCACACATCCGTGTTTTAGATGAGTGGCAAGATACGATTCCTGAAGATTTATATATACCGCCTGCAGCATTCGAAATTCTATTAGAACATTTCGAAGGACCACTCGACTTTTTAATTTACCTCATCCAAAAAAACGGTTTCGATCTACTTCAGCTCGATATAGCTCCGATTGCAACGCAATATTTGTCATATATTGACAGTATGAAGTCACTCAATATTGAGTTGACCGCAGATTATATGGTGATGGCGGCTTTATTAGCAGATTTAAAATCACGCTTACTGCTGCCTAAACCTAAATCAATTCAAATTGAAAAAGATCCAAAACAAGAATTAATAGATCGTTTAGAGACATATTTAAGGATCAAGCAAGCTGCTGAGCGTCTCGGTCAAATGCCTATTTTGGACCGTGATACTTTTCTACCCAACGTTAGCCTTGGACAAATTAATACAGTAAATGAAGGTTATGAAGCCTCTCTTCTGCGCGATGCTATGTTTTGTATTTTTAATCGCCCAGAGCCTGTTACACACCAGATTACTCAAGAACCTGTTTTGCTTGAAGAACGTATTGCCTATATTGAACAGATGACAAAATCAGGTGAGGTTTTGAAATTTGATCAACTTTTAAAACCAAGTCAAGGTCGTATGGGGTTAGTGGTGACGTTTATGGCAATATTAGAGCTAACACGTCAGCAAAAAGTTCAAATTATTGCATCAGGTATTGAAGCCCCGCTGGCAATTCAAGGGGTAATGATATGACCATTGATCAATCAAACTCCTTTCAAGTTGATGAGTTACACCACGAAGTGCTCATGCAGCTCGAAGCTATTATTTTTGCCAGTGAAGCGCCTGTTTCTATTGCACGCTTAAAAGAGGCATTTCAAAACCAATTTTCCAAACAACAACTGCGCGCCTATTTACAACAGCTTGCAGTGTTACAACACGGTCGTTCAATTGAGCTGACTGAAACAGCTCAAGGTTTTCGCTTTCAAGTTCGTGCTAAGTATCGACAAGTGATTGCACAAACTTGGCCAGAACGTCCAACTAAATTATCACCATCATTGTTAGAAACTCTAGCAGTGATTGCTTATCATCAGCCCGTTACCCGAGCCGATATTGAGCAAATTCGAGGAGTCACGAATAACAGTCAGCAACTCAGAACGTTATTCGATTGGAACTGGATTAAAGAGTCTGGTTTCCGGGAACTTCCAGGAAGACCCGCGTTGTTGGTTACAACGCCACAATTTTTAAATGCTTTTGGTTTAAGTGATTTAAATCAACTGCCTCCCCTACAGGATGCCAAGGAAGCTTTTATGGCATTGGATGCTCACGCACCCAAGTCGTAAATAGGTGAACTGTTGATGATTATTTCTAAGGTTATGCTGTTATGAGTGAAAAATTGCAAAAGGTATTGGCACGTGTAGGTTTGGGTTCTCGCCGCTATATGGAAGAAGTCATTGCTGCCGGTCGTGTTAGTGTCAACGGTCAAGTTGCTCAAGTAGGTGAACGTATCGAACCAACCGATGAGCTTCGTATCGATGGTCGTAAAGTACAGTTCCAAATTGAAGATGAAATCCGTCGTCGTGTATTGATTTACTACAAACCTGAAGGTGAAATCTGTTCACGTAACGACCCTGAAAATCGCCCAACTGTATTTGATCAATTACCATCAATTCCGGGTGATCGTTGGGTCATGGTTGGTCGTTTAGATATCAACTCAACAGGATTATTACTTTTCACAAACGATGGCGAGCTTGCAAACCGCTTAATGCATCCATCTAGTGAAATTGAACGCGAATACGCTGTACGTGTGATGGGTGAAGTGACCCCTCAACTGAAAAAGAACATGACAGATGGTGTCATGCTCGATGATGGTCCAGCAAAATTTGAGTCATTCTCTGAAATTGGTGGTGAAGGGATTAACCGTTGGTATCAAGTGGTTGTAAAAGAAGGACGTAACCGTGAAGTACGCCGCATCTTTGAATCACAAGGCTTGAAAGTCAGCCGTCTATTACGTACACGTTATGGTACAGTCATTCTGCCACGTGAATTACGTACAGGTCGTTGGATTGAACTTGATAAAAATGACATTGATAACTTAACTAAGTCTGTTGAGCTCAAACCACGTCAAGGTACTGGTCTTTACGGTATGGCGAAACGCCGCAATGAACGTATGCAAGAGAAACCACTTGCAGCACGTCGTGGTGGTTATTTACGCCAACAACGCCGTGACGAAGGTGAGCATCAAGAACCACGCCGTGACTTCCGTCAAGGTGGTGCTGATCAAAGCCGCAGTGATAATCGATTTAACAATCGCGCACCGCGTCAAGAAGGCTCAGAAAACCGTTTCAATGCACGTGCGCCACGTCAAGAAGGCTTTGAGAATCGATTCAACAATCGTGCCCCTCGCACTGAAAATCAGGATTTCCGCAATAAGCGTCCTGAAAACAAAGGTGAAGTAAACGGCAATTCTGTTGATTACAAACCACGTAATGAAAATAAATTTGGTCAACGCAAACCTTTTGGTATTAACAAAGGCTTTAAGAAGTTCTAATTTTTTAAATCCCTAAAAAAACCGCTCAATAGAGCGGTTTTTTTCATTTATTCAATAAAAGGAATATCAATCCATTTAGCAGATGGAAAATGTTGCGATAAATACTTTTTTAAGTAGGCAGATGTATCACGTGAAATAAGCTCATCGTCAGATTCAGCATTCAAATTATATGCTAGAGCATATAACTCAAGCCCACGATGCTTCAGTGCCTCTAAGCTCAACAAAGTATGGTTGATGCTTCCCAAACGCCCCGAACTCACCAAAATTATGGGATATTTTTTATCCACCAAATAATCAATGGTTAAATATTGTGTTGTTAGAGGGACCATCAAGCCACCCGCCCCTTCAAGTAAAACAACTTCATATGAAGAGGACAACTGTTGAGTCGCTTGTTCAATTTTAGCGAAATCAATACTTCGCCCATCTATACGTGTCGCTAAGTGAGGCGATGCAGGATAACTGAAAATTTCAGGCATAGTGAGTTTTTGAGTATCTTCCTCTAACCAACCACATCCCATAATTTCACGATGTTTTTCAATATCTTCAGAAACATCCACATTACCCGTTTGAATTAATTTCTGAGTAATGACATTCCGCCCTTGTTCACGCCAAATTTTTGCCAAATAACCAGTGACGTATGTTTTTCCAATTCCAGTATCAATACCGCTCACAAAGTAGATTTGAGCACTCATGACTTACTCCGTGCGATAAAAAATATAGGGTGATACGTTAAAGGATATACAAGATTCTCTTGCTCATCAGTCGCAATAAATTGTCGGTAACCTAGATAAAACTGATTCAAACTTTCCTTCGTCCAACGAAACCCCTGTGAGGTTGCCGTCACACCTGTGGCCTGTAAATGTTTTAGGACCAATTTTGGGTGCGCGAAATGTAATTGAGCCAATTGTTGTTCACAGTGCATCACTTCAAATCCGTTCTGCTCTAGTAAGCTTTTAATTTGGCTTTGATCAAAATATTTCAATCCTTGTCCAGTTAAGGATTTAATTTCTTTTAAGTTCTGAGGCCCATAAGTTGAAAAGCAAAAATAACCATTGGGCTTTAAAGCTGAATGAATTTTCTGTATCAATCTTTCAAACTCAGACATCCACTGTAATGCAGAGCTTGAGGCACATAAATCAAGGTCTTTGGGCAACTCAATTTTTTCGACATCACCAATACGCCACTCGACAGGCTGATGATGACTAATGGTATGCTCAACATCAGCATATAAATCATTCAAAATGACTTGATCCATTTTAAAATGATTAAGTATTTCTTGAGTTAGATTTCCAGTTCCACATCCAATTTCAAATACTTTAGCAAGCTCAGAAGATGAAACATAAAGACGCATCAGCTCGCTTAAATGCTTCGCTACATTTTGTTGAATACGTGCTTGATCTGCATAAGTCCAATGCGATTTTGCAAATCGAGTAGCAATCATTTCTTTTTGAATAAATTTGTTCAACATAGAGTCATTCATAATTGTTCTTTCAACCGCTCCAATTCGTCTTGATTCAGCTGAGAATTCATACAAATTCTCAGGCGTGAACTTCCCTGTGGAACCGTTGGTGGCCGAACCGGCAAAATATAAAAACCAGATTGTTGTAATTGTTGTGCGCGCTCAAGTGCACGCTGAGAATCACCTAAAATTAAAGGAATAATCTGCGAGCTTGAAGGACTTTCGTAACCTTGCTCAAGAATATATTGACGCAGTTGCAGACTCAAATCACTTAAATGAGCACGTTGCTCCTGCATTTTTTTCATTTTATTCCAAATAAAATGCGTCCAAGCCATGTTGATGGGTGGTTGTGCGGTACTAAAAATCAAAGAGCGCATTTTGTTGATTAAATAATCTTTTAAGATTGGATGACACACAATGTATCCACCAACAGATGCGAGTGCTTTCCCGAATGTTCCGACTAAAAAATCGATATCATCTAAGACAGCATATTGTTCAGCACAACCGAGCCCTTGCTCTCCCCGAACACCAATAGCATGTGCTTCATCAACATATAACATGATTTTACTGAACTGATATTTCAGACTCACCAACGCAGTTAAATCAGTTTCATCACCATCCATACTAAAAATTGATTCAGTTACCACAATGATTCTTTGATACAAGGGATCATCATGATATTGCTCGATCAATTGCTTTAAATGAAGCAGATCATTATGTCGATAACGTATCAGCTTCGCTTTACTTAAGCGAATCCCATCAATCATGCTGGCGTGAATCAATTTATCCGAGAGAATTAAAGTTTGACTATCAGCAATCGCAGGCAGAATACCAATATTCATGTGATAGCCACTGTTGAATAACAGAACTGCCCTTTGATTGAATGATTGACTCATGTCATATTCAAATTGCTCATATTCAGGATAATTTCCTGTGAGTAACCTTGAAGATGAAGAGCTCATTCTTTTTGAATCTGCTGAACAGTGATCAAAAAATGCTTCTCTTATTTGTAGATCTGACGCAATCCCTAAATAATCATTACTCGATAGATTCAACATTCTTTGTTGCTGAAGCTCAACCCATTTTCCATGCTGAACGATGGATTTAAACTGCCGAAAATTTCCAGTTTGTTTTAATGAGTCTAACTGCTCTGCGTAGTAGTCCAACAGATTCATCTCATTTCCTCTGCAAGTTCCATCACAACACTCACCAACTGCGTTAGTAACTCAGTAAGTTCGACATCTGAAATCACAAAAGGTGGCATGACATAAACTAATTTTCCAAAAGGACGAATCCACACGCCTCGTTCTACGAAACGCTGTTGCAGCGTTTTCATATCAACATTTTGTTTAAGTTCAACAACACCGATAGCACCGAGCACACGAACATCTTGAATATGCGCTTGATCATCTAATCTATGTAAATAATGTTTTAGAATTTGCTCTATTCTTTGAATATTGGACTGCCAATCTTGTGACAATAAAAGCTCAGTACTCTTTAAGGCAACAGCACAAGCCAAGGGGTTCGCCATAAATGTAGGTCCATGCATAAATACGCCAGCTTCACCAGAGCTGATCACTTCAGCGACATGTCGTGTGGTCAGTGTTGCAGATAAAGTCATATACCCACCGGTCAGCGCCTTACCAATACACATGATGTCTGGTTCAACTTGAGCGTGTTCCCAAGCAAATAATTTACCTGTTCGTCCAAACCCCGTGGCAATTTCATCAAATATCATTAACACCTGATATTGATCGCATAGCCTCTTGGCTTCGCGTAAATATTCAGGATGATAGAAACGCATGCCTCCAGCACCTTGCACAATCGGCTCAATAATCATGGCAGCGATAGTGGCATGATGGTTTTTTAAAGTTTCTGCCAATACAAGAATATCTGCTGGATTCCAATCTTCATCAAATCGAGTCTGCGGTGCAGGAACAAAACAACGAGAAGGTAAACTAGAACCAAAGACCTGATGCATCCCAGTGACTGGATCACATACTGACATTGCATTCCATGTATCACCATGGTAACCAGAACGCGTCGTGATAAAACTGGTTTTATCTTTCTTATTTTGTGCGGTCCAATATTGAACTGCCATCTTTAGTGCGACTTCAACAGCGACAGAACCTGAGTCCGCATAGAATATTTTATCTAATTGAGGTGGTGTAATTTTTAATAATGCCTTCCCTAATTCAATCGCAGGATCATGAGTAAGCCCACCAAACATAATGTGTGACATGTGCTGCAATTGATCCGACACAGCTTGATTAAGTTGAGGATGGTTATATCCGTGAATGGCACACCACCAAGATGACATACCATCAATGAGTTGACGGCCATCTTCAAGTTCAATCATCACCCCTGTAGCCTTTTTTACTTTATATGTCGGCAGTGGGTTTAACATCGAAGTATAAGGGTGCCATAAGTGTGCTAAATCGAATTCGTCAACCATCCTGGAAGAATTTCCTTATTAATCTAAACAGAGCATAACGCGAATTATTTTTGTTATGAATTGCCTGATTAGACAATATTCATCAGGATTTCTCATTCTTTCTTAGATATTGAACGATTTTGTCACTTAGTTGTGTAGCTCTAAAAATTGAAAAGCAGTGAGAGCCTGGGATAATTTCGAATTTAAAAAACTTTGCATCTATCTTTCGGATATTATCTAGAACTTTGTTACTAACTAATCCATCATCATCAGCAAATACATGTAATTGTTTTCCGACATAATTTTTCAATATCTCGACAGTATTAAGATGATATAGTAAATCCAAGCCCTGCTTTTTTAAATCTAGCTCTTCACTCGTAATTGAATTTTGCAAAGATTGCCAATCTTGTTTAGCAGTTTGGCTGCCCTGTGAGACCAGATAACAAAATCGCTTTAAAGTGGTCATGGGGTCATTTTCAAAAGACTCTCTAAAACTTTGAAAAGTAGAAAGCGGCATACCTGTAGACCAGCGTTCATTGGCAACGAAGCAAGGATTCGATGCTAAAGTAATTAACGTTTTTGCCTGACCTGAAAGCTCGAAAACCTTTTGGGTGAGCAATGTTGCTAATTGCCCGCCTAAAGACCACCCTATAATGACATCGACTTTTTTAGCTAACTCAACATGTTTAGATAATTCAACAGGGTCGAGTGCATTAAAGATATTAATCAGATCGATTTGAAATCCTGCCATATCCAAAGCAGTTTTTAAGTTTTCGAGTGGTTTTGTTCCGAGTCCCCAACCGGTAATTAATAAGATTTTACTCATGATTGCCAATCCTTAGCTGATCGTTTTCGGTCAGTATATAAAGCCAAGCACAATAACTCATTGAGCAAATCATTCAATTTCACTTTGATTTTTAGATAATTATAAAAAATGAGTCAATTCAGGCAAAACTGAGGTATAAAAAAACCCAGCCTTGCTGGGTTTTAACTTACATTTGAGACTGAATATAGTTTTGTAAACCAATTAGTTCAATTAAGCGAAGCTGTTTTTCCAACCAATAGGTATGATCTTCTTCGGTATCCGACATTTGTTGACGCAACATATCACGTGTCACGTAATCGCCTTTTTCCTCACAAAGCTTTACACCTTGCGCTAATTTTTCACGCACTTCGTACTCAAGCTTTAAATCGGCTTTTAAACATGAAACAACGTCTTCACCTACTTCAATATCATCACGACTCATATTCGGTGTGCCTTCCAAGAATAAGACACGGCGAATAATAGCATCAGCATGTTGTGCTTCTTCTTGCATTTCGTGATCGATACGCTCAAAAATCTTAGTGAGACCCCAATCTTCATACATACGTGAATGAATGAGATATTGATCACGAGCAGCCAGTTCACCACCGATCAACATATTTAAGTAATCTACGACTTCTGGATTGCCACGCATTTCAATCACTCCATTCTTTAATAGCAACATTATGAACAATCAGAGCTTATTTTGCAAAAAATATAATGTGTAAGTTTATGATTTTTATAAAATTAAAATGAGAAACATACGCATTTGCAGTTTGAATCACTTATTTTTTACTTAAAAAATAACCCCTTGCATACAGTTAAAAAAATTCGAGAGCAGTTTTAAACAAATATTAGCTCTATTTAATTTTGTAACCAATCGAAGTGACTCTCATTACATTTGAGTTGATGTTGAAAATGATCAAGGACAAATCCTTTTTTTAATTTTAGAATTAATCTATTTGACCATCAGGCAATAACAATGATGACGACTACTGCCCCGATTTTGGTGACAGGTGCAACTGGCTATATTGCTGGTTGGGTAATTAAACAATTATTAGAACAAGGATACACCGTTCACGCCACTGTACGAGACTTAACTAAAAGTTCAAGTTTTCAACATTTAGAACAAATCGCATCTCAAACTTCAGGCGCTTTAAAGTTATTTCAAGCAAATCTCTTAGAAGAAGGTTCATTTGATGAAGCAATGAAAGACTGTGAAATTGTGATCCATATGGCGTCACCTTTTTTAGTGACTAACTTTAAAGATCCAATCACAGACTTGATTGACCCTGCACTAAAAGGTACGACCAATGTACTGAACAGTGTCAATCGTACAGATACAGTAAAACGTGTCGTTGTCACATCTAGTATTGCTTCAACTTATGGCGATGCAGTGGATATTTTGAAAACTGAGCAGAACCAGTTTGAAGAAAGCCATTGGAATACCACCAGTAGTGCCGAACACCAACCTTATTTTTACTCTAAAGTCGCAGCAGAACGTAAAGCATGGGATATGCAAAAGGCACAATCTCGATGGGATTTAGTGTGTATCAATCCCTCATTGGTTGTTGGACCATCACTTACACCTTCTACGCAATCTGGAAGTGTTGAAGTCATTCAACAATTTGGAAATGGCATGACATTATTTGGTGTTCCTCCAATGTGGAATGGGTTAGTCGATGTTCGAGATGTCGCTCATGCGCATATCCAAGCAGCACTTCACCGTAAAGCACATGGACGATATATTATTAATGCTAAAACGATGACCCTATTCGAAATGGGTAAAACATTACGACAACATTTTGGTGGACGCTATCCTTTCCCACGAATGATTGCTCCCAAGTTTTTATTCAAATTACTCGCTCCTCTGTTTGGCTATACGCGAAAATTCGTTGACTTGAATGTGGGTTACCCCATTTACTTCAATGCTGAGCGTAGTAAGCAAGAATTAGGCATGCAATATCGTGACGTTGAGACAAGTATCGTAGAGCATTTTCAACAGCTACTTGACGATGGCATTATCAAAAAACGTGGTTAATATCTAATTACTCGAGAAAAAAGGGCATCTATTGATGCCCTTTGTTATGTGCAAGATACACTTAAGACTCAGGTTCAGTGAGCTGACCATGCTGGATCATAAAAGCAATAAACTCAGCTTCATTCATCACCGGAATACCTAGTTTTTCTGCTTTTTCAAGTTTGGAACCTGCCTTTTCACCAGCAACCAAGCATTTCGTTTTACTGGATACACTACCACTCACACGTGCACCTAATGCCTGTAAGAGTTGAGTCGCTTCATCTCGCCCCATACTGCTTAAAGTACCAGTCACCACCCAGCTCTCACCATTTAAAGGTTGTCGAGTCGGTGCTATCGGTGCATCCCAGTGAATTCCAGCCTCAATTAATCGATTTAATACTTCAATATTATGTTCAGCTTTGAAAAAGTCTAATATCCATTCTGCAGTAATATCACCTACATCAGGGGTTTTCTTCAATGCTTCTAAATCAGCAGATTTCAGGGCATCTAAAGTCTGGAAAGTATTGGCTAACATTCGAGCCGTAGTCTCGCCTACTCCTCGAATGCCTAGTGCGTAAATAAATGCCGCTAATGTTGTTTTTTTACTACTTTCAATTGAGTCGATGAGATTTTGTACAGATTTTTCACCCATTTTTTCAATAGTCAATAATTTTTCACGATGCTCGTGCAAGTGATAAATATCTGCAACATCTTTGAGGAGTTCAAGATGTAATAAAGACTCAACCCAACGATCACCCAAACCTTCGATGTCCATTGCTTTACGTGATACAAAATGACGGATCGCCTCTATACGCTGTGCCGCACAATAAAGCCCCCCTGAACATCGTGCTAAAGCTTCGCCTTCGGGCATCACAACTGGAGAAGCACATACAGGACATTGTTCTGGCAATTGAATTTCAGTGGTTTCTAGAGGTCGAAATTCTGGCCAAACCTTTTCAACTTTAGGAATAACATCTCCGCTACGATAGACACTCACCGTATCTCCAACGCGCACGTCCAAGCGATGTATTTCACCAATATTATGTAAAGTCACGTTTGATACTGTGACTCCGCCAACCGATACAGGATTTAATCGCGCTACAGGCGTTAAAGTACCTGTACGCCCTACCTGCCAATCAATATTTTCAACCGTTGTTAGCGCAGCCACTGCAGGGAACTTATATGCTGTTGCCCATCGAGGTTCACGACTTAAAAAGCCTAATTGTTGTTGTTGCTTCAAATCATTGACTTTGATCACCATCCCGTCAATTTCAACTGACAGGTTTGGACGCTCCTGATTTACAGATTCATAAGCCGCTTGAACCTCTTCAATACTGTCACAAACAAAATGTTTTTCCCCAACAGCAAAGCCCAACTGTTCAAGCCAATTTAAGCTCTCTGACATCGTGCTCAGACCATGATGTGGCATGCATTGCGCAATACCATAAGCATAGAATGCAAGTGGTCGTAATGCTGCTATGCTCGGATCAAGTTGACGCAAACTCCCTGCTGCTGCATTTCTTGGGTTAGCAAAAGTTTTCTCACCTTTGGCCTCATTTTCAGCATTTAACTTTACAAATCCAGCTTTAGGCATTAGTACTTCGCCACGAACTTCTAACAACGCTGGTGGTACACCTTGAGACATCATGAGTACTTTAGGCAAATTACGAATTGTTTTTACATTTTGGGTTATGACTTCTCCTGTTTCACCATCCCCACGTGTAACCGCTCGAATCAACACACCATGTTCATACCATAGCGAGATCGCAAGCCCATCAAATTTAAGTTCGACGTCGTATTGGATTTTCTGGTTAGGTAAACGCTCTTCAATTCTGCGTGCAAAGGCAAAAAGTTCATCCTGATTAAACACATTACCTAAGGACAGCATTGGCACTGTATGTGTAATATTTTCAAACTTAGATAAAGGTTTATCACCGACTTTATTGGTCGGTGTATCCGCCTGTACTAAATCAGGATATTGTTCTTCTAAGTTTTTTAGTTGATGAAACAATTGATCATATTCACTGTCTTCAATTGTCGGCTGATCCATCACATAATAAGCATGGTTATGCCGAGCCAGTAATTGAATGAGTTGGCGCATTTGCGCAACGACAGCGTTCTGATCCATATTTTCACCATATAAAAGGGCGGAAAATTCCGCCCAGTAATTTCAACCTAAAGAGTATAAATGACTTTACACAAATACAGTAAGTCACCTAGGAATTAAACAGCCTGACCTGATCTATAGTCGATCGCTTTATGGCGCCAGTGTTCTTTCAACTGCGGTGTAAATTCAAGATTATTTTCATCATAGACTGTACCATCTGTTTCACGTGCAATAAGCCCTGCAATACTCACCATACTGTCATAGCCTTTTTGAACATTATGATGCGGTAATGCTAAGAAGAATGCTAAACCTTGAACTTGTTCACCAGATAATGTTTCTAAATCAAAACCTGCAGGACCCTGATCTGTGATTCTGAGTACGGAAAACAGCAATGAGCTGACTGCATCAGGAGTTTCATAACGATGGAAACAGTTCATTTCGCCAAAGCGCAATCCATATTTCATTAACACTTTCAAAGCTTTATCACCAGAAAGTGCTTTTCGAGGGTTCGGATACATATTCAAACTAATAATGTATTCGGCATTTGCTAAAGCACTTTCATCATCAAAACGTTGCTGTTCATGTAAATGCACATCCAAGATGCTGCTTTCTTCTTCAAATTCTTTGATTTCAGCAGTTTGAATATTCGGATTTAATACAAAACTTGGCTCAACTTTTTTCACGTCTTCAGTTGTAGTTTCTACTATTGAATCTTTGGAAATAAGATCTGCACTTTGAGTGTCTGTTACACCATCAATCGGCTGAGCTTTACTCTCGACTGTTTCTGTATTTTTTTCTAGTGAGTCAGTCTCAGTGCTGTCCGAGTTTTTACTGGAGTCGAGCAGAGATTTACTTTCTTTCTCTGCAAGGTCTACCGAAGTATTCAGTTGCACTGTATCTACCACTTCTACAGTTTCTTGAATATTTTCAGGCGTCTTTGTAGCATGCTGATTAGCTGTTTGATCCAATTGAGCCACATCACTCGCTTCAATGTCTTTCAAACTTGGTTCTACACGCTCAGAAGAAGCCAATGGAGCGGCTTGCGCCTGTAAAAGACTACGAACATGACGCGGAATGACGGGTTGATTACATTGTTCATTTATATGTAATTCAGCATCTAATGACGGTGCTGCATCACTCGGCTTGCGCAGGATCATAAACAACCCTATGCAACAGATCACGATTGCGATCACAATTCCGATAATGGTACTGATTTCCATATTAAGACTCCGCAGCTAAACCGTATTCTTTCGCTTCTTCTAGATCAACAGTGACTAACTTCGATGTTCCTGGCTCAGGCATTGTTACACCAAGTAAGTCAGTAGCCATCGTCATCGCAACTTTATTGTGTGTAATGTAAATGAATTGAACCTGTTCAGAAAGCTCTTTTACTAAATTACAAAAACGTCCAACATTTGCATCATCTAACGGTGCATCAACCTCATCCAATACACAAAATGGTGCTGGATTCAGTCGAAATATAGCAAAAACCAATGCTAGCGCTGTTAGCGCTTTTTCACCGCCTGATAACAGTGCTAAAGAACTATTTCGCTTTCCTGGTGGTCGAGCCATTAGCTTTACACCAGATTGCCAATCATCTTCTAAACTTAAACTTGCTTCGCCACCATTAAACACCTTTGGGAATAAGTTTTGCAATTCCGCATTTACTTGATCAAAGGTAGTCATGAATAATTTTTTAGTTTCTTGATCAATACTTTTCATCGCGTCTTTTAATTGTGCGACTGTTTTTTCAAGATCTTCAATTTGATGGCTCAAATCTTCATAGCGCTTTGATACTTCTTCATACTCTTCTGAAGCTGCTAAGTTCACAGCGCCTATTTTGTCAAACTGACGCTGTGCTTGCTCTAACTGCTGTTGGTGCTGACTCAGATCGATTTGCACATTTTCTAATAATTCAGCATTAAGCTCTTTTAATTGTTCAGCATAATGTTGTAAATCAGATTTAGCCACTTGCCATGCTAAACGCTTCTCTTCTAACTGGGTTCTAAAGTGCTCATCACTTTGCTGATGATTTAACCGTAGCTCTGTCAACTTTTGTTGCTTAGACTGTATTTCATTAAGCTCTATTTGCCATAAGGACCAAGTCTTTTGTAACTTTTCAGTCTGCTGCTTTTGAGCCTCATATTGGCTTTGCAAAGTGGGTAATTCTAATTGAATCGGATCCACGAAATTTTTAGCTTGTGTAATTTGAGTGATGATCTGCTGATATTGCGTTTTCAGAAAACTTGCATCTTTTTCCAACAGCTCAATTTGTTGCTGATTTTGCGTATGAGTACGGCGGTTTGTTTCTAACTCTTGTTGTTTTTTGTAGACTTGATCCTGAAGATGCTCAACCTGATCATTCAATTCTTCAACTTGAAACTCTAAGGTTTTGTAGTGTGGAAGATTGTGCTCAATCTTGAGCATCAATGCATGTAAATCGATTTCGAGATCATCTTTTTGCATCGCATCTTCTTCAAGCTGCGCATCAAGTTGAGCAATTTGCGACTCGATGTGTAGATTTTGCGATTCAAAAGCCTGCTGAGCCATTTGCTGTTTTGCAATCTTCACTTCAACTTGGTGAGCAAGAGCTTGATGATTTTTTAACGCTTTTTGCAACTCCGTACATTCACTATTTTTCTGTTCAAGCTTTAATTGCATCTTCATGAGTTCGAGCGTTATTGACTCATGCGCTTTCACCATATGTGTCAACTCTGATTCAATTTCATCTAATCGAATTCGGTGACTAAGTGCTCCTTGAGCATCTTGACTCGACTCGTCAAAGTATAAGCCTATCATCCAATCAGGACCTATATGATAGCCATCCAAACTTAAAATAGACTCACCTTGTTTTAATTGAGGCTGTAATTGAAGCGCCTGCTCAAAATCTTGAGCTATCGCAACGTTTAACCATAATGAGTTTTGGGGGAAATCAATCCAGCTCGCTAATGTGGGTAAACCAAGTACAGTCCCAGATACATCTTGCTGAATAAGTTTTAATTGACGGGCAGATTCGGTCTGAAATAAATCTTCACTCTTTAACGTATTCGCATGCAACCATTTTGACAGAAATTTTTCAACCAATGCTGCAAATGGTTTCGCCTGATCTTTTAGCTTCAAAATTTGCATTAAAGGGTCATTTGTCTTCGATGCATGTGGACTGACTTTCACCACAAGCTGTTGTAATTGTTTTTGTTCAGATTTCAAAATCTGTATGTGTGAATTCAAATCTGTACATTTACTTTTTTGCTCAGTCAATAAGATTTGATCACGTTTCAATTGAGTTTCTAATGTCGTAATTCTTTCTTCTAGACGAATGATTTCAATCTGTACGTCATGTTTTTCATGCAGGAGATTGTCAATATCATCCTGTTCATACTGTGCTTGATTTTGAGATTTTTGTTCGAGCAAAGTTTGCTTTTGCTGCTCAATTCGAAGCACATTTTTAGCCAATTGATCACTCTGCGCCAACATTTGTGCACGTTGCTGTTGTTGCTTTTCAACCAATGCTTTTATTTCAGAAAATGATTTTTGCGCTTCAAGTTGCTTTGCCTTCAGCTCATTGAATTGTTGTAAATCAAGCTGTGCATTTGATTCAGTATCACTCAATGTTGTTGTTTGATGTTCTTGCTGGAGGATCAAATCTTCCAACTGAATATCAATCAGTTGCATCCGCTCTTTGGTTTGTATTTTTTGCTCTTCAAGCTGCTTTAAAGTTAAAGTATTTTGAGCAAACAATTGCTGTTTTTGATCCAAATTGGCTTGTAATTCAGCCAGCTTTTTTTCAGCTTGTTGCCATTCTTGCTGAAGTGGTGTGGATTGTTGCATTAATCGCTGAAATAACTCATTTGTTGCTGTTAAATCATGCTCAACAGTGGTGAGTTCAGAACGAACGAGCTTAAATTGCTCACCCAACTCAGTCATTTCAGTTGTATATTCTTGTTGAATTCGTTCACTTTGATGGCATTGAAACGAAAGTATCTCAACTTTCAAAGTTCGAATTTCAGTCTCCAAGGCTTTATATCGAAGTGCAGCTTCTGCTTGACGCTTTAGTGTCTTTAATTGTGATTTTAATTCAACAGCAATGTCATTTAGACGACTTAAATTTTGATGAGTATGTTCTAAATGTTGCATCGTCTCACGACGACGTGCTTGATAACGTGATACTCCAGCAGCCTCTTCGATATAAACACGCATTTCATCTGGTTTTGCATCGACCAAACGATTAATCATGCCTTGTTCAATAATCGCATACGAACGAGGACCTAAGCCTGTTCCTAAAAAAATATCTGTAATATCACGGCGGCGGCATTTTGTGCCATTGAGAAAATATTCAGATTTACCATCGCGATTGACTTGGCGACGTACCGCCAACTCACTATAAGCGTTGTATGCTCCACCTAGTTTGCCATAGGTGTTTTCGAAGCGTAATTCTACACTGGCCATTCCCACTGGTTTACGCTTTGCTGTCCCAGTAAAAATGACATCCTGCATACTTCCACCACGTAACTGGCGTGCGCTTGACTCTCCCATCACCCATCGGATTGCATCGATGACGTTGGATTTACCACAACCATTTGGTCCCACGACTGCGGTACGGTTGGCTTTAAATTGTAAGGTGCTGCTATCCGCAAAAGATTTAAAGCCAGAGAGTTTTAAGCTGCTTAATCGCATAGTGTCCTGATTATCTGCGCGATCTCCGCGCCCAAGCTAGTTCAATTTGTTTCATTCGTGTCAGTGACTCTAACACTAGATTGCGCAAGTGTCGGCAAAAATCTTCCATAAATAAAGTAGCTTGTTGTGATTTTCGGATCAAAATTGCATCGATCACGAGCTTAATTAATTCAAGTGCTTCTTGGAGCTCTCTACGCGAAGTATTTAAGGTTAAAAAATAACTACGACGTATAGATGGCAACAGTTCGCGATAAAACTTCATTAAGTATGGGTTGGCTACCATATCTTGTTGCTTAGCTAAAAATTGAAATACACCATCGTAAAATTTTTCAGTATTACTTTGTTTAACTTGTTCAATTAAATATTGCAAAAGTTGCTGAAGCGCCTCAGCTTCATGATTACGCCAAGTTTCACTCATACGCTGGACGATCTGCCCTAACATAAGTGCACTCGTATCAAATAAAGCTCGCACTTGTTGGGCAGACATTTCTGACACAATTGCGCCGCGTCTTGGATAAATTTCAATTAAATGCGTGCGTTCAAGTAATAATAAAGCTTCACGTACCGAACCTCGACTCACGTCTAATTCTTTAGCGATACGCAATTCTTGTATACGTTCACCTTCGACCAATTCGCCACTAATAATCTGTTCACTTATATGTCTGGCTATTTGCTCTGAAAGGCTGTCCACTTCTTCCAATTGCATAATATTCCTATTTATTTTTTTTACTCATACTTCATCAAGCATGATGCTATATTATTGTTTTTATACCAATAGCATCATACTGGCTATGTCTTTGTCTGACAATTTATCAAATTTTTAAGTCAATACACATCATTATTTTCGAGAATGATTTGACATATTTTTCTCAAAATACGCCTTGATAAACAAAATAAATCCCTACAGTTGTAAGCAAAGATGCAAAACATTTTTTCAACATCGCTGCTGACAGTTTATGTGCAACTTTTGCTCCTACTTTTGCGGTGATAAAACTCATTACACTAATGCCAATGAATGCATAAACATGAACATATCCAATGGCATTTTCGATTTCAGCAGGTGCTTTTTGTCCGTAGAACATAAATCCAAATGCACCTGCTAAAGCAATCGGCAGTCCACATGCAGCAGATGTTGCAACAGCTTTTTGCATCACCACCCCATGATGATTTAAATAAGGTACGGTTAAACTTCCTCCACCGATCCCAAAAATTGCTGAAGCCACCCCAATTCCACTTCCCGCAGCCAATTGAGCAGGTACAGAAGGTAGTTGCTTAGATTGATCGACCACCACATTAGCACCACGGAACATACGGTATGCAACCCAAATTGCGAAACAACCGATAATCAATTGCAGCATTGGTCCAGAGATAATACTGGCCAATCCAGCACCAAAAAATGAACCCAGTACCAAACCTGGCGCTAAATTTTTAAATACTGACCATAGCACTGCACCTTTTTTATGATGTGCCATAACTGAGCTAATCGATGTGACCACAATCGTAGCCAATGATGTTCCAAGCGCCATGTGCATAATGACAGTTGGGTCATAACCCATTTGGGTAAATACAATAAATAAAATGGGTACGATGATTAATCCACCGCCCACGCCAAACAACCCTGCAGTAAAACCAGCGATTGCACCAATAGCTAAATATATGATTAACTCCATAAATCTTTTACTCTTCTCAGATTCAACATGGATTTAGAGACTCGCCACCTCAGTCAGCTTTTAACTGAAGCTCAACAACTTCCAGAAGTTTTACTGTTAAAACAGAGCACCACTTCAACCAATGATGAAGTACGCGCACTCATCAAAAAAGGTGTACAGGGTATTCTTGTATGCAGTGAGACTCAAACTCAGGGACGTGGACAACATCAACGACAATGGGTTTCCCCAGTCGGGAATATTTATTTAAGCACATTGCTAGAAACCAAAACACCCTTAGATGGTCGACTATCCCTTGAGATCGCACTTA
Organism: Acinetobacter sp. DSM 11652; assembly: GCF_900109815.1. Lineage (NCBI taxonomy): Bacteria > Pseudomonadati > Pseudomonadota > Gammaproteobacteria > Moraxellales > Moraxellaceae > Acinetobacter > Acinetobacter sp. DSM 11652. The sequence continues at coordinate 27,045 of NZ_FOBK01000009.1, forward strand.
ATATTTTGCAAATTCCTTCATTTAAGTCATTGGATCATTTACAAATCAAATGGCCAAATGACCTTTATAGTGCGCAAGGCAAATGGGGTGGCATTTTGGTAGAGCCTGTAACCCCACATCAGGCGATTGTTGGTGTTGGTATTAATTTATTGCCTGTTTCTGATGCAGCAATCGAACAGCAAACCACATCAATCATGCAATTGGGTTTAGCTCATCCAAATCGAATTAAGATTATTTCAGAGCTTTATCTCGCAATCATGCAAGCTGGACAATGGTTTGAGCATGGAAGTTATAACCTCTCGGGACGTTTCAATCACTATGCTGCTTTTATGAATCAGACTGTAGAGTTTGAGCAAGTGAATAAAACAGTACAAGGTATCTTTAAAGGTATTGGAGATGATGGTCGAATTAATATTTTGACTGAACAAGGTTTAATCGGTTTGTATCAAGGGCGTTTACGCTTAAAAAAATAAAGAAAAGATAGGTCAGCGAATACATGATGAAACGTCTTTGGTTAGATATAGGCAATACGCGTTTAAAATATTGGATCACGGAAGGTGAGCAAATCTTGGAGCATGTGGCGGAGCTTCATCTACAATCTCCTGCGGACTTGATGTTGGGTCTCATCCAACACTTTAAATCTCAAAATTTATCAGAAGTCGGTATCTCATCTGTTCAAGACAAGAAGAATAACGACCGTATACTCAAAATTTTAAAACTGCTAGATATCCCAATTGTCGTTGCTAAAGTTCATCAAGAATATGCAGGACTTCAATGCGGATATACAGAACCGAATCAATTGGGTATCGATCGTTGGCTACAAGTTCTAGCGGTCGTCACCGATCCTCAAGAGAAATATTGCGTGATCAGTTGTGGAACGGCCTTAACGATTGATTTAGCAGATGGATTTAAACATTTAGGTGGATATATCGTACCAAATCTCTATCTACAGAGAGATTCACTTATTCAAAATACCAAAGGGATCAAAATCCCTGATGCTGCATTTGATGAGTTAAGTCCTGGGCAAAATACATTGGATGCTGTTCATCATGGTATTTTATTGGGATTGGTCAGTATGATCGAAAAAGTTTTAACAACATCACCAAGAAAATTAATTCTTACTGGTGGAGATGCTGCACTCTTTGCTCAATATTTACAATCTTATCACCCGCAAATTGAAACAGATTTATTATTAAAGGGCTTACAACGCTATCTTGCTGTCGCGCAGCACATTTAAGTTTTAATATAGTATAAGTAATTTTTACCAAACTTTGAGTGATGAATTAAAGCTTTTATAAGATCAAGCAGTGGTAGTGTATAGAAATATTAACCAGTTATCGGATTGTCCCTTTTAAACATTTTAAAACATATCCCATTTTTATATTTTTAAATGTGAAAACTACATGGGGATATAATTATGCATAAACATTTATTAGCATTAATATTAATGGGGCTTGGGTCTACTTGGGTTTATGCTGCATCTGCGACAGGATATCATAGTGATAATAGAACATCCGCATGTTCGAACGCTAAGAATGATGCGTCGAAATGGGGTTATAACGTTTCAAGTTACTGTGACTGCTCACAGACTGAATATGGTGGATGGGTTTGCGCAGTTGATTATGATGAAAAGACATACAGTAACTCATCCAATAACAGCTATTCAAATCGTTCTAATTCTAATTCAAGTTATAATTCAACACCGAGAAACTACCAGTATAACTCATCACCTAGTGGAAACTACAATCAAATGACAGTACCACAAAGAAGACCATACGTATTAGGCGGTATGCAGTAATTAATGCTTCGTTTTAAAAAATGTTAATTTTGAAAATAAAGCTATGATTTTTAATTATAAAGTCATAGCTCTATTTCTAATTTAGGCAATAAATTAATTATTTTTTTATTTTTGAAATCTAGTTAACGAAAATTTTCCAAACCCATTGAAATATATTTTCTTCAAACTTTGGAAATAAACGACATAGCCCTATACAATTGTTGAGAGCATTGAAGTCCATGATCAAAACTAAACGCTTATCTTTAGAGCAGAAATCAATATGTGGGTGACATCACGTTGAACTCGTCAGTGAGAGCTTATAGCTTCTGAATTAATCTCGAATAATCTCAGCCCAGACCTCAGGCAATGCCGTACAACCTTCTGAATCAATAAAATGGCCTTGATGTTCAGCAGCAACGACATGTGCATCAATACTTTCAGCTTGCTGGAAACTAAATTTAGGCAGAACGCGCTCGTCACCTTCAGAATAAATGACCACGCGATCATGAACTTGGTCACGAATGAGTTCAAAATCTATATCAGCAGTATCAATAAATGGATTGACTTGCTCAAGCCGCCCTAAACGTCCATTGAAACCAGCAACTAGAATTAATTTTTTGATTTTTTGGTTTAAAAGCACTTGGCTTAAGTAATGTAAAGTTGCAATACACCCGAGACTGTGAGCAACAAAAATTGTTTGATCATCAATTTGAGCTATTTGCTCTTTCATTTGTTGTTCCCACGTTCCTAATTGTGGCGTCTCAGAAGGATCTAATCTCAATACTTTTAATGGAATACCATACTGATCAGCTTGTTGTTGTATCCATGGAAACCAATTTTCTTCAGGGCTTGCCGTATATCCATGCACAACATAAACCTGTGTCATTTTCTTGCACTCTTGACTGTATTCTCAACATCATGAATTGATTATTTTTTAAACTAAATAGTAAGTTTGCAAAATTATGTAGCATGAAAAAAGGCGCCACAGCGCCTTTTTAATTTTTGGGAATTATTTTGGATCTTTTCCACCGAATAACGGACCAACGCCACCGCCGCCACCAAATTTCTTTTGCATACCGCTTAATGATTTCATCATTTTCGCCATACCCGATGGATTCGCAAATTTTTTCATCATTTTTGCCATTTGGGCATGTTGTTTGATCAGCTTATTGACTTCAGCAACATCCATACCACAACCTGCTGCGATACGTTTTTTACGGCTTGGATTCATCAAGTCAGGATTGCGACGCTCTTTGATGGTCATCGATTGAATAATCGCTTCCATTTTCTTCACTTGCTTTTCAGGATTTGCTTGAGCAATCGCATCCTGAATTCCTGAGTTACTCATGCCAGGCAACTTGTCTAAGAAGCCCATCATACCGCCCATTTTATTCATTTGTTCAAACTGCATCAGCATATCTTCAAAGTTGAAGCTGCCGCCTTTTTGCAGTTTTTTCGCCATTTTTTCAGCTTTTTCTTTGTCGACTTTACGTTCAAGCTCTTCAACCAAAGAAAGCACATCACCCATACCTAAGATACGTTGTGCTACACGCTCAGGATGGAATGGTTCAAGGGCATCGAGTTTCTCCCCCATCCCCAAGAATTTAATAGGCTTACCAGTAATTGCACGAACAGAAAGTGCTGCACCACCACGCGCATCACCATCAGTTTTTGTAAGAATCACACCGGTTAAAGGCAATGCATCATTGAATGCTTTTGCTGTATTTGCAGCATCCTGACCGGTCATTGCATCTACAACGAACAGTGTTTCTGTAGGATTAATCGCTGCATGCAATTCTTTAATTTCGCCCATCATATCGTCATCGATATGTAAACGACCTGCAGTATCGACAATCAATACATCCGCAAATTGAATTTTGGCTTGTTCAATTGCTCGGTTTGCAATCGTAATTGGCTTTTCATCAGCACTTGATTCAAAGAAAATCGCGCCGACTTCACCTGCTACAGTTTGGAGTTGCTTAATCGCTGCAGGACGATAGACGTCGGCAGAAACCATTGCGACTTTTTTCTTTTGTCGCTCTTGTAAAAAACGAGCTAATTTTGCAGCAGTCGTCGTTTTACCTGCACCTTGTAAACCAGCCAATAAAACAACAACGGGAGGCTTTGCAGCAAGATCAAGACTTTCATTTGCCTCACCCATCATTTTGGTGAGTTCATCATGAACAATTTTGACGAATGCTTGGCCTGGAGATAACTGTGACATCACCTCTTGACCTAATGCCTCTTCCTTAACTTTCGCGATAAATTCACGAGTTACAGGAAGTGCAACATCGGCTTCAAGAAGTGCCATACGCACTTCACGTAACGTATCTTTAATATTGTCTTCGGTCAGTTGCCCAGAGCCAGTAACATTTCTTAAACTCTGCGTGAGTCGTTCTGTTAAGGTATCAAACATTGCAAAATCCGCTTAAAATGGTTGTTGCAAAAAAATCTTTCTTAAAATAGAAAATTTATGCATAAGATGCTATAGGATACTGTAGTTCGTTTGGAATTTATATCTTATTAGATGAATATTCAGCATCCATAAAAAGGTTTGACATGATTAGCCTCCCTTTGGTTTACACAATTTTAGCATTGATCGCCTATACCACTGCCTTTTGGTATTTATTTACCCATTTAATGACTAAACGTGTCCCTAATCATTGGTTTATCAGTCTCGTAGCTGGATTAGGCTTGATCTTGCATGCTGTCGTCTTATTGATAGATATGAAAACGCCTTTCGGCATTAACTATAATGTTTTTAATCTCCTTTCATTTACTTCAGCACTCATGCTGTTATTGAGCCTGCTTTATAGCACTTATCGACCTGTACTTGCGCTAAATCTGATTGGAATACCAGTAGCTGCATTGGGTTTAATTTTAGGCTATTCCCTGAGCCAGCCTATACTTACACTTAAACAGAACACGTTTGGACTTGATGTCCATATTATTTTGTCACTCTCAGCTTATGCAGTGCTATTAATGGCAACAATTCACGCAGTTTTGTTGTGGTTACAAGATCGTGAGTTAAAAAACAAACAGAAACATCGTGTTTGGGTAAATCTATTACCCTCCTATCAAGCAATGGAATCTCTGTTATTCGATATGCTTGTTACAGGTTTCATTTTATTAAGTACTGCACTTATCTTCGGCTTTTTTACGATTGATGATTTTTTTGCACAACATTTGGCACATAAAACAGCGTTTAGTATTGTCTCTTGGTTTGTTTACGGTGCGCTTTTATTTGGACATTATCGTTTTGGTTGGCGCGGTCAAAAAGCGAGACGCTTTACTATTATTGGTTTTATTTTACTTGCAATAGGCTTTATTGGATCAAAATTTGTATTAGAAATGATTCTAGGAAAATAACAATTGTGTGATTTAAATCACAATAAATAATAATTAAATAAATATCACATCATATTAAATTTTATACATTTTAAATACATTTAAAATATAGGGAAATAAATTTTAAGTATAAATAAAATTTTCATATTAAAAATAGTAATAAAAATCAATTACTTAAAATAAAAACTACATTAAACCTTTATGATGATTTAATAAATAATAGTTAATATTATTTGAATTATTTAATTAATTAATATTAATAGTCTGTTCATCGCTTAATACCCCCCATTAGTCTCCTATAAGTTGTTATTATTTAGGTTAGTAACTAATGTTACAGTTAGTAAATGGATATTTTTGATGATTATTTTGGGGTATGTATGAAATTGCAAAAAGGTTTTACCTTAATCGAATTAATGATCGTCATCATTATTGTTGCAATCTTGGCCGCAATTGCAGTACCTAGTTATCAAAACTACGTCACCAAAGCAAAAATCAAAGAAGCTCAATCGAATTTAATCGCACTTTCATTAGGTGCTGAAAATGCATATCAAAGAACACTAAACTACCCTAAAGAAACCTTATCAAATACCAACGCAGTAAAAACTAAATTTACAACTTGGAATCCAAGTTCTGATTCATTTAATTTTACGTACACTTCATCAGATGGTGTGAATTATGCGGTTCAGGCAATAGGAACTGAAGCAAGAGTTTTAGGTTGTACATTAACACTCAAAAATGATGGAACTCGTACCGTGGCCGGTTGTGGTTCATATACTGACTGGGTGAAATAATATGCAAAATACTGGTTATAGAAAACAACTTGGTTTCACGCTGATCGAACTAATGATTACGATCGTTGTACTGGCTATTTTGTTATTTGTAGGTACTTCTTTAACCAGAGCTTGGGTAGATCAAAGTCATGTTGATGGAGCGCTAGCAGGTATTAAAAATGCGACTTATCAAGCCCGTTCTGCAGCAATTCGAAACACGAATAATCAAGAGTCTTCACTTGCAGCAGCATCTGTTTGTATAGATAAAACCCATCAAGAAATTAGAGTGATTCGAGTTGCTAAGGACAATACAGATGCGTGTTCAACAAGTGACGGCAACTCGCCTGACCAAAACTATATCCTTCAAAAAATCCCCTATGCATCGAATGTATTTTTCAAAGTAAATAATACAGAGTTTTATTGTCTATCTTTTAACTCGAATGGGATGTTGGTTGCTGCAAGTTCAGCATCAGCAACGTGCAATTCAAATTTAAATTTAACCGTTACAGTTGAGAAGAATAATGAATCAGCAAACATTCAAATCAACTAATCAACGTGGTTTCACATTGTTGGAGTCTCTTGTTGGTTTACTTATATTCTCGATTATTGTTTTTGGTAGCGGTTTAGCAATCAGCAAAATGTTGAACACGCAACGATATATGAACATTGACAATATAGTGATAAACGAACTGCAAAATCGCTTACAAACCATCACTATATCTACTGATTCAACTGATGTTTGTGCTTCATTCAATAACCAATCTACCGAAAGTAAATCGTTCACATTAAATGGTAATACCTACTACATTTATTGCAATTTGAATTCTGAAAATATTAGTGAAACGAGCGGTGTCGCAGGTACAAAAATTACATGGCCTGTATTAGCTGCGAGTACAAATCAATCTAATGCCAAGACCTGCGCTGAAGACAGTATGGAAGGCTTAGATTGTTATCGAGTCGGGAGATAAATCATGAGTCAAAAAGGATTTACGCTCGTTGAGTTGATGGTTGGATTAGTCATTGCAATGTTATGCATGCTAATGATGCTCATGCTTTTTAAACAGACGACTCAAATTGGTATTAGTTCTTCTCGTGATTCGGAATACGATGCTCAAATACGAACAGCATTATCAGTTGCACAGAAGCTCGTTCAAAATGCAGGCTATGGTTCAGGAAAAACATCAGATATTGCTGTAGGAGTGGACACTCAAAATTTACCTGCTGTTTTCTGGCGAATGAATCCAGATCCTGTAACAAGCTTAATGTCTGCAAATACAACGATTAATTACAACTGTGAAGCATTAACTCAAGAAAAAGAAGGTGATACATATCGCTTAATCTTTCTTAAAAAGAATAACTGTGGGTCTGAAGCAGTATTAAATATAGAAACTTTTAGCCAACCTGATGAAAAACAGCATATTGTTTCCTTTAAGACCTTAGAAACAGGCACCGTTTTTAACTTTGTATTAACACCGGGAAATTGTACACCTTTTGGAATTGATAAAAACAACTCCAAAGGTACGCGCCAACTGACGATTACTGCTAATCGTCAATACGCAGATGAAATGCAAAATTCAAACATTGGTCAAACAGTGAGTAATACCGTTTGTCTTAATAACATTGTTAACCTTTAAGAGCGAGATTAAAGATGAATAGTTTAAGAAAGCAGCAAGGCATGGCCACTATTCTTTTGGTCTTGCTCATCGGGCTTACAGTGATGATCATAACATCGACTGTTGCAAAATCACTCATCTCCAACAAAGAAGCAAATGTTGCTGCGCATGCACAAACCAACGTACAACTCATGGGATGGTCAGGTGTTAGTGCCTTTCGTGAATATTTATTAAAAAAATATAAGGATACCGATATTAACGACTTTCGCCAAAGCTTATTAAATACAGGTGAAATTCAGCTTTTAAATGATGATACCAACCAACGTTATGTCACGGTTGAAGTAAAAGATGTAAAAGGTTGCAATGGTTTAACCAATAACCCAGATGGTTCTACTGGAACCAAATGTATTGTCATCGCAAATATTCTGTCGAAAAGTGGGTCAGCTCAATCAGCTACTACGATACAAGCAATCTATGACCTTGCAGCAGACCTGATTAAGTACAAGAGTGTTATTAATTTCACTGGTCAAACATTTATGTCTGGCACTACCATTTCCGGCGAAGATCCAACTAAACCAGATGAGTATGTCGAACTGAATGTCGATGGTGGCAGCCTGTCCTTACAAGCTGGTTTCAAAATCAAAAATATCAAAAACTTAACTATTAACGTTAAGAAAGACAAAGATGGTAAAGGTGGAAATGTCTATATTGATTGTTTAATTGATGCCTGTGGTACAAGAAATGGGGCTGTAATTAACATCAATGCTGAGGGCTATGTTCACATTATTAACGGCGGAAATTTTGGCAATATTTCATCTGGTGAGTGGGTTAAACTGTTAACCAATGTCAAAGCAGAAAATATTAAAGCAATTGGTGATGTCACACTTTCTCTTGGTTCTAAAGCTCAAAATATTTCCACTGACGGAAATATTAGCCTTACAGAAGGTGGCTATGCTGCAAACTTGCATACCAATAAAGATGTAACACTACGCACGAATGTTGAAGTGTCTTCTATCACCACACACCAAGGGAATGTCAATATTTCCGTTTCTAGTAAAGTCAACGGAAATGTCATGGCAGGTGGCAACGTAACAATGATCGGAACTAGTGTTGTTACGGGTGATATTACATCAGGCGGGAAAGTTAATATTTCTAGTAGTGACGTTAAGGGCAGTGTAAGAGCCAAAGAATTTATTGACCTTGATACCTTCTCCAAAATTGAACAATCGGCCTATGCTCACAATCAGTCGAAACAAGGGATTGGCGTGTACAAGGCTGGAGTCCGCTTAAGTACAAGTTGGATTGGTGGAAATGTGTATTCTAACGGTCCATTACGCTTATTAGATGGTCTTATTGCTGAAGACGTAAAAGGTGATGTCTATCTTGCCAACTTTAGTACTTCAAATCAGAATGGTGTAGTTGAAGGATTTAAGAATGCAATTAGTGGAAAAATTTATGAAAAACTCACAAGCATCCCTCAGCTCAGTACTTTTCCAGATATTCCTAAATACGATATTTCTGAAACCATAGCCAGTATTCAAGAAGCAATTCAAAATATGACGTTTGAAACCAGAGTCGATGTTCGTCAATATCGAAATGATGCAAACTATATTTTCGTACGTGAATATGGCGCTGCTCGCGTATATTTAAATCATCTTCGCAATGAGAGCTCTAGAATCACTTACATGTATGAATATGACGCTACTAATAATATTCACAAACAGTTTGCTGTAGATACTTCAGGAAATAAAACTCAAATCATGAAAATTGACCCTGAGAACTCAAACTCAGGCTCACGAGGTTTCTATTTAGGGAAATACACCTTGAATAGCAAAGATTATGTCGGTGCTATTTGTGAAACTATTCATGAAGAACAGGTCATGACCAATAGTTTAGGGCTACGTACTGAGCATAAGAGCGGTTATTGTACGAGCCAAATTATTGGATATCTTCCACGGGTCAGCTTAGACTTCAATGGTCTTGATGGTAAAGATCGTTATATATTTGGCTGGCCTAAAGATTATGACTATACATTACCAGACACTTGGTATATTCGTTCAATGGATACATCTACATTCGATAACGCAAGTTTTGCTCCAGGTATTCTGTATTTCGAAGGTAAATTAATTATTTCTGGTAAAGCGAATCTTGCGGCGGATAGTACTGATTCTGTATTCACCAATACTTTCCTTGCTGAAGGTGATATTGATGCGATTGCGATGTCTCCTCGCATTTATTCGCCTCGTAATATTACGCGAAATCCAAATGCAACAGATGCCTTAATTTGTTCACGAAACTTAGGCACTACGTCTAATACTAAGTTTAGTGTTAGTCCACCTGCAACAACACCTGCAACTTTATCGAACAAATTCTTGACGCCAGTGAATTTGTGCCAAGATGCGAATACGATGTATAAAAATACCAATAGATTACCTAACGGTACGCTTGATACAGTGACTATTGATAATAAAGAAATAACAAAGTTAGAACTTGGTTTAGTTGCCTTGATGTCTAATCAAGTTGTGCGTATTGGTGCATGTGCACAAATTTATGGTGACGTATTAGCAAGAAGTAATGTTGAAGGTAGTGCAGCATGTGGTATCGGTGAAAAAAATGGAATCTTTGGTAATATCAGCTCTCAAGGTGTCCCACCGTATACTAGTGTTCAACAACACAATACAATGGGTGCTGGTACAAATATTTATATTCCCAAAAATGAATATAAAAATTTAAATAAAGTTGATGATGTGAATGCCAATGATTTCATCGCCATTAAAAATGCAGACCTACAATGGGCTAAATATCAATAATTGGAAGCGAAAAGCCCAAACATAAGTTTGGGCTTTTTTTTGTGTGAAATTTCTGACTAGACAAGCTATACAAAACACCGTATAACACCGTTTTTCCCATATTCAGGTGACCAAGTGAAACTCGTTTTAGCACCCATGGAAGGTTTAACTGATCCCATCATGCGTGATGTTCTCACACATGTCGGCAGCTTCGACTGGTGTGTAACTGAGTTTATCCGTGTCACTGATTCTGTCCTTCCAGATCACATCTATCATTCTTACTGTCCCGAATTATTGAACGATGGCAAAACAGCAGCAGGAACACCCGTTCATGTTCAATTTTTAGGGAATAATCCAACCATGTTGGCTGCAAATGCCGTTCGAGCGGTGGAGTTAGGTGCACCTGCAATTGATATGAATTTTGGCTGTCCAGCTAAAACAGTAAACAGGCATCGAGGTGGTTCTGTATTATTGGATGAACCTGAAACAGTGTATCAACTGGTTAAAGCTGTACGTGATGCAGTGCCTGCTGAAATACCAGTTTCAGCAAAAATGCGTTTAGGTTATATGGATCGTAATTTCACCCTAGAAAATGCACATGCGATAGAAGATGCTGGTGCCGCTTGGGTTACCGTTCATGCACGAACAAAAGCAGATGGCTACACCCCACCCGCCTTTTGGGATCAACTTCAACCCATTCGTCATGCGCTTAGCATTAATGTGATAGCCAATGGTGAAATCTGGAATAACCAAGATGCGCGCCAGTGTTTACTAGAGTCAGGTTGTGAAGATCTAATGATTGGTCGTGCAGCAGTGACAACACCCGATGTCACACAATGCATCCGACAAAATAAAGACGAAGCGATATTACAATGGAGCGATTTAATTACACTCCAAATTCGCTTCTTAAATGGTTCTTATAAAAAAGAAATGAATATGGTCGGACGTTATAAGCAATGGCTAGGTATGATGTCTAAACATTATCCTGAAGCAAAACTGTTATGGGATGAGGTGAAACGTCTGAAACAAGTAGATGAAATCATTGCTAAGCTCAATCATTTTCAAAACATTATGCCAACTGTCTAATTTCTAAATTCTAGAATGAATAACTCCGAACTTCACCTTGAAAATTCAGACAGTCTTGAACGCGAGTGCGTTGAACTTCAGACAGTTGCTCTAGACTATACCATGCATATTCCGTATGTTCCTCAGAGAGTTGAATTTGGGCGTTATTTTCAATCATGCATCTAAATATAAAGGTGTGTGAGTTTACATGTGCGTGATAGTAGACCCCTGATAAATATTGGATGCTTACATCACAACCTATTTCTTCTTTACATTCTCTGAGCAAAGCTTGATGTATGGTTTCACCTTGATCTAAACCACCACCTGGCAACCCCCAACTGTAATTGGCATAGTTTGCTTTCAGTAATAAGACTTGTCCCTCTGGGTTGGTGATCACCGCATGAGAACTCAAACGATAAAAATCATAAAATCCCATGACACGTCTCCAGAATTTAACTCATTCATGAAAGATAACACTGTTTAAGCCCATCTAAATGCTCAAGATAAGCTAAACCACAAGCCTTAATTTTGATTTATCCTTCAAGATGATAGCCTTTCCCGTTGCTAAGTCTACAGGCATAGAAATATGTTGGTGTACCATCACCCATTGTTCATTGGTTTTTTGTAGACATAATGTTGTACGACACCAAGGCATTTGCAACTGACCTTTTAAGGCTTTATGTTCCACTTTAGAGTGACAATGTAATACAACCAAATGATCACTCGCATGCACTTTTACATCACGGCGAGTGATTTGCATTCCATCGAAGAAATAGGGACTAAATTTTTGCCATTCTTTTCGATAAGCTTCAGCTCCCTCAAGTTGGGTGCTGACATCAAACATACTTACATTTTGCGCACATTGTTCGATTAACGCATCAACATTATTACCCACTAATGCTGAATCCCATTCTTTTAATTGCGCTAATACTTCATGAGCAGCAACAACATTACCCTCAATCTGAATAGACATGATGTGACCTTATTGTTATTAGTGTGATGAAGTTAACACTTTTAAAGAAAAACTGTAATGTTATTTTGTGCCAAGCAAAGAAATTTTTATTCTAATTTGTATCTAAAATTCAATTTAAATTGATAAAAAACAACCATTATTTATTAAAACTTATCATTATGATCAAATTAAAACCAACGACGAGTTATTATCACATAAAAAAATTGGCCCCAGTTTCACTGAAGCCATTATAAAAGCTTATGCTTTCTTTACATATTCGGACTTAAGTTTCATTGCGCCAAAACCATCTACTTTACAATCAATATCATGACCATCCGTTGCATCTGGCAACAAACGAATACTTTTTGCTTTAGTACCGACTTTGATTACGGATGATGAACCTTTAATTTTTAAATCTTTGATAACCGTTACGGTATCACCATCTGCAAGAAGATTGCCATTTGCATCTTTGATCTGAACCACTTCTTCGAGTGTCTCTCCTTCTTTCCATTCATGTGAACATTCTGGGCAGATCAAGAGGTCCCCATCTTCATAAGTATATTCAGAGGAACATTTTGGGCAATTTGGCAAAGACATAAAAAATCCAAAAAATTAAAAAATTTTGCTCAATATACCACTTTCAACTAGCGAATAGAAAAAAACCTTAAATTTTATAAGGTTTAAATAAAAAACCTAAGTTCAATCACTTAGGTTCTTTTATTGGCTCTAGCCTTGTTTAGCTTTGAAACTCATCTTCTATATCTTCATCATCATATACATATGCCATACATCCCCATCCATCGTACTCACCGTCATAGTCATTGGCTATTTTGGTAAACCACTCTTCCAAATCCACAATATCTGAGTATTCTGGCTCCATGTACACGTAAATCGTGATAATCCATTCTGCGGATTCAGACTCTTCATCAATAAATAAACTGATCTTTTGTTCTTCCTGAAGCAAGAACAAGGCACATTTTTCAGCTTTGTCTTTAGAGCTAAAAGCAATTGAGTACTCAATCTCATGCGGCTCGCTTAAATCATCTCCATCCTGGAACATTTGCCACAGTACATCGCCATTATCATCATTTGGAAATTGTTCTAAATCACGGCTCATACGTTCATCCTTATTGTGGTTATTGCGTATACAATATCCTAGAGTAGCCTATATTTATTTCATTTTGGAGAAGAATTCATTAGAAATTGTTCTTAAACTTATATGATCGTAATTGTTAAATTTTAGTTAGGCACTCACATTACATATTCTGCTTGAAGCGTTTCATTCAAAATGGAACTTCACTCACAATTTTAATTTCAATACCACTTAACGGTTGTTGAAACTCTAAATAACTTGCATGCAAAGCCATTCTCCCTAAATTACTGAGTTTAGGGTTTGGATGATAGAGTTTATCACCTGTGATCGGATGACCTATGGCTTGCATATGTACGCGTAATTGATGAGAACGCCCCGTTATTGGCGTCAACAAGACACGGCTAATATCTAAATGCGCATCATAAGCGACCAATTCAAACAGTGTTAAGGCTGGTTTTCCAAGTTCAAAATGAACGATTTGTCTCGGTCTGTTTTCCCAGTCCGTAATTAAAGGCAAGTCTACTTGTCCCTGTTGTGCAATTTTACCTTGCACCAGTGCCACATAATTTTTTTTCACGGTGCGCGCTTGGAACATTTTGCTCACAGCCACTTCAGCATCGCGATGTTTTGCAAACATCAAAATTCCAGAGGTTGCCATATCTAGACGATGAGTAATTTTTGCATTTGGATATTGAGCAATCACTCTTGAATATGCACTGTCATGATGTTCAGGCAAGCGTCCTGGCACAGACAATAATCCTGCTGGTTTATCAATGACCACCAAATCATCATCTTCATAGACGATGTTAAGCGGACCTTGAGGTGGCATATATACAAAATTATCGTCTAAAGGCATGTGAACAAAGCATTTCTTTGGGATGCGGAAAAATAGCAACTGATCAACTCAGTGTCAATTTATAAGATGCGCGATTTAAGAATTGAGAATTGAGAATTGAGAATTGAGAATTGAGAATTGAGAATTGAGAATTATAATTTTTTTAAGAGAATTTTTGAGGGTGTCAGGGAAAACATGTTGTTTACTTCAACTATTATAACTTTGTAAGTTATAACCCTATTGCCTATAAACTTCTGGTTTATAGCGTCCTAAGCCGAATCAAGACCTTTTGGGTAAGTACTACACGCACGTTGTACGCAACTGGTAGCAATCTACTCTTTTCGATCCCGTCACACCCTTGAGATATATAATAGCGAGACTGCGTCGGGATTAATTTCCTAAGATTAACGAATTTTAGCATCGAATAAAAAAATATTTCATATCACCTTATAAATATAATATTTTTTCCCAAATAGGTTCATTGATACACTTTTTTTAGCGTTTTTTAGCTAAATATTGCAATTAAAATTCAAGTTGACCTTTCATTTTAGAGACTGGCTTGAATCCAAGATGCAATGCTCCACCACAACATCATGGCAAACATTCCGCACATAAGATTAGCGAGTACTTTTTGTAGTTGAGATAATTCAGATTTATAAATTTTGAGGTTAATTGTATAAGCAATTGCACCGAGTGCACCACCCACAGCACCACCAATAATCAGTAGTAACAACGGCCAGCCTGCCATCATGTGGACTTTAAAAGGAAGTTTTGCGCGGGATTTTTCTTGTACTGTATTCACAGGGTGATCCTATAAGTTTATTTCAGTCTTCAATGAGCTTAAGTGCTATAAATCTAAAGCAAGCTTTAGACCAATACTGAGCTAAAATAGCTGTAAAATTGATCGTGGTTTTTAAATATTTAAACAATCTCACTTAAAAATCAAAGATATAGTTTGTTCAGAAGTTTGTAAATTCAATTCATCCACTGAATAATTTAGATATTTGCTTGAACAAACGTCAGAATGATAAACAATATTACAGCTAAACCCATTAAAGGCTGTTTAGGCGCAATACTGTTAATTAATTTGGCAATTCTCTGAGCACTCAGCATAAATAATAGAAAAATCAGTAGTGTTGGTAGCGAAATCACCCACATTATTATGTAATAGATGACAAATAAGCTTGTCAAAATAAGACTGCCTACAAGCCCCATAATAATTGGATGATGCATCCCGCTCGGTTCCAAATGCAGTGTCTGTGCGAGCGTGTTGTATATCTGAACAAATATTGCTGTAAAATTTAATGAAAAAAGATAGTCCATTATTCCTGCAATAAAAGGCGTTACACTTAAAAAAGCAACTTGCTTTGCCATCGAAAGGATCATGTTTTTATGATCAATTGTCCAGGTCAAAGACAACCAAACAAATATACAAGCAACGAAAGCAGCGGACAGAAGATGAAGCAAATAAATTTGTGAAGGCCATAATTTTTGGATAACGAGAAATATAATGATAAAAATTATAGATAAGTAACCATGAATCTTCTTCAACAAAAATAAGCCTGATTTTGCATTTGAATCTTTGAGCTTGTGATTCCAATTTGAAAATTTTTTTTCAGTATTTTGTAAAAACCCATCAATCTTTGGATTCTGTCTAATCAGATCACCCAAAAAGTAAAGCCCAATTAAAACTTGAAAAAATGCCAATATATTTTTCATTCTTTATCCGAGTATTTTTAATACTTCTTTTATAAATTTACTGAGCATCAGCTTGACGCAGCTTTTTCTTTTTGAACCAACGTACTGCCCAAACCACACCAATTAGTAAAGCGATCACTACCAATACTGGTATAAAGAATGACAATACGGAAATCACCAATGCGCTGACCCACTCACCTGTAGAAACCACAGGATTTGCCACGCCACCCGTGGTTGCGGTCGATACACCCCGTGCTGCCACTGTCCCAAGTTGCACTGCTCCTGCTGTTCCACCACCGACGATGATTGCGGCAGCCCAACTTGCAAATTGCGACATTTCACCAGAGCTTACAGCCATGGTTGTCAATGTTCCAGCCACCATCGCGGCAGGTGTTGCAATGGTATCGAGTAAGTTGTCTACCCATGGGATGTAATAAGCGCCTATTTCACACAGTGTGGCAAAACAGAGTGCAATACAGACCGCTGGCATCGCCAACCATTCAAAACCTTTTATGGGTTCAAAAATGCCCATAATAGCGGCAATACTCATCACCAATAAGGGAACAAATACGCGGAAGCCACATGCAGCACTCAATCCTATACCAAGACATAAACCGAGTATTGTTTCCATAGCAAACCTTTTTATTTATATGTTTTTAATTTTATTAAGGTAACAAAAAAGCCCTATGGTGTAATAGGGCTTTTGTTTAAAACAGTGGTGTCTGTTTTAGTGTGTTTGCTTGAGCGAATTATTTTTTAAATTGATTGCTTAAGCATTTGGTACACGGTGGTAAACGATCAGTACCAATTTCTAAGTAAGCACGATGCCCACATTGAACGCAAAAATAGAAACCTGTTCCCGGTTTAGAGCCAGCTGTAACCATTTTTGTTCTCCGTATAATTTTAGAAATGGTGGAATCACTATAACGGAGAATGAATGACTTTTTATTGTCCATTTCGACAGATGATGATGGCGATTGGGCGAAGCCTAATATTTAAAAACTATCTAAACTTATATTTTCTAAATTTGGAACGTCAATAGAATTAACCGTAAACAAATTTAAGATATCATCTCTATCCATAAAAATTATTTGACTTCTACGATTCGCATCCAACTTATTTCCTAGCCAATTTCTGGCAGCTTTTGTTATTTCACCCCCTGCAATAATAAATGCATGGTCAACTAATACTCTTTTATTCGTTTCAGGATCAAAAATTTCATGTCCTAGCATCATCGTTGTTTGATTATAGATTTCAGCAATGTTGTGATTACTTGCTTTAGATACCCCTGATGAATCTAACTTTCCTTTTTTTACTTGAATACCAAAATAAAGAACATGCTGTGTTGGCAAAATAAACTTCATCCAAATATCTTTGCCATACTCCAATGCCTTATCTTTATGACCTGCAAACGTTATTCGCTGAAATCCTAGAATACGAAACAAAGGAAGAAGCACATTTTCTATAAGTTGATCCTCAGAGCACATGTCCAAATAACTTATTAATCGCTCTCTTTTTTAATCTCAATTTCAGAAAATATTCTATGTGGATTTTCAACAGGTTTTATAGTCTGATTATTATGTAAATTTTTAATATATAAATTATTGTCTGTACCGTAAAAAGCCTCATACCCTTCTCTACTTAAAGGCTTATTTAATTCAATTAAGGCATTTATACGTTCAGGATCATCTTCTGTCGCATCAGATTTTTGCATTAAAGCTCTTAATACATGTACAAACGTTGGTGGCAATGCATTTGGAGGACAAGACTCCTCCAACAGCTCTGCTAATCTGTCTGATGTCCAAGCCCAACGTGTTGAACCATCATGCGTAAAGGGTAAGCCACAATCTTCAAAAAACTCTGAAATATATCGACTACTTTTATAATCAAAGTAATTTTTATCACCAATAATACATTCAGCAATTTCTCTTAAATTTTTACTTTTGAATTTCATAATTTTTTATTTTTCATAAAGGTTATTTGCACTTAACTTAATATAAGAGTTCAAACCATCGCCATGTCTAGCTAATCTTTTAATCTCTTCGACATTATTAACTCCAGCACTTTGATAACTATAAGTATAAATTTTAAATGTTCTATCAAACTTTACCCTTATATAAGTTTCACCAATTTCATATGCAAGGATTCCAGAATCACCATCTAAATCTAAATATCTTTCCATTATTATTCTCTATAAAAAAACCCCATCATCAAGATAGGGTCTTTTTTAAACAATATCAATTACTTTTAGCTAAAGCATTAAGCTACTTGACCTTCCAAGAAATCCTGTGCAAAGCGTTGTAATACACCACCCGCTTCATACACAGACACTTCTTCTTCGGTATCTAAACGGCATGTCACAGGCACTTCAATGGTTTGATTTTTGCCATCAGCCGTTGCACGCTCAATCACAAGCGTCAAAGTCGAACGAGGTGCGATGTTACCAATCACGCTATACAGCTCAGTACCATCCAAACCTAAAGTTTTACGGTCAGTTCCTGCCTTAAACTCAAGCGGTAACACACCCATACCGACCAAGTTGGTACGGTGAATACGCTCGAAACCTTCTGCCACAATCGCTTCAACCCCTGCAAGGCGAACACCTTTCGCAGCCCAGTCACGACTCGAGCCTTGACCGTAGTCTTTACCTGCAACAATGATCAAAGGCTGTTTACGGTTCATGTAGGTTTCAATCGCTTCCCACATACGCATCACTTCACCTTCAGGCTCCACACGTGCTTTAGACCCTTGCTTGATTGTACCGTCCGAGCGAACCACCATTTCGTTATACAATTTCGGGTTGGCAAAGGTCGCACGTTGCGCAGTTAAATGGTCACCACGATGCGTTGCGTAGGAGTTAAAGTCTTCTTCAGGCACGCCCATTTTATGTAGATACTCACCCGCTGCTGAATCCATCATAATCGCATTCGATGGTGATAAATGATCCGTGGTAATGTTATCGCCTAAAATCGCAAGCGGACGCATATTGGCTAAAGTACGTGGTGCTGCAAGTGCGCCTTCCCAATACGGCGGACGGCGGATATAGGTACTTTGCGGACGCCAGTCATACAATGGGCTTGCCGCTTGTACTTTCTCACCCAAGTCAAACATTGGGATATACACTTTCTTAAATTGCTCAGGTTTTACTGCAACTTTCACCAGTGCATCAATTTCTTCATCCGATGGCCAAATGTCTTTTAAATAAATCGGGTTGCCGTCTTTGTCATGTCCTAAAGCATCCATTTCGATATCAAAACGAATCGTCCCTGCAATCGCATACGCCACAACTAAAGGTGGAGATGCCAAGAATGCTTGTTTTGCATAAGGATGGATACGACCATCAAAGTTACGGTTACCTGATAAAACAGCCGTTGCGTAGAGGTCACGGTCGATAATTTCTTGTTGGATTTTTGGATCTAACGCACCTGACATCCCGTTACATGTGGTACATGCATACGCCACGATACCAAAACCGAGTTTTTCTAAATCACCCAATACGCCTGCTTCTTCTAAATACAATGCTGCGGCTTTAGACCCCGGTGCAAAAGATGATTTCACCCACGGTTTACGCACCAAGCCGAGTTCATTCGCTTTACGAGCAAGCAAGCCTGCCGCCACTGTATTACGCGGGTTAGAAGTATTAGTACAAGAGGTAATTGCTGCGATGATGATTGCACCATCAGGCATTAAGCCTTCTGCTTCCTGAGCACGTGCTGCATCTAAATTACCCGCAATGCCTTTGGCTTTTAAATCACTTGTCGATACACGGGCATGTGGGTTTGATGGCCCTGCAATATTACGAGTCACTGTAGATAGGTCAAAACGAAGTACACGTGGGTACTCAGCTTTGGTCATATCACTTGCCCAAAGACCAATTTCTTTGGCGTAGGTTTCTACAAGCTTCACTTGCTCAGGCTCACGACCTGTCAGCGTTAAATAATCAATGGTGTTTTGGTCGATATAGAACATCGCCGCCGTTGCACCATATTCAGGTGTCATATTCGAGATCGTTGCACGGTCACCAATCGACATGGTGTCCGCACCTTCGCCAAAGAACTCTAAATAAGCACCGACGACTCGCTCTTTACGCAAGAACTCAGTTAAAGCCAATACGATATCAGTTGCGGTAATACCCGGCTTACGCTGACCAATCAGTTCCACGCCGATAATGTCAGGGAGACGCATCCAAGATGCACGGCCAAGCATCACGTTTTCAGCTTCTAAGCCACCGACACCAATTGAAATGACACCTAAAGCATCGGTATGTGGGGTATGTGAATCAGTACCCACACACGTATCAGGGAAAGCTACGCCACCACGGTTTTGAATCACTGGAGACATTTTCTCCAAGTTGATTTGATGCATGATGCCATTACCCGCAGGGATTACATCAACATTTTCAAAGGCAGTTTTGGTCCATTCAATAAAATGAAAACGGTCTTCATTACGACGGTCTTCCACGGCACGGTTTTTCTCAAAGGCGTCAGGGTCGAAACCGCCATATTCCACTGCCAAAGAATGGTCAACAATCAATTGTGTCGGTACAACAGGATTCACTTTCGATGGATCACCACCTTGTTCAGCAATCGCATCACGCAAACCTGCAAGGTCCACCAATGCTGTTTGACCTAAAATATCGTGGCAGACCACACGTGCTGGATACCAAGGGAAATCGTGGTCTTGTTTGTTAAAGATTAATTCTTTAAGAGACTGCTCTAAAATTGCAGGATCGCAACGGCGTACCAATTGCTCTGCAAGCACTTTAGAAGTATATGGGAGTTTTGCGTATGCGCCTGGCTGAATATCTTCAACGGCTTGACGCACATCATAATATTCGAGCTGGGTACCTTGCAGTGGTTTACGGTAGTTGTTATTCATCGCGTTCCTGCCTTGCCTTGAGCATCTTTTTTCTAAACTTTCTAAACATTTTGTTGTTGATGAGACTTCATCATTTGTGATGGCATAGTACACTGCTGAAAGTCCATTTCCCAAATCTTATATATTTCATGCACTTAGGTACAAAAAATAGGGTTTTTGAAATATTTTGTTTCAAATAATGCAGTTAAATTAGCAGTTATGTGCTTTTTTTTGAAAAATAGTGGAAAATTGGGATAATTCTTTAGTATTAGATTCAGATTCGAGCATAGAAAATGAACAATTTATCTTTCTCCTCATTTACGCTTAATGGCGTGGATGCTCAAAAATTTTTACAAGGTCAAGTGACGTTGCATGTTGAACGCCTTGAAGAAAATATCACGCGCTACACAGCAATTTGTGATTTAAAAGGTCGAATTCACTTTGGTTTATGGCTAACAAAGCTGAATCCTGAAAGCTTTGTCATTGTAACCACTCAAGATCAAGCTGAAGAATTTTCTAAACACATTAAAAAATTTGGTGCTTTTTCCAAAATGAAACTTGAAGAAGCTAGTCAGGTCTATCCTACGCTTCAAGGTGACACCACAACGTTCTCAGCAGAAGTAACAGATATTGCCGCTTGGCAAGTTCAAGCTATTCAACATGGTCAAGCTTACATTGATCAAGTCATAGAACACGTGTTCCAACCCCAAGAACTTCGTTTACATCAACGTGAAGGCGTTCACTATGACAAGGGTTGTTACTTGGGTCAGGAAGTGATTGCACGTTTATGGTTTAAAGCTAAACCGAAAGCGTGGTTACATTTAATTCAGGGTACAGGTGCTGTACCTGCAGAAGCTGAACAACTCGATAAAAGTGTACAAGTCGTCAATAGTGCGCCATTCGAAAACGGTTATATCGCTTTGGTGGTAGCACGCCCTGAAGCATTAGCAGAGTTAGACGTGACTGTTTTAGATTTGCCTGAGTATTTAAATGGTGATGTGGCTAGACCACAGTAAAATAATCTAAAAAAAACCTCCATTTAGGAGGTTTTTTTATTAACTAATAGGCTGAGGATTTGGAACATATTTCCGGTAAATGATCAGGTTTAATATGACCAATACCGCACAACACCAGTACATAAATTCAAAGCTCCATTGTGCAATAACCAATCCCATTACAACTGAACCAACTGCCAGACCAATATCAAAACAAATAAAGAATGTTGATATTGCATGCCCCATCCGATGTTTATCTACGGTTTGAATGGTGAGCGTTTGCAAACAAGGAAATACTGAACCATATCCAATTCCAATAAAAATTGCAGATAACCACAACATCCACTGATTATTGACTAGTGTTACGACCACAAGTCCAATCGCAAAAAATATAAAAGAAGGAACGATAACAGCACGCGGACCTTGACGATCATAAATTTTACCAACCCAAGGTCTTACAATTAACATCGAAACCGCAAACAATATAAAAAATACACTGGTATACGCCAGCAGCTGTTTGCTCTCACTGTAAACCGTAATAAAACTGGTAATACTCGAGTAAGCAAAAGCTGTAAGTAAAGCAACACCACTTACAGCAAAAACTTTAGGCTCAAGAAAATCATCTAGCTTAAAACCTTTTTTATTCATTTTATTTTGCTGAGGTATCTGATTCGCTGGAATATTTAATAGCCAGCTAAAAATTAGACCTAAACTGATGAGCACCGCGAGAGCACCGAAT
Source organism: Acinetobacter sp. DSM 11652 (assembly GCF_900109815.1). NCBI lineage: Bacteria > Pseudomonadati > Pseudomonadota > Gammaproteobacteria > Moraxellales > Moraxellaceae > Acinetobacter > Acinetobacter sp. DSM 11652. The sequence continues at coordinate 49,576 of NZ_FOBK01000009.1, forward strand.
AAAATTTGGAAGCTATAAAATTGAATCATGGTAAGCGCAATTAATGGTCCAAATACCACACCTAGGTTAGTGGACATCACATAATAACCCATGCCTTCACCTTTACGATGCTCAGGAATAAAGTCATTCGCGACTGGAACAGCCACAGTGGTCAACACACTAAACCATATCCCATGTAAAAATCGTATAAGCAACAATGACCACATGTTATCAATGAATAAATAAGCAAATGCAAAGACCGCAAAAAACGTGCTCGATCCACGCATAGTGAGTCGCTTACCCATTTTTTGAATGATCATGCCTGAAAATGGTCGTACTGCTATTGATGAGGCGAGAAAAAGCGTTAACGCTAATCCTGCTTCTTCAACTGATCCCGCTAAATCCTTCACAATGTAAATCGGAAGGACAGCCAACATGGCAAAGTAGTAAATAAAAACAAATAAATTATTTAATACACACAAGATAAATGAACGATTCCAAAATCGTTCGGTGGTTACACTCATGAAAATCTACTCTTGTCGCATTAATGTTTAGGCGTGAGGACGTAATGGATCTAAACTCAGTTTGACCAATTGACGGATATAGTGCTCATCAGGCAAATGATTAAAAAAAATAATTTGGTAATGAATAGGACCATACAGTCGATCAAGTACCAAATCATAGTGATCATGTTCAATCAGCTCCCCCGCCTCAATCGCCTGTTGGATCAGTTGGTGCAGTTGAACTCGTTTAGGTAATAAATATTGCTTGAAGAATGTTGCAGCCAATTCACGATGATTCGCCATAACCACCAACATCGCTCGTCCTACTGGATGATCTAAAGCCTTAGCCAAACGAAGCAATTGTTGATTAAGATTTTGTTCAAGGTCGAGCTCTGGCTCAAACTCAAAAATTGAGAGTGTGAGCTCTTTAAAGGTGTCCAGAACCAATTCAGATTTATGTGACCACCATCGATAAATAGTCGACTTTCCCACCCCAGCACGTGAAGCAATGTCTTCTACTGTCAGTTGGTGATATTCCACTTCATTCAAAGCCTGTTTGACTGAAGCTAAAATACATGATCGGCGTCGTGCACTTTTGTCATCGACTGTCATGAAATCCTCACAAATAAAACGATACGTTTCGTATCGTTTTATAATAGAGTTTTTTTATTGATAAAGATATGAAAATAAGACCAAGGCGTTAGATGGAATAGATTTTAACTGTCAATCGATTGAGAGATGACTCATAAAAAACCTCCTATATCGCTAGGAGGTTTTTTTCTAAAAGCCATGAAATAATTTATTCATATCCTTCACCACATAATCTTTAAAATGAAATGCTCTCGCGTGTTTAGCATCAAACTTTACGGTTAAATCACCTTTTTGGAATACATACACTCGATTCTCCTGACTCACCAAATACTGCTCGCCAAGTTTCAATAAGAGCGCATCTATCTTTTGTTCATCTGGGATTGAATCATCTTGAAAAACTTTATCGTAATTACGTTTAATGCCTTTTATAAACATCGTTGAACACCTCATTGCACAATGCGTATTTAAGCAAAACCATCGAAGAACTACTAGTGGATTAAAATTTTGGTTAAATCCATATATTCAAGGCTGAACAACATAAATCCAGTGTCGTTTATATGCTTATACTGCAATACACACACTTTATTCACAAAGCGAAGCTAAATTTGAAGGATGTATACATATTCTATATTTACATTCACATAATTCGGACTATGATGAAATGGTGTAAAACTCTATTTACATCAAATAAATAGGGTTGCTTTTAAGATAGGTATAAAACAATTATGAAAAAAATATTATGTGGTGCTTTACTCGCTGTTGCCACCTCATTTAGCTTCGCTGCCGCACCAGTCGATCCTGCATTCAGCAAAGTACAGGAACTGATTCAAGCAAAGAATTACAATGCGGCCTACCAAGAACTTGAACGCTTATCAAAAGCAGGGAATCCTCAAGCGACTTATAACTTGGCATATCTCACTCAAGCTGGTCAAGGAACCAAACAAGACAACAAAAAAGCAGTACAACTTTATGAACAAGCTGGCACTGCAGGCTATCCTTTAGCCAATTATGTATTGGCGCAAAACTATGCCACTGGCGGCTTGGGGCTGACCAAAAATGAAAAAAAATCTCGTGAATACTTAGATAAAGCTGCAGCTCAAGGTTTTGAAGATGCGATTGTTGAATCTGCTGTTCTACTGTTCTCTGAAGGTAAAGAACAATCTGATAAGCTCGCTTTGCAAAAACTTGATCCTTTAATTAAGAAAGGAAGTTATCCAGCCATTCATGCTCGTGCTTTATACGATATTTCATTAGGCTTCAAAACCAAAACTGAAGCGCCTGTGAAAAAAGGTTTAGCGAGCATTCAAGATTTAGGTAAAAAAGGATACATCCCTGCGCTTATGGCCATTGGTAACATGTTCGTAAACGGAAATATCGTTCCGCAAAACCTACCTGAGGCAAAAAAAATATTTAGTGCTTTAGCAGATGAAAATATTCCTCAAGCCAAAGAAAATCTAGCGATCGTGAACAAACTGATTGCTGAGAATGCAAAAAAACCTGCAGCAAATACGAAAGCTAAATCTTAAGCATTAATTTAAATATTAAACCGATGCTCAAATACAAAAACCCTATCGCAAGATAGGGTTTTCTTATATGAAAAGGAGATTTATGATTAAATTCTAAGTTTTATTCAATTACCACCATAAAATAATTAATCCAGCAGTCACAATAAATCCAATGACTGTACTCATCAATAAAGGTGTAATTGCACGATCATTGAGTCCATATGCTTGTCCCAGCATTCCAAATAATGCAGGTGTAGGTAAAGCTGCAATCAATGTCCCTACATACACGATATCCATCGGTGCTTGAGCAATAAATCGTAGAGTCAAATACATGAGTATTGGAAAAATAAAGTTGGATGATAGAACAATATAAAGACTCTGCTGGTTGACATATTTTAAGGTTAAACCTACGACGCTCCCGCCAATCACAAATAACGCCAAAGGAGATGCCGTCTGACCAATCATTAAGAAAACTTGATCTATATAATGCGGCAGTTTAACCTGAAAAACCGCGCACAAAATTCCGATTACCACACCAATAAACAATGGATTTTTACATAAGTTTATAAAGTTATTTTTTAATGTATTGAGTACTGCTTGCTGATTTTGAGCTTGCAACCCCGCAATAAATAAAGCTGCTGGAACAAGAAAAACACTTTCGATAATTACAATTAAAGAAGTAAAAGCAAGCGCAATATGACCAATCAATAGACTTAAAATGGCCGTACCAAGTAGTCCAGTATTAGACATTGACGCTCCAATCGAGAGGATGGCAGCATCACTTAAATTGTTTTTAAAATGCTTTACCAAAATCCATAAAGCGATTGCAAATACAAAGGCAGTCACCACAATATAACTGTAGAAAAGTTCAGGTTGCCATATCGCATCAAGATCTTTTGATGAAAGCGCTTGTAAAAATAGAGCAGGTAAAGCGACTCGAATGACGAATGTACCAACAATAGAGACTTGTTCCTTGCTAAGTAAATTCAGTTTAACCGAGGCATATCCCGAAAAAAGCAGTAAAAAAATCGGAATAATGACCGATAAAACCATGACTTAGCATCCCTAGCTATTGTATGAGTTAGTCAAATTATCATACAACAGCCGTAATTACCCAGGATGACTTTTTAAGTATACCTTTATGCCTATTTTATCTATCAGCATATGGCTTAAATAATGATTTCACATCATGCGGTTGGCATCGTAAATATTGCGGACTAATTTCAACCTCTGCTTTTAATTGAGCAGCAGCATGCCATGGCCATCTTGGATTAAATAGTATTGCCCTTGCGAGCCCGATTGCATCAGCTTTGCCTTGTTGTAAGACATCTTCCGCCTGTTGAGGTTCAGTGATCAGCCCAACAGCAATCACTGGAATGTCTACGTGTTTCTTGATTGCTTCCGCAAATGGAACTTGGTAATTAGGACCAATCTGAATATTTTGATCGATATGTAATCCCCCTGATGATGCATGGATATAAACTGCACCAAGTTTTTCTAATGCCTTTGATAACCCAATTGAGTCATCAATATTCCATGCCTTTTCTTGCTCCATCCAGTCTGTTGCAGACAAACGAACACCGATTGGATAGTTGTCTGGAACAGCATTTTTGATCGCCTGAAAAACCTCTAAAGTTAGACGAATGCGATTCTCAAAACTTCCACCATATTCATCTGTTCTTCGATTAGATAAAGGGGACATAAATTGATGTAATAGATAACCATGAGCCGCGTGGACTTCGATGAGATCAAAACCTGCATCTACAGATCTGACTGCTGCAGTTGCAAAGTCATCGATAATTTTTTTGATTTCCTCGATACTTAATTCATGAGGAGCCTGATCATCTGGATTAAATGGTAAATCACTTGCAGATACCGTTTGCCAGCCATGTTCATGATTCGATGAGAATTGACCACGTCCCAACCATGGTTTATCAGTTGAAGCTTTACGTCCCGCGTGCGCTAACTGAATGGCGATTGGCGTTGGAGCAATCGATTTTACCTTATCAATCAATGCTTTTAATTGTGCACGTTGTAAATCATTCCACAACCCTAAATCTGCAAAACTGATACGACCTACAGCTTGTACCGCAGTTGCTTCAATAATATATAATCCAGCACCCGACAATGCATAACTCGCCCATTGTTGTTCATGCCAAAAACTATGCTCCCCTGCTTCATTCGCAGAATACTGACACATGGGAGCAATAATAATTCTATTTTTGAGTGATAAATTTCCGAATTGAATTGGCTCAAATAATTTTGCCACACTGAATCTCCCTGATTTTAAATTGATTTATTTGTAGCAGTGTACAACGCATTTACGTGATAAATCATCTAAGTTCATTTCATCATTGAATGCTTTAAAAAACATTTTAAAACTTAACCATGAAGGCACTAGATGGATTGTGTATCATATTCTGTTCAAGCGTAATATCTTGTAGTTCACTCGATGCTGCTTGCAATATCCTCATTTAACCCAATATTTTTCTACTCGCCCATTTAACAGAGTTTCCATGCCTGAATTACCTGAAGTTGAAACCACTAAAACCAGCTTGCTCCCTTTGCTGAATCAAAAAGTACTTTCTGTTCAAGTCAATAATTCAAGTCTGAGATGGCCTATACCAAATGATGTAAATCAATTGGTCGGTCAACGACTGATAGGGCTAACACGTCGATCCAAATATATTTTGGCACAATTTGAAAATGCGACCATGTTATGGCACTTGGGAATGTCAGGCAGCTTTCGTTTGAGTGATTCACGTGATGCATTGAGAAAGCATGATCATTTCATCATTCAATTCGATGATATCCAATTACGCTACCACGATCCTCGTCGTTTTGGTTGCATTTTATGGCTAGATGATCATGCTCAATCCAAACTTTTAGATACGCTTGGACCTGAACCTTTAAGTGAATCTTTCAATGCTGACTATCTAGAGCAGAAATTTAAAAATAAGAGTGTTGCAGTCAAAGTTGCAATTATGGATAACCACATTGTTGTGGGTGTTGGAAATATTTACGCAACTGAAAGTCTGTTTAATTTGGGCATTCATCCTGCACAACCCGCCTCTAGTCTTACACGGTCACAAATTGAAAAATTTGTCATTGAAATAAAACGAATCCTTAAACAAGCAATTGATTTAGGCGGATCTACTTTACGTGATTACACCAATGCCATGGGCGAAAATGGCTACTTTCAACAAACGCTATTGGCTTATGGGCGCGCTGGTGAAATGTGCATCAACTGTGAAACAACTTTAGAAAATATTAAACTCGGGCAACGTGCTTCTGTTTTTTGCCCTGAGTGTCAACCGCTTAAGCGACCTCAAGCCTCAAAGAATCCTGTATCAAAGGTAAAATCCAAATGAGATCAGCAATTGTTCGGCATATTTTAGTCAAAGATAAAGACCTGTGTATCCAACTTAAACAAAAGCTTAAAGACGGTGCTGATTTTGCTAAAATTGCTAAACAACATTCAACTTGCCCCTCAGGAAAAAAAGGCGGGGAATTAGGTGAGGTAAAGAAAGGACAATTGGTTGGTCCTATCGATAAGGCAGTTTTTAGTTTGGCTGAACGTGAATTACATGGACCAATTAAGAGTCAATTCGGCTGGCATTTACTCGAAATTAAATTTCGTATGGATTTTTAAACTTCCTGGATTTCCCTCTCCTTTTAGGAGATGAGAAGCATCGCTTCGCAAGGGAGAGCTAAGAATCAATACCTCCCAGCCTCCCTTTGACAAAGGGGGATTTCGGGCGATTTTAAAAAAATGATGAGATATACAAAACGGCGCATTTAGCGCCGTTTTCATTGTAAAAGCATTAACCTTTACGTTTTAATTCGTCACGAATTTCACGAAGTAATTCGATATCTTCTGGAGTAGCTTCAGGTGCTGGAGCTTCCTCCTCTTGCTTACGACGCATTTTATTCATCAATTTCACTAACCAGAATACCACCCATGCAAGCAGGATAAAGTTGATGAGAATCGTCAAGAAATTACCGTAAGCCAAAACATTTAAACCCGCTTCTTGAGCGGCAGCAAGCGTTGTAAGGTTATTTGGATTATCGCCTAATACAACAAACCAGTTTGAATAATCAACATCACCGCCTAAGATCCAACTGATAATTGGCATGATGACATCTTTCACCATTGAATCGATGATTTTACCAAACGCCCCACCAATGATCACACCGACCGCCAGATCCATTACATTGCCTTTCACGGCAAATTCTTTAAACTCTTTAATAATGCTCATTTTTTCTCCAAAATTTTTCTATGCATTAATGTGACACAATATACATTATTCTTAATGATATTTCCGTCTAAACTCGTTGGTTTTCCACCAAAATCATAAGTATCTCTGTTTAAATAAACAAGATCTTGTCCAAATCGACTACAACAATTCAACAACTTTTATTTCATATCTTAAATGATGTAGTCAAGATATAAAAAAACCGCTCTTTTGAGCGGTTTTTTTATTTAAATCAATTAAGATTTATTACGTTTACGTTCGTTTTCAGTCAACCAACGCTTACGAATACGAATTGATTTAGGTGTAACTTCAACAAGCTCATCATCTTGAATAAATTCAAGTGCTTGTTCTAACGTATATTCAATCGCAGGAACAAGTGTTAATGCATCATCAGTACCTGATGCACGAACGTTTGTTAATTGTTTCGCTTTAGTTGGGTTTACAACCATATCGTCAGAACGAGAGTTAATACCAATGATCATACCTTCGTAAACTTCTAACTGAGGTTTAGCGAATAGACGACCACGGTCTTGTAAACTGAACAATGCATAGCCCAAGCATGTACCTTGAACCATAGAAATCAACACACCGTTTTGACGTTTTGCAACAGAACCTTGTTTCATTGGTCCATAGTGCGAGAAACTTGAGGTCATGATACCAGTACCTGAAGTCATGGTCATGAATTCTGAACGGAAACCAATCAAGCCACGTGAAGGTACAGTTGCTTCAATACGAATACGACCTTTACCGTCGACTTCCATATTGGTCATTTCACCTTTACGGTTACCCATTTGTTCCATCACAGCACCTTGATGCTGTTCTTCTACGTCAAATGTTACGTTTTCGTATGGCTCTTGCATTTCGCCGTCAATCTCTTTCAAGATTACTTGCGGACGAGATACACCCATCTCGAAGCCTTCACGACGCATGTTTTCGATCAATACCGAAAGGTGAAGTTCACCGCGGCCCGACACTTTAAAACGGTCAGGACTGTCAGTATCTTCTACACGAAGTGCTACGTTGTGAATCAATTCGCGGTCAAGACGTTCACGGATGTTACGTGAGGTCACAAACTTACCTTCTTTACCGGCGAATGGTGAGTTGTTAACTTGGAATGTCATCGATACTGTAGGCTCATCTACAGAAAGCGGTGGCAATGCTTCAACATGTTTAGGATCACAAATCGTGTCAGAGATATGAAGTTCGTCCATACCTGTTACACATACGATGTCACCTGCAGAAGCAGATTCAACGTCAATACGCTCCAAACCATGGTAACCCATGATTTTTAAGATACGACCGTTACGTGTTTTACCATCTTTGTCGATTACCGTTACAGGTGTGTTCAATTTCACTGAACCACGTTGGATACGACCAACACCAATAACACCAACGAAGCTGTTATAGTCAAGTGAAGACACTTGCATTTGGAATGGACCATCAACATCCACTGCTGGCGGCTCAACGATGTCTACGATTGTTTGGAACAACGGAGTCATGTCTTCAGCCAATTCTTCTGGTGAAGGACCTGCTACACCACGAAGACCAGAAGCATAAACCACAGGGAAGTCCAACTGTTCGTCAGTACCACCAAGGTTATCAAATAAATCGAATACTTGATCGATTACCCAGTCAGGACGCGCATTAGGCTTGTCAACTTTGTTGATAATTACGATTGGTTTCAAACCACGTGCGAACGCTTTTTGCGTTACGAAACGAGTTTGTGGCATTGGACCTTCTTGTGAGTCTACCAAAAGAAGTACACAGTCAACCATCGACATTACACGTTCAACTTCACCACCGAAGTCGGCGTGTCCCGGGGTATCCACGATGTTGATACGGTATTCAGTATCAGTACGTTTATCTAACCATTTGATTGCAGTATTTTTTGCAAGAATGGTAATACCACGTTCACTTTCAATAGCGCCTGAATCCATGACACGCTCGATCTCACCCGCGCGTTCACCCAAAGCACCTGATTGTTGTAAAAGTTTGTCGACAAGAGTCGTTTTACCATGGTCGACGTGTGCGATGATGGCAATATTACGGAGAGTTTTAATATCTGACATGTAAATTCGATACGCTTTAAATTTGAGGGCAAATTATACAGAAAAATCCTAAACTTTTATAGTGACTGTTTCTTTACAATTTCATTTTTTTTTGACGAATGGTTATGTTTCGGTTTTGTAAACCCATGTAACTCGATTAGAATGTCGGCACTTTCGCTTAATCTAGATGGTATAGACCATGTCTGCTCCCGACCAATCTCAAGAACCGAAACTCGATCTTGTTTATGGTTTAGACGATAAACCAAAACCGTTCATCGCTTTTCTCGCTGCCATTCAGCATTTACTTGCCATTATTGTTCCGATTGTTACTCCTGGTCTATTGATCTGTTTGGCTTTAGGTGTTTCTAAAGAAGATACAAACATGATCCTCTCCATGTCATTGGTGATTTCAGGTATTGCGACATTCTTACAAAGTAAAAAGGTTGGTCCTTTCGGTGCAGGCTTACTGATTGTTCAAGGTACAAGTTTTAACTTTATCGGTCCTATTATTGGGATTGGCTCAGCAATGGTTGCCGCGGGAACTCCAGTTGAAACTGTTATGGGTTCAATTTTTGGTGTCGTGATTGCAGGCTCATTCATTGAAATGGGCGTTTCACGCATATTACCATGGGTGAAAAAACTCATTACTCCACTTGTGACTGGTATTGTTGTACTTCTCATTGGCTTAACCTTGATTAAAGAAGGTTTAATCTCAATGGGTGGTGGTTACCAAGCGATGGGGAATAATACTTTTGCCAATACAGACAATCTCATTATGTCTTGTACTGTTTTGGCATTAATCATTCTCTTAAACCGCTTAAATGTTACATGGGTCAAGAGTAGTGCGATATTAATTGCACTGATCGTAGGTTATGCGTTAGCAGGCTTCATGGGCCATTTAGATTTTTCTGGCTTAGAAAATGCACCTTTGGTTCAAATCCCTACACCAATGCACTTTGGCTTAGACTTCTCTTGGAGTTTATTTATACCAATGGCATTTATTTATCTGGTTACTTCATTAGAAGCGATTGGTGATATCACCGCGACCTCTAAGTTGTCTAATCAGCCTGTTGATGGTCCGAAATGGATGGAGCGCATTAAAGGTGGTGTACTCGTCAACGGTGCAAACTCCTTACTCGCAGGCTTATTTAATACTTTCCCGAGTTCTGTTTTTGCTCAAAACAACGGAGTAATCCAATTAACTGGTGTCGCTAGTCGCCATGTGGGTATATGGATCGCCGCTCTATTAGTTATTTTGGGTTTACTACCAGCAGTGGCTGCCATCATCCAAGCTGTTCCTCAAGCTGTACTGGGGGGCGCTGTCATGGTGATGTTTGGGGCTGTTGCAGCATCCGGGATTAATATCCTTTCTGGTATTCAGCTTGACCGCCGTGCATTGCTTATTATTGCAATTTCACTTGCTCTTGGTTTAGGTGTTGCTCAAGTTCCACAGATTCTTGAACATATGCCTGAACTCATTCGTAATATATTTAGCTCTGGTGTAGCAACTGGCGGCATTGCAGCCTTGATCTTGAACTTCGTTCTACCTGAAGCAAAGAAATAATTTAGATTGAATCAAAGACTGCCCAGCATTGTCTGGGCTCTTTTATTCTGTGGAGAAATATATGGTTCCTCAAAGTGAAGTTGTTATTCGTCAACATAACTTTCTGAAAGGTCGAATATTATTAGTCAATGCGCCAACTGATGACTTAAGCACTCAGCTCGATAAAAATATTCAGACTTCAGTATGGACATGGAATTATAACGACTTTCTATTTTTCCAAAATCAAAATATTCCTGTTCATTTTGGGACGGATATCCCTCAAGCAGAATATGATCAAGTCATTGTTTTTGTGCCTAAAGCCAAAGAGCTTTTGAATTACTTACTACACTGTGTGATATTAAAACTCGGTCTTGGTGGATCAATTTTTCTTGTGGGTGAAAAGAAAGGTGGCGTTGAACGAGCAGCAAAACAACTCGTTCCATTTGGCAAATGTGTCAAACTAGACAGCGCTCGTCATTGTCAAATGTGGCAATTAATAATCGATCAGACTCCTACGCCTCGAGCTTTAGAAAATTGGGCTCAACAATATACAATTCAAACACCGAATGGCGAATTACAGATTTATGCTTTACCTGGTGTATTTAGTCAAAATAAACTTGATATTGGTACAGCTGTATTTCTCCCCTACCTCAATCGAGTGAGTTCAGGTAAAATCGCTGACTTCGGTTGTGGTGCTGGCATTATCAGTGCATATTTAGCCAAATTGAATCCCAAAAATCGTATTTTTGCGCTTGATGTGGATGCTTTTGCGCTCGCCTCCACCCGCCTAACATTTGAAAAAAATAATTTGTCACCAGAACAGCTCGAAATCAAAGCTGTGACTGGCATTGAAGATGCGCCACTATTTTTACATGCCATCGTCAGTAACCCTCCTTTCCATCAGGGTATATACACTGATTACAATGCGAGTGAGAATCTTTGTAAGACATCACGTCGCCATCTAAAATCTGGTGGTGAACTTTGGATCGTGGCAAATCGTTTTTTAAACTACCCAACTCTCATTGAGCAAAATTTTGGTCAATGTGAAACTTTGACTGATCAACAAGGCTTTAAAGTACTGTTTGCAAGTACTCAAAAGAAATCATAAGGAACTTTCGATGAGCGAAACCGGTCAACTTAAGCGAAAGCTTGGAGCACGCCATCTTAATATGATCGCCATTGGTGGTTCTATCGGTACAGGACTATTCCTAGCTTCGGGTGCAACAATTGCCAATGCTGGCCCTGGTGGTGCATTACTTGCCTATTGTTTAATTGGCGTAATGATTTACTTCCTCATGACCAGCTTAGGCGAACTCGCAACACACAATCCAACATCAGGTGCTTTCTTCACTTATGGCACCAAATATGTCGAAGGTGGATTTGGATTCGCACTAGGATGGAACTATTGGTACAACTGGGCGATAACCGTCGCATTTGAACTTGTTGCAGTTCAATTCATCATGAAATTTTGGTTTCCTGATATCCCAGGTTTCTATTGGAGTGCCATTTTCCTTGCTATCGTTTTTGGTATTAATGCCTTAACAGTCAAAGGTTTTGGTGAGTCTGAGTTCTTTTTCTCACTCATTAAAGTTCTTGCCATAATTGCATTTATCATCATTGGAATTTTCATGATTGCCAAAATCATGATGACACCCAATGTTGCAACTTTCGCAAATTGGTCAAAGGGAGAAGCGCCATTTGTAGGTGGTTTGTCGGCATTAATTGGTGTTGCGATGATCGCAGGATTCTCATTTCAAGGTACTGAAATGGTTGGTGTTGCCGCTGGTGAGTCGAAAGATCCGAAGAAAACCATTCCTATTGCGATTAAACAGATCTTCTGGCGTATTCTCTTATTCTATATCGTATGTATTTTTATTATCGGTACATTGATTGCGTATGATGATCCTCGTCTAATGCAAGCTGCTTCAGATGAGAATATTGCATTATCACCTTTTACTTTACTCTATGAACAAGCAGGCTTTGCTTTCGCTGCAAGTGTCATGAATGCGGTCATTCTTACGGCTATCCTTTCTGCCGGAAATTCAGGAATGTACTCTTCCACACGAATGCTGTTTGATATGGCAAAAAATGGAAGTGCACCCAAAGTTTTCTCCAAACTTGATGGTCGCGGTGTACCAATGAATGCACTTTATGCTACGACAGCAATCGCAGCACTATGCTTCTTGACGACATTTATTGGTGAAGAGGAAGTATTTAATTGGCTTCTGAATATGTCTGGTATGTGTGGCTTTATCGTATGGCTCGGTATCGCAATCTCTCATTACCGATTCAGGAAAGGCTATTTGGCTCAAGGATATAAGTTAGAAGATTTAGCATATCGTGCAAAATTTTTCCCTTTTGCACCGTGGTTCGCTTTTATTTTGTGTGCAATCGTTGTGTTAGGTCAAAATTATCAAGCCGTACTTGATGGGGAGTGGATCGCAGTAGTCTCCACATATATTGGGATCTTCTTATTCTTAGCAATATGGCTAGTTTATAAGTTCAAGTACAAAACCAAGTTGATTCAATATCAAGATATGGATGTAAAACCAATTCAAGTCGATCAAGACTAATAAAATAAAAAAACAGCTCAAATTGAGCTGTTTTTTTATTGTTAGATTCTGATCTTATTGTATTTTTAAGGTTAAATTCACTCGACGATTCAATGCTCGACCCTCTTCTGTCGTGTTATCCGCAATTGGCTGATTTGGGCCATAGCCTTGTGTCGAAATTTGTTTAGGATCAACATTATATTGCATCACCAATTCATTACGCACAGCATTTGCTCGCTCAAGAGATACTTTTTGATTCGCTGATACTGACCCTCGATTATCTGTATGTCCATCCACTTGAAGTATAAAACTTTTATTCTGCGCCAGAATTTTTGAAGCTGCTGTTAAATAAGGTTCATATCGGACATCTATTTGACGGGAATTGTGATTAAAATACAGCGGTAGACCTTGTTTTAATTCATTTAGTATCTTTTGATCCAAGTCTTGTACACTATTAGTTGATTGTATCTTTGTCGTTGCACAAGCTGTCAAAGTTAAAGTAATGCATAGGCTTGCTATTAAACTATATTTCATCTTTATTCTCATTGTGTTGTTGATTATATTTTGTGAAATATATCACATTTATAAAAAATGGGTAAAAAAAACAGCTCCGAAGAGCTGTCTTTTATAATCTATTAAAGATTATTGAGCTGCTGCTTCAGGTTGAGCAACTACTGTACGGCTACCAGAAATCGTAGCGAATACACGACGGTTCATCGCACGACCTTCTTTAGTTGCGTTGTCAGCAATTGGTTGATCCCAAGCGAAACCTTGAGTCGCTAAACGAGAAGCGTCAATGTTGTATTCACTTACAAGAGCAGATTTCACAGAGTTAGCACGAGCTAAAGATAAACGTTCGTTCAACGCACGCGGACCAGTATTATCAGTGTGACCTTCAATACGAGCAGTTGCATTTGGATATTCGTTTAATTTTTCAGCTACTTTAGCAATTTCAGGCTTGTACTGATCTTTGATGTTAGACTTGTTCGTATCGAAGAATACGCGAAGTTCCATGTTAAGATCTTCAGTCAACTCTTGTGGAGCTGGTTGAACTGGAGCTGGAGCTGGTTGAACTGGAGCAACTTCTACTACTTCAGCAGCTGGCTTCAAGTGACCGCCTAAAACTACGTTAAGACCAGCAAGTGCTGTGTAGTTCCAGAAATCTTCGTCGATGTTATAAGTTGCACGAGCTTCTGTACGAACAGATAGAGCATCGTTCAAGCGCCAGAAAGCACCCACACCCGCATTACCTAAAGTACCTTCATCATCTTTAAGATTTACACCATCGTATTCATATTTGTAGTGACCAGCACCTAAAAGAACGTACGGCTTAATTTTGCTGTCATAGTTCTTAGTGATTAAATCAGAAGTAACATAGAAGTTACCATTGATTTGAGTTTGCTTGTACTCGCCAACATCAGTACCAGTAATTGTGCCTTCGATATCACCTTTTACTTGGTTATATTCAGCTTCAAAACCTAACCATGGAGTAAGCTCAATACCTAACGCAGCACCAACGAATAAATCGTCTTGTAATTCGATATTGCTGTCAGATAAATGATCAGCAGCACCGTTATTATGTTGAGTGTCTTGGAATGTGTAACCCACTAATAGTGGAGTAACAGTTACACCAGCATTAGCAGCAGCGAATGGAGCAGCAACAAGCATAGCAAGTGCGATACGACTCAATTTCATGGATATCCTCCAGAGATAACAATTGTTTTTCAAGCTCAGCCTAAAATAATTATGGCTTCCTGAGATAGGCTTTTTTATACCCCAGTATTTTTTTTAAGCTACTCATGTTGAATCATACAAACACTTAAAGTGAATTCCAAGTGTTTGATTACTTTAATCAAGTAAATTATTGACAAAATTACTTACAATTTCCGTTGTAATTCGGTAATTTTTTACTCAATTTATCAGCATGAATAACTTATCTTTTCATTTTTGGTATATTAACAGCATTCAAAGGTGATAGTAATCATTTTTTAGCACTTCAGCTTATAATACAACTTCACCAAGATTATCTATAAATTCAAATAATTAACAAATACTAGAAGCTTTAAAATGTATTCCTATTGTAAATCTCTTGCTTTTACCCTTTTAGAACTCATTTTCACGATCGTCATTATTAGTATTCTTGTGATGATAGCACTCCCTCATTATCATGAATTTCGTGAAAATCAAGAAAGGGCGCAAATTCTTAGCACGGTACGGCAGGCCATCAGCCAAGCTAAAGCCAATGCTGTAAGTTACCGAAGCCCTGTGATTATCTGTGCTTCTCAAGATTTAAAATCGTGTACGAACAGTCAATGGCATAAAGGGTTTATCATCTTTCTAGATCAGAATCACAATCAAGAATTCGATCCTCACGAAAAGCTTATTCAAGTTACTACGACTGATTATCAATATGGTGATTTTAGTTGGAGAGGTGGTGTTACCAGTAGGAATACAATCACCTTTCAACCAGACTCTGGTTTACCACGTGGATCAATGGGACATTTCAAATACTGTGCACATTCAAATAAATCAAATCTAATCGTTAGACTATCAATGATGGGACAGACTCGTCTTGAAGAAACTAAGACATGTGAATGACAACTTATCAGTCACATTTTACACACTATAGCCAATATTAATTGGCCTGATATTACATATACTCAAGCTGTAAAACAAAGCTAAATAAATTGGAGAGAATAATGACTGATATCGTCATCCTTAATGGTGCACGTACAGCAATGGGCGGCTTTCAGGGAAGTTTATCAAGTGTGACTGCACCAGAACTGGGTGCAGCGACCATTAAAGAGGCTATCTCACGCTCGGGTTTGCAGCCAGCAGACATTGAAGAAGTCATTATGGGTTGCGTTTTGCCTGCAGGTTTAAAACAAGGCCCTGCTCGCCAAGCCATGCGCAAAGCTGGTCTACCTGACTCGACAGGTGCAGTGACAATCAATAAATTATGTGGGTCAGGCATGAAAGCTGTGATGCAAGCAGCTGATATGATTAAAGCTGGTTCAGCAAATTTTGTGGTTGCAGGCGGTATGGAGTCTATGACCAACGCTCCTTACGTCTTACCTAAAGCACGTGGTGGTTACCGCATGGGTCATGGTGAAATCAAAGATCATATGTTCTTCGATGGTTTAGAAGATGCTGAAACTGGTCGTTTAATGGGCTCATTTGCTCAAGATATGGCTAATACCAAAGGTTACACCCGTGAGCAAATGGATGACTTCGCAATACGTTCATTAAGACGCGCTCAAACTGCGATTACTGAAGGCTACTTCAACGATGAAATCGTCCCTGTTACTGTGTCAACACGTAAAGGTGATGTCATTGTAGATAAAGATGAGCAACCTTTTAACGCAAACATCGATAAAATCCCAACACTTCGCCCAGCTTTTGCTAAAGATGGTACGATCACTGCTGCCAATGCCAGCTCGATCTCTGATGGTGCTTCAGCCTTGGTTATCAGCTCATCTGAGCAAGCACATGCAAAGGGTTTAAATCCTTTAGCCAAAATTGTGGCATATGCTTCTAATTCACAACATCCGTCTGAATTTACGATTGCACCAGTCGGTGCAATCCAAAAGGTTCTCGATAAAACAGGTTGGGATGTCGCAGAAGTCGACCTTTGGGAAATCAACGAAGCTTTTGCAATGGTCACGATGTGTCCTATTGATGAGTTCAAACTCGACCCTGAAAAAGTAAATATCAACGGCGGAGCATGTGCTTTAGGACATCCAGTAGGATCTACAGGTTCACGGATTATTTTAACGTTAATCCATGCACTTAAACGCACAGGTGGTAAACGTGGTATTGCTGCGCTTTGTATCGGTGGTGGCGAAGCAACTGCAGTGGCGATTGAGTTAATCTAAAGCTTCTAAAGCCCCTCCTCTACAAAAAGAAGGGAAATAAAAAAGCCTCTGCTTAGCTAGAGGCTTTTTTATAATCTCAATTCAAAGCATAACTTTGAATTATTAGACTTAAAGAATTTCTTTACGTAGTTGCTCTGGAGATTTCATTGACAATAAGCCTGGTGCAACGTCAAATGCAGTTTTCGCGCCATATTGACCCATTTGATTCATGCGGTAGCATGCACGTGCATAAGCCACAAGTACACTTGCAGTAAACTCAGGATTGCTATCTAATTTCAACGAAAACTCCATTACTTGAGTCTGCTCTGCACTACTATTACCACTGCGAATGACAAATCCACCATGGGGCATACGATTATGCTCGTTACGAAGCGTTTCTTCATCAATGAAGTTCACAGTCGTGTTGTACTCTGCAAAATAGTCTGGCATGGTCACAATCGCCTGCTTTACGGCTTCAGCGTCAGCACCATTTTCAAGCACAACATAACATTCACGAGTATGCTTTTCTTTAGTGGTTAATACAGGACGTGAACCACTACGAACTTTATCAATCGCATCTTGTGATGGAATAGTATATTGAACACCTGCTTTAACACCCGCCACACGGCGAATCGCATCTGAGTGACCTTGACTCAAACCCTTACCCCAGAAAGTATAGGTTTCACCATCTGGTAATAATGCCTCACCAAATAGACGATTAATTGAGAACATGCCTGGATCCCATCCAATCGAAATCATTGCCGTTTTTTTGTTAGCAAGTGCAGGCTCATTCACTGCTTCAAAAAACTCAGGAATACGTGCATGCGTATCAAAACTATCTACTGTGTTGAATTTACTTGCCAATTCTGGTGTTTGTTTTGGAAGATCATCTTTAGATCCACCACATAAGATCAACACATCAATTTTGTCTTGAAGGTCATTTAAGTCATCCATATGAAAAACTTTCGTGTCACTAAAGCAAGGAGACACTGATTCAGGTGCACGGCGTGTAAAAATTCCCACAAGCTCTAAATCTGGGTTCTTTTGAATTGACGTTTCAACGCCACGACCGAGGTTGCCATAACCAACAATACCAATACGAATCAAATTTTGCATAACAACTGCTTCACTATTTAAATGATGGCAAGATCACTAGACTGAGTACTAAACATATACCGCAAAACAGTCTGATTGAATGGAGAAAAACCCGCACCAAAAATGATCAAATGAATACTAACATACTACAATAAACTGCACTTTTTTGGAGCAAATTTATCATTTAAATCAGTGTTAATCGATCAATTGAATCATATAAAAAACCGCTGCACTAAAGGCTTTGTCGCTATATATTTCTGAATGAATTAAAAAATTCTGCTCTAAATAGACTTATGATTAAACTTTGACCTTCTATGTGTCATTTTGAATAGCGCTTAGGCTGAACTATGAATACCGAAATCTTGTTTCCATCAAATAAAAAAAACTGAACCTAAGTTCAGTTTTTTTATCACTTAATAAAATTAAGCACCCGTTTGATAATTTGGTTTTGGTACAGCGGTGGACGCTTGGTAAGGTTGAGTAAAGTCGTTTAAACCTGCTGCTGCTTCTGCAATATCTTTACCCTCTTTAATCACAAAAGTATCGAAACCAGAACGCTTCATGTAGTTCAACACGTCTTTGAATACATCACCTATTGCACGAAGTTCGCCTTGGAAGCCTTGGCGACGTAACAATGCGGCAAATGAATACCCACGACCATCATTAAAACCTGCAAACTCAATAAAAATTGCATCAAGCTGATCAAGTGGGAATTCATTGTTTTCAGGTGAGGCATCTACGGTTAGGTAAAGTGCTTTTTTACCTGAAACATTGGCAAGCTGGTCTAACTGCTCCACCGTTAAAACCACATCACCTTGTGGCAATACGCCATCTTCACCAATCAGTTGATAAGTATTGTCTGCAATCGTGCCATCCTTAGAGAGCACTTGTAGTGCGGTATTAAGCATATGCACGCTCCTTAAATGGTTGAATGCCGACACGGCGATAAGTATCAATGAACTCTTCACCTTCTTGACGTAAATCAAGATAAGTGTTCAAAATTTCTTCCACCACATCTGGTACTTTTTCAGCAGCAAATGATGGTCCTAAGATGTCACCGATTGAAGCATCATGGTCTGCATTACCACCCAATGTAATTTGGTAGAATTCTGCGCCTTTCTTGTCGACACCTAAAATACCAATATTACCCACATGGTGATGACCACAGGCATTCATACAACCTGAGATGTTCAAGTCTAATTTACCTAAGTTGTAAATCGTATCTAAATCATCAAAACGGCGTGAAATCGCTTCAGAAATCGGAATAGATTTCGCATTTGCCAACGAACAGAAATCACCACCTGGACAGCAGATAATATCAGTTAAGAAACCAATGTGCGCGCGAGCCAAGTTATTCTTTTCAAGAATCGCCCAAAGCTCAAATAAATCTTTTTGCGGTACATCGACAAGGGCAATGTTTTGCTCATGCGTGGTACGCAATTCACCAAAAGTGTACTTATCCGCAAGATCAGCAATCAAGTTCATTTCTTCAGTAGTCACGTCACCCGGTGCAACGCCTGCACGTTTCAATGAAATTGTTACGATGCGGTAACCTTTCACTTTGTGTGCATTGGTATTGATGTTAAACCATTGTTTGAATTTCGGATGTGTAGCAAACAGTTCTGAGAAGTCTTCATCTGCATAATCTTGGTACGCAAATGGTGTGAAGTTCTGGTCCATTTTCGCCAGAGTGTCTGCATCAACTTTTAAAGTTTTAATCGTATGTGCAAATTCAGCTTCAACTTTTTCAGCAAAAACTTCAGGTGTTAAAGCTTTTACCAAGATTTTGATACGAGCTTTATATTTGTTATCACGACGACCGTGTAAGTTATACACACGAAGTACTGCTTCTAAGTAAGCAATAAGGTCTTCACGTGGCAACCACTCTTTGATCACAGCACCAATGATCGGTGTACGACCTAAACCACCGCCAACCATGATTTTGTAGCCCATTTCACCCGCTTCATTGCGAACGATATACACTCCGATATCATGAAATGCTGTTGCAGCACGGTCGATTTCAGCAAGTGCAGAAACTGCGATCTTGAACTTACGTGGCAAGAATGCAAATTCTGGATGGAAAGTTGACCACTGACGAATCAACTCACATGTCGGTCTTGGATCTTCAATTTCACCAGCAACGACACCTGCATATTGGTCTGTTGTTGTATTACGAATACAGTTACCAGATGTTTGAATCGCATGCATTTGAACTGATGCCAACTCTTGCAACATGTCTGGCACATTTTCTAATGCTGGCCAGTTAAATTGAAAGTTTTGACGAGTAGAAACGTGTGCATAACCACGGTCATACGCTTTAGCGAGTTCAGCAATTTTACGAAGCTGTTTAGAGTTCATCAAACCATAAGGTACAGCGACGCGAAGCATCGGCGCATAACGCTGAACATATAATCCATTTTGTAAACGTAATGGACGATATTCATCTTCAGTAAGCTTTCCAGCTAAATAACGTTCCGTTTGATCACGGAATTGTGCAACACGTTCATTGATCAGTTGCTGATCGAAATCAGTATATAAATACATGGCGTACAGCTAGTAGTTTAATTTTAACGAAGCACAGCATAGCTTTTATTCATCTATCAATAAAATGCGTTTTTTACATATTTAATAGCGGTTTTATTGATATGTAATCACTCGAATCACTGATATATAGACAAGCTCTGGATTCCAGTACTTATTCCACATAAAGATTTTATTTAACCATTCTTAGCACATAAATTCATATAGATAGTAAATTTGTTCTTTATTAAAAATTATCCGATCGTGATGTATGTATTTTCCCAGTACCCTTCTTTAAATTGACCCTCAATCAATTGCACATAACGACCATGCACATGATCAATGGCAATACAATCATCAACGTCCAAAACCCGATCTGTATGCTGTTTTTGCCAATCTTTTCCAAAGAATGATTTTCCACGCTCTTTAGCCGATGAACTATTTAAAGCGGGTACTAATACATAACGATGTAACTCTCCGAACTCATTAACGTGGTACCCACCTAAATTAATCAACCAGAGTTTCATTTCGTTTTCATTAGGAGCTGCATCTGTAAAATGGATTTGGAATTGCTGCTCATTATACTCCACTCCATTTACCTTCGCCCAAGCATCAATATGTAAACCTTTCTGCTCACCAAACCAAGCATTTTTGAGTTGAGGATAGACTTCTTCTAGTGAATCCCCAACAGCCAAAACCACATCATGCACTTCAGTATTGGCACGTGCATGACGACCACCGAGCATTACAAGAAATAGGCTTGGCATGGTTGATTTCCTTTGGCTTTGACAAGACCATTAATCATACCTGAATTTGGATTTGCCACTACTGAAAAGAATGGATTGGCTGTGTTACTGATTTTTATACAGGGTTTAAAGATTAACCTGACCAATTCAACGATAATGGATACGTGGTGGCGACATGGATGTCCCCCGTTGAGCAGTATTACAAGAATGTAATATCTGCTCAACAGAAAGCCTTCGGTTACTTTGGGCTTTTCCAAAGTAACGTAAAAGTAAGTCCATGAAATAGCTCTTCAAATCTGAATCTCAAATAGATTCACACTCCAAACTGCCTTACTTTTTTTCGGTAAAAGTAACAAAATCATTTTGTATTTCTGATGATACTTGCCTGTATCACAGAAATACAGACGACATCCATGTCGCCGATCCAAAAATCAAATTTTAGGAAAATATTTTAGCTTTTCTAGAGCGCATAAAAAAATCGCATCCAATGGCTTAAATGCGATTTTCTAAATAGCACCTCTCCCCTTACGAAGCAGTGCTTCCCATTCCAAAGGGAGAGGCTTAAAGGGTGAATTACATCTCTACCATTTCCACGCCATCAATGCGTGCAACTGTCATTAAGTCTTTATCACCACGACCTGAAACCGTCGCAATAATAATTTGATCTTTAGACATCGTTGGAGCCAACTTAGTCACATATGCCATCGCATGCGAACTTTCAAGTGCAGGAATAATACCTTCAATCTTAGTTAAGTCACGGAAGCCTTGTAATGCTTCATTGTCATTAATTGGAACATACTCAACACGCTTCATATCTTTTAAGAAGCTATGCTCTGGGCCTACACCAGGATAATCCAAACCTGCTGAAATTGAGTGTGTTTCAATAATCTGACCTTGCGCATCTGACATCAGATAAGTACGGTTACCATGCAGCACACCAACATGACCAGCATTTAATGGAGCAGAGTGTTTGCCAGTTTCAATACCGTAACCAGCAGCTTCAACACCGTACATTTTCACCTCTTGATCATTCAGGAATGGATAGAACAAGCCCATCGCATTTGAACCACCGCCGACACAAGCAACCAATGCATCTGGTAGACGACCTGCTTGCTCTTGAATTTGACGGCGTGCTTCACGACCAATGATCGATTGGAAATCACGTACCAATTGAGGATATGGATGTGGACCTGCAACTGTACCAATCACGTAATAGGTAGAATCGACATTTGTTACCCAATCACGCATGGCTTCATTCATGGCATCTTTTAATGTTTTAGAACCACTTTCGACAGGAACAACAGTCGCGCCCAATAAACGCATACGATATACATTCATCGCTTGGCGTTTCACATCATCTGCACCCATGTATACAACACATTCAAGCCCTAAACGCGCTGCGATGGTCGCTGTTGCCACACCATGTTGACCTGCACCAGTCTCAGCAATAATACGTTTTTTGCCTGATAACTTCGCCAGTAAAGCCTGACCAATCGTGTTATTTACTTTATGGGAGCCAGTATGGTTCAAGTCTTCTCGTTTTAAATAGATTTGTGCACCACCCAACTCCTTTGACCATCGCTCAGCATAATAAAGCGGACTTGGACGACCTACATAAAAAGCGAGGTCACGGTCGAATTCTGCCAAAAACTGTTCGTCATTTTTCATTCGGAAATACAGTTGCTCTAGATCTTCTAGTGCAGCCATTAGAGTTTCTGACACAAAACGTCCGCCATGGATACCGAAATGCCCTTTTGCATCAGGGTATTGGGTATAGTCAATCACTTGATCTTGTTGATTAACGGTTTGCTGATCCACGATGGACTCCTTGCATAAAGCGTTCTACGAGTTGTTGGTCTTTTATACCTTTTGCGGACTCTACACCGCCGCTCACATCCACAGCATATGCTTGTGTTGTAAGAATTGCTTGCTCGATATTGTCAGGGTTTAGTCCTCCTGCCAAGATCAATGGAATATTTAATTTTGGAAATGTTGTCCAATCAAAGCTGTGGCCTGTTCCGCCCTTTAAATCTGGATGCCATGCATCCAACAACACAGCACTCGCACCAAACTTTTGATATTTATTGATTTCTTCAACGATATCTAGTTCTGGTTTTACTTGAATTGCTTTATACCAGCGGCGACCCACTGCTTGAGCAATTTGTTTGCACTGTTCTGGACTTTCATCGCCATGAAACTGCAAAATATCTAAAGGGACTTTTTTAAGTATGTTTTGGATCTCTTCGGCTGAACTATTAACAAATAATCCAACTGATTGAATATAAGCAGGAATCGCTTGAACCAACAGTGCTGCTTGCTCAACATCTACGTGTCTTGGACTTGGTGGAAAAAACACAAGTCCTATGGCATCCGCACCAGCTTGCACAACAGCTTGGACATCTTCTAATCGGGTAATCCCACATATTTTTGCACGAGTTCGCATCTATTCTAGCTCTAATCCACCCTCATCATAGCCGATCTATCATTTTTGGGCGCTTCATTGTAAAGCAATTTTTTCATCTTGCGTAAAGTTCACTCAGAATATTCGGTGTGAAGATTGTTTAAATGAGAAGCGCTCTTTATACTGCGCTCAAATTGCAACAAGTCAAAGCAATCGCTTTAGGGAAGTTGGTGAAAATCCAACACTGCCCCCGCAACGGTAAAAAATGAAAAGCATTTCTCAATAGATTTCTGATTTTTAGAGATTTACACCACTGCATGTCATATGTGGGAAGGTGGAAATGTAAGTAATCCAGTTACTACATTTGAGTCCGGATACCTGCTTGTTGTGTTCTTCCACTCAATCATTCACGGGGAAGTGAATGTATGGAGCACGTTATGTCTATTCAATGTCAACCAACAGCTTTGGTTGGTGCAATCGCTATTGCGATGGGTTTTACTACATCAGTTTTTGCTCAAGAACAAATAACTTCTAATGCAACTTTAGAAACTATTGTAATCACAGCTACTCGCTCAGAAGAAAAGCTTGAAAACGTACCTGCACGTATTTCAATTATCCAGCCACAGATTCTCGAACAGTCACCAATTAAAGCTCTGCCAGACCTACTTAAAACAGATCCTAGCATTAACGTGGTTCAATCTGGCGGTTACGGTCAACAAACTTCAATTTTTTTACGAGGCACGAATTCAAATCAAACTCTAGTGCTACGTGACGGCGTCCGCTTAAATACAGCGACAACTGGTGCTGCCTCTATTCCATTTTTAGACACCACCGATCTTAAACAAATTGAAGTTCTAAAAGGTCCAGCATCTGTACTTTATGGAACTGATGCGATTGGAGGGGTGGTTCAATTTGTCACGCGCACACCAGAAAAAACTACAGCTTTTATTACAGGTGAAATTGGTGAAAATAACACCTATAAATCGATTGTTGGCGCAGATTTAGCTGAAAATGGCATCTATGCACAAGTTCGAGGTCAAATATTAGAAACTGACGGTACGCCAGTATTTAATATGAATGATAAACGTAACTATAGCTTTGATCAAAAAGGTTATAGTGCCAAGTTTGGTATAGATCAAAAACGTTATGCTGCATCTTTAGATTTCAGTCAGAACTCAGGAAATGGGGAATACAACAACTGGGGTACATTCTCAAGTCAAGATTTTGAAAATGAAATCATAAATGCAAAGGGACGCATTAACCCAACTGATCAGCTTGAAGTTCATGCACGTTTATCCCAATTTAAAGATGATTTGGAGCAAGTAACTTCTAATAGTTTTGTACACAGTACAACTCAAGAGGCTGAGCTTTATAGCAAATGGAATTTTGTACCAGCCCAAAATATTCTAGTTGGTGTGACCCAACGTAATACTGAAGCTAAAACCGATGCATTAAACGAAGATATTAATTCAACAGGTTACTATATTCAGCATCAATATCAAGCCGATGGCTTGAGTACGCAAGCTGGCATCCGCTTAGAAGACAATGAAAAGTTTGGTTCACACACAGTCATGCAGGGTGCATTCAGATACCAATTGCTTCCTACAACAAGTATTTACACCAATATTGGCACTGCATTTAAAGCACCTACATTAAATGATCTATATGCCTATGGTGGTAATGAGCAACTTAAGCCAGAAGAAAGCATTTCTTATGAAATTGGTATTGACCAAAAAATCCCTCTTAATATTTCATTGGGTGCTTCTGCTTTCTATACCAAAGTTGATAATCTAATTGATTCAATCTGCGTCAGTACTTGTGATGGCGATTGGGTGAATACGTTCCCAACTTACCAAAACCAAAACGTTGATAAAGCTCAAATGACAGGCGGTGAATTGACAGCACAGTGGACAAATGATCAGTACTTTATCAATGCAGGCTATACATATATCAAAACTGAAGATACTGAAAAAAATACTGAGTTATTACGTCGTCCTCGTCAATCAGTTACTGTTTCAGCAGGTTTACAAAATGCAAATTATGGTTTAAGTGCTTCGCTCGTTGCCAAATCAAAAGCAAAGGATTTTAGCCAAGATATCCCAGGATATGCTCGAGTAGACTTAAATGCATTCTGGAACCTTAACCCGCATGTAAAACTGTTTACCAATATTGAAAACGTTGGTGATGTGAACTATAAAACTGTTCACAGTGCTGGTGAGCAATATTATGTCAATGGTGGACGTTTAGCTTCTGCTGGTGTGACATTCAGATACTAAGCATTCTTTGACTCATAAATACTTTTGAGAATCATGTCATGCCTATGGCATGATTCTTTTCATATCTAGCACTTAAAAAAATTTAAAGGAAACCTCATGGGTCACCGTTTAAGTAAAATTTATACCCGCACGGGAGATACGGGCACTACCGGACTAGGCGATGGTTCACGTGTACCTAAAGATGATTTACGTATTGATGCTTTGGGAGATGTCGATGAGCTCAATGCAGTGATCGGCGTCCTTCGCTCACATATAGCGATCAGTACCATTACAGATAAATCCGTTTGGGACAATACGCTTGGCCTGATACAACACTGGTTATTCGATTTAGGCGGTGAAGTATGTATCCCGGGCTTTAACTTGGTTCAACCAGTATCAATTGAGTTCTTAGAAAAAGATATTGATCGCATGAATGAAGTATTACCTATGCTCAAGGATTTTATCCTTCCTGCAGGAACTTTGGTCTGTAGCTTTGCACATCAAGCACGTGCTGTCTGCCGTAGAGCTGAACGTAGCGTGATGTCTGTCCATCAACGTGATCAAAATATCCAAGCCACATCATTACAACTTTTGAACCGCTTATCTGATTGGTTATTCGTCGCATCTCGTACCTTACAACGTGCTGAAGGTGGCTCAGAAGTGCTTTGGCAAAAGAATATCAATGAGACAATTGAGCCCTGACCTTAAAAGTGTAAAAAAGG
Source organism: Acinetobacter sp. DSM 11652 (assembly GCF_900109815.1). Lineage (NCBI taxonomy): Bacteria > Pseudomonadati > Pseudomonadota > Gammaproteobacteria > Moraxellales > Moraxellaceae > Acinetobacter > Acinetobacter sp. DSM 11652. The sequence goes on from NZ_FOBK01000009.1 coordinate 76,146, forward strand.
TCTTCATGTTGATTGCCCCATCCACTTAAAATGCTTTTTTGATCAAAATTTTGATTTAAAATCGTCATATTTCATTCATGATTTAGCACTAAAATCACCCTGAAATTTCAGGGTGTTTTATGAAAATAATTGGTCATCGTGGTGCGCGTGGGGAAGCACCTGAAAACACCCTCGGTGGATTTCAATATATTCAAGATATTGGTATCCGCGCTGTAGAATTTGACGTTCGTCAACTCAAAGATAATGCGCTGATCGTGATGCATGATGATGACTTTATTCGTACTACAGGCCAAGCTAAACATTTATACGAATGTCATGAGCAAGATTTAGCGCAGTATAATCATGCCGTAACGTGGTCTGAATGGAATAAAGTCGAAGCTACGCCTCTACTCGATCAAACCCTCAAAATTATTCATAATTTTAATCATATTGAAGTTGAGGTCAAAGCTGTTGAATCGATGAAGGCCGCAGAAAAGATTGTCGAAGCCTTAGATCAACAATTAATAGGCTTTGAAGATTCCGCCATTATCACCAGTTTCGATCCTAAAATTCATCAAGCCCTTCAACAGCAAAAATCAAGGTTTAAGCGTGGATTACTGGTTGAAACCGATATAAAGCATGCAGCCATTGATCAAGCTTTGAAATTTGAATGTTGTCAAATTGGTTGGATGAACGAACTTGCTACAAATGAGATCATTGCCTCCACACTTTCCGCAAATTTAAATATTAGTATTTGGACAGTCAATCATATAGATCGTGCTAAACAGCTTAAGGATTTAGGAGTTCAAGGCTTAATTACTGATTATCCCAAGTTAATGATGTCTCACCTATAATATTTTCAAATTCAAAAACTTATTTGATTATTTTTTCTAATTTATTTTCTGAAATTCGTCCAAAGTCGAATTTATACAATGATGTACTCTGTTACGGTTTAAACAATACAACTGTACAATAATGCTAGTGAACACATGTTCGCCCATGTTAGTATTAACGAGTCTAACCTCACAAATTTGTGAGTGGATTTAGTTTTAACCTATTAAAGGTTCTAGGAGTGCTGTTGGAGATGAATGCTCCCCTACCCAAAGCCCCAATCAACTGGATTGCAGTATTTGCATTGGTGTTTTTACCTATTGTCGCCGTTATTGCGATTCCACTTTATGCTTATCATCATGATTTCTCGCTTGCTGCGTGGATCAGCATGTTTGCGCTATTGGGTCTGAGCAGTCTTGGCATTACCGCAGGTTATCACCGCTTATGGGCACATCGTGCTTATGAAGCGACTGTACCACTCAAAATCATTTTAATGATTATGGGAACCTTTGCTGTACAAAACAGCATTTTGTATTGGGCCTCAGGTCACCGTACCCATCATCGTCATGTTGATGATGTAGAAAAAGATCCTTACTCAATTAACAATGGCTTTTGGTACGCGCACATCGGTTGGATGCTACGCAACTATCCAGCAGCTGAAGCAAATTACAAAAACGCCCCTGATTTATTGGCTGACAAAATTGTCATGTTCCAAGATAAATATTACATCCCTCTCGTGATTGTCGTTCATGCCGCTATTCTTCTTCCTATTGGATGGGCAGTTGGTGATGTCTGGGGAGTGTTATTGTTGGGTGGTTTAATGCGCTTAATTTTAAGCCATCATGTGACTTTCTTTATCAACTCGCTATGCCATATGTGGGGCAAACGTCCGTACACAGATGAAAATACTGCACGTGACAACTTTGTTCTTGCTATTGCGACTTGGGGTGAGGGTTATCATAACTACCATCATATCTTCCAATACGACTATCGCAATGGCGTAAAATGGTGGCAATACGACCCAACTAAATGGTTGATCTGGACGTGTTCAAAAGTAGGGCTCGCAAAAAACTTACGACGTATTCCAAGTTTTAATATTAAAAAAGCTGAGCTTGCAATGAAGTTTAAATATGCGCAACAAGATCTCGCTGTTTACGGCCATAACGTCAATGATGATATTGTGACAGTTAAAACAAAAATTGCTCAAGAATATGAAGCATTTACGCAAACTTTAAATGATTGGGCGAAGCTTAAAGAGCAAGAAATTAATGCCAAAAAAGCAGCTGTTGCTGAAAAAATTCACTTAATGGATAGCAAACTGAAAGTTGAATTCCAATTGGTTGAACAACGTTTATCTCATCATAGAGAGACATTGAACTTATTGGTTCGTAATTTAAAGAAATCACCAGTATCTGAATAACTCATTCAAGAGACTCTTCAGTTACTCCAAAGCTCCGTTGATCGGGGCTTTTTTTATTTTTTTCGATACTATTTCCAATGTAGCAGTCACAGTTTTATGTATCGAATTTTGCTATAGTCAAAGTTGTTCATCACATTTTGAAAAATTATATGCAGTTCAATTCTCGCTATAACACACTACCCGCTCGACTGTATCATCATCAACAACCTCTTCCTCTAAAAGGGGCTAAACCTGGTCATTTTAATGAAGCACTTGCAGATGAGTTACTGTGGACTCAAGAAGATAAGATGAACTGGGTAGAAATCTGTAGCGGGCAAAAAACTTTTGCTGAGTTTGAACCTTTGGCGATGGTATACGCGGGTCACCAATTTGGACAATGGGCTGGACAGCTTGGTGACGGTCGCGGTTTACTCATTGCTCAAATCCTAGATCAAAATAACAATACGGTCGATTTACATCTTAAAGGTGCTGGCTCTACCCCCTATTCTCGGAGAGGCGATGGTCGTGCAGTGTTACGTTCCGTTATTCGTGAATATTTGGCTGGACACGCCCTCAATGCCCTAGGTGTTCAATCCAGTAATGCGATTGGTTTTGTATCATCAGATCAAGGTGTACAACGAGAAAAACTTGAACGTGGCGCGATGATGTTGCGTACGTGCGAGACACATATTCGCTTGGGTCACTTTGAATGGATTAATCAATTTCAGCCAGATCTACTGCAAGAATTTACGCAAAAGTGCATTGAATGGCACTACCCTGAATGTTTGGAGACAGAACAACCTGTTCTTTCTTTTGCAACTCGAGTCATTCAACGTACTGCGATCATGATCGCCAAGTGGCAACTGATTGGTTTTGCGCACGGGGTCATGAATACTGACAACCTGAATATTACCGGCTCAACTTTAGATTTCGGACCTTATGGTTTTATGGAGCGTTTCCGTCCTAATTGGATCAACAATCATTCTGATTACCAAGGACGCTATACGTATCAGAACCAACCGAGTATCGGGCACTGGAATTTATGGACTTGGTTAAATAGTCTCATTCATCTTTGTCCAGAAAATTATGATCGAGAGCAATGGAAACAAGACTTGTCTTACTGTTTAGAACACTATGAACCAACGTTCCTGGAACACTATAAACTTGGTTTAAGTCAAAAAATGGGATTACCAAGTTTTCATAAAGATAGCTTTGATTGTGGTATGGCTTTTCTACATATTTTACAAACAGAACAACTTGATTACACCCAAAGTTTTATTCGTTTACAGAATAAAGCGTATGAACAAATCAAAGATGATTGCCTTGATCGTATCGCATTTGAGCGGTTTCTTCACCAATATCTCTCAATACGGGAAAATCAAGACACTGACGATCTCGATCAAGCGATGTTAACAGCCAATCCACACTACGTTCTACGAAACCATATGGCACAGAAAGCAATTGAACTTGCTGAACGTGATGATTTCTCTGAAGTTGATCGCTTGTTCAAACTTCTTCAAACACCATACACCAAACAAGAACATCTTGAACAACCAGAAGACTTAGGCCCTTTAGCTAGCGACGTCCCTGAAATTCAAGTCAGTTGTTCATCATAAGTTATTCACAGACCTCTCTCATTCTGTGGATAATTTAATCATTATCCACAATACCCATTCGTTTTGACTATGCATTTACATCAATTGGCAGCATCACAAGCTTTAAAACTTCCTGAAGTCACTGTCAGTCAACCGTTTGGTGAGGGATGTGATGTTTATAAAATTATGGATAAAGTCTTTTTGCTCGCATTTCATTTACAAGGCAAAGCTGCGATTAATTTAAAAGTTGAACCAGATCATGGACATATGTTGAAAGATATTTATCCTTATATTCGATCTGGATGGCACATGAATAAACGACACTGGGTTTCAATCTATGATGAATCTGAATTGGATGAAGAGCTTCTCAAAGATTTGATCTCTAACTCCTATAATCTTGTGATATCGAAGCTTAGAAAAATAGATCAAAAAAGAATTGCACTTTTAGGTTCAATTGCAGAATAACGATATTGCGCAACGATCCATGCCTATCGTGCTTCACGATACATTTTATCCACTCATTTTTTTCACACATTTGAATAAAAGTTCATCTTTTTAAGCAATTCATAGAACAGTCTTTTTCAAAATTGAATCTGTAACCCCTCACTGATCAATTTTAAGATTTTCTTCTCTTCTTCCATTTGTTGAAAATATACATGAAAGCAATTCAAATAAAACAATACGGTAATGCAGATGTCTTAGAAATCACTCAAATTCCTGAACCTACACCATCAACAGATCAACTACTCATTGAGAACAAAGCAATTGGAATTAATCCTTTCGATTGGAAATTAAGAAATGGTCTATTCCAAGACTTATTTCCGCTTGAGTTCCCAAACATTCTAGGCTTTGAAATTGCTGGGGTTGTAAAGCAAGTTCCTGCCCATGTAAAAAACATTCGAGTCGGTGATCGTGTGTATGGTAAAGCAGATCATGCCTATGCCAAGTTCGTTTCCATGGATGTCTCTCAAGCTCACCATATTCCAGAATCTATGAGTTTTGAACAAGCGGCTGCTTTACCTACAAATACACAGGTTGCTTATAATGTTTTGGTGACATTAGGCAAATTAAAAAAAGGACAGAAAGTATTGATTCACGCTGGTGCTGGGGGTGTCGGAATTGCTGCAATTCAAATTGCAAAATATCTTGGTGCGGATATTACAACAACCGTTTCACCCAAAAAAATTGAATTCGTTAAAAGCTTAGGAGCAAATCACGTCATTGATTACACCAATACTTCATTGGATCAGATACAAGAAAGATATGACCTCATTTTGGATAGTATTGGAGCTAAAACACAAATCGAATCTTGGGAGCTTCTCAAGCAACAAGGCTTGCTTGTCTCTTTACTCGGTGATGAATCTGCCCATTTTTCCAAAAGTAAATTTGATCGAAAATTTATTTTCGCAGTTGATGTTTTGGAAAACCACAGTGATGAAATTCACGACCTTATTTTAGGGGGGCATATCCAACCTATAATTGATGAAGTTTTTGAATTCCATGACATGGCAAAAGCACATAATAAAAGTGAATTTGGTCATGTCACCGGTAAAATCATCGTAAAAATCTAGTGATCCATCTGATTTAATTTTTTTTAACTACACATTTTTATAAACACGAAGATGATCATAAAACTGCTCATCTTCGTTATAGATAACTTATGATTAGTTTATTTATTGTTCTTCAATATTGATTTAATCAACGCAAAATAATTCGTGAATAATTATATTTAAATTAACATCTTAAATTATCTAATAATTTCAAATATTTGAGCACAAAAAATCTTTGATTGAGGTTAACACTGTGTAAAACTGATCGCCTGAAAAAATTAGGAGAGACATTGGCAAAAACCAAGTTTGACTGTGGTGCGAAACCAAATTGTTGATAATATTTGGATCACCTTACAATACACATCCACATGCGCCTTTCAACTTTAACTCAGACAAAGCTTTCTCATCAAAGCTTTTCCCACACCTCTATTCTGTGCATTAGGTATTACAAATACAGACCCTAAACCGTACCAGTCCGTATCTGCATTTGATAATTTCACTGACGAGACAGCAACATGACTCACTAAACTAAATTTTTCTTTGACTGAATGATCAACTGCAACCAAGGATAGGATGAGCTGCTACCGCTTTCTTAAAGCATTTACAATAAAATGCGCTGTGTGACTCGCATATTCCACCTTCTCAAATGCTTTTTTAGTGAGTTCGGCAATACCCTGTATATCCTCGTCTCGTTCTGGTCGAATTTCCAAATTCATTTTTTTATTCAAATTCTTTTTTTCAGCATAAAAAAAGCGAACATCATGTACTGTTCGCTTTTGTATCACCATTCAGTTTTACTTAATCTTCAGGATATTCGAAACGATATCCCACCCCATAAACAGCTTGAACCCATTCATGGCGATTACCTGTTTCCGCGGCATCCGAGATTTTACGGCGCAAGTTTTTGATATGGCTATCAATCACACGATCTGCCACTTCAAAACTGTCTGGGTTGATATGATCCAATAATTGCGCACGAGAGTACACCTGACCTACGTGTTCTAAAAATAATTCAAGAAGTCGAAATTCTGTAGGTGTCAAATTCAAAGATTTATTTTGATACCAAATCCGTTGTTGACCTTTATCCATACGGAATAAATTATTTTCTTCTGGTTCTGCTTTACGATCTAAACGTCGCAACACTGCTTGAACACGAGCAACTAACTCTTTAGGGCTAAATGGTTTACACACATAATCATCCGCCCCCATATTCAAACCAAGTACACGATCAATCTCTTCCGTACGTGCTGTCACCATGATAATAGGCAAATCAGACTGCTCACGGACTTTACGGGTGATCGTGAGACCATCCATACGAGGTACCATCAAATCTAAAACCATTAGACTTGGTTTACGTTGTAAAAAGCTATCATAAGCCTCTTGACCATCGTGAAACATACTGACTTCAAAGCCAGCTGCTTCAAGATAATCTCGCACCAATTGAGCAAGTTCTACTTCATCTTCAACCAGCATCACATGTTTCATATGTCACCCTTCTTCAATTTAAAACGATTTCTTTGGAAATGTAAGGATGCAGCGCAATCCACCCAATGGTGAGTGGTCAAACTTCAAGGAGCCCTTCATGCCTTGTGCAATTTTGCACGATAATGCTAGACCTAATCCAGTTCCGCCAGTACTACGTGTTCTAGAATCATCCGCTCGATAGAAACGCTCACCTAAATGAGCCAATTGCTCATCAGTAAGACCTAATGGGCTATCGTCAACAATCACCGACCAAGTCTTATCGTTTTCGATCGTATGCACATGAATTCTTCCACCGGCTTCCGTATAGCGAATAGTATTACCGAGTAAGTTGACCATAATTTGTTTAAAACGATCTACATCTAATTGTAATTTCGTTCCATGCCCCTCTGCGCTAATCGTGAGATCGGCTTGTTCAAATTTAGGTTTGAAATTTTCAATCTCATTTAACACGACACTCCAAGGGTCAATTTCATTGAAATCAAAATTGAGTTGTTGTGCTTCAGCTTGTGCTAACGCAGCCAAATCTTGTGTTAATTTTTTCAGACTCGAAACTTGTGCCAACATTGAAGCAAAATGTTCAGGCGTTGGTTTACGTATTCCATCTTGCATTGCTTCAATTTGTGCTTGCAAAACAGCCAGCGGCGTTTTTAACTCATGCGAAGTGTCTGCAACCCACTGCTTTCTAGAGTTTTCATGCTGATCTAGAATCACAGCTAACTGATTAATTTCAGTCGAAAGATCGCCAAGCTCATCGTTACGATTTACTTTCACCTGATGCTGAAAATTTCCTTTGGTTAATTCTCGTGTTGCATTTAATAAGCGTTGAATTGGCTTTCTAAAATAAGTTGCTAATAATAAGGCAGCAACCAAACTCGAAATAAATGTCAGAATATATATTAAAAATAAATAACGCTTTTGATTGCTAAAGAAATTAATACTTAAAGCATCATCTTGATCTAAAACAGGTCTTAGCCCGAGATACCCCACAATATTGCCATCAACTGTGATCGGTCGATACGACACCATATTCTCTGATGGTTCCCCCAAGATAAACTGTTGTTTTGCATCATATAAGGAAAGTCTAGAACTTAAACCCAAGTGATCAGACATAGATATAAATAGTTTCTTGCCCTGCTGGTATTCAGAAGTTCTCAAACTAGAAAGCTTATTTTCATGTGATTTATCAGAACTGTTCGTCGTTCTTGTCTGATTCTGATTTGAACTTAATGGGAAACGCAATCCTTCAAATGGCTGAAATGCAGAAGGTAAATTTTCTTCTAAGACTTTCAGCTCTTCAGGGCTAATAGTTTGCGTTCTTTGTGACTCAATTTCGCTAATTAATGTATGCTCTTTGAAATAACGCTGTTGCAATGCAATATCATATTGGCGACGTAACCACCAACGTGATAGTCGATCATAATCATCGGGTGCAGCTTCACCTTCAATTTGTAAAATCTGAGCTTGAACGGCATTTCCCCAATCCTGATAAACAGAGAATACGCCCGCTAAATTATCGATCAGATGATCAAGCTTTTGCATTTCTACATCAGCTACATATTTGGTGAAGTTTTTTTGCATCGTCCAATGCAGCACACTTAAGCTAACCGTCGTAATGAGCAATGTCGTTAACAGTACTGTAAAAAATAAGCGTAGTGCGATTGGTACGCGACGTATATTCAAATTTAACTCACATTATTTCTTCGTTTTTCAGTATTGTATCTAACACTGATTCAAAAAACTCTCCATTGTTTCTTCATCTTTATTATTTAATCTTTACCTATACCGAATCCAAACAACTTTGGGGATAAACATAATGAAAGTGATGAACAAAATTGTATTGGTGACCACTGGTTTAATCAGTATGGGCGCACTTACTGCATGTCAAACAACTACTCAAGCACCTCAAGAAGTTAAAAAGGGTCACTTTGATAAAAAACATCATCATAAAGAACGTTTAACACCTGAACAACGCGAGCAATTCAAACAAGCGCGTGCTGACCGTAAAGCGATGATGCAGCAAATTCGTCAAGCATGCGACGGCAAAGCTGTAGGTCAAACTGTTCAAATCAAAACTGATAAACAAAATATTGATGGTACTTGTCATATCCGTTTCGTAGCGGATCGTGCTGATATGAAAAAAATGCATGAGCAAGCACGTGCCCAATTTAAAGCTGAAAAGCCAACTTCGGTCCAAGCTAACCGTTCACAAAAAGGTGAACCGCTCACAGATGCCAAACGTGCTGAGCTTGTTCAAAAAATTGATCAACGTTTGATGCAACAGCAAGTTAGTCAAAATGCAAAACTTCAAGCATGCAATGGACAAACTGACGGTAAAAAAGTTCAAATCAAAGTGGGTGAACAGACTATCAACGGTGTATGTAAAGTTTATTTCAAACCAAATCAACCACTCGTTAAACCAGACTTAAAAAAATCCGCATAATCCAATTCAACTCACTACTAAGTGATTGAATATTAAAAAGGCGCATGTTGCGCCTTTTTTTATGTCATAACTTATTACGTTTTTGACTATTCTGTTCACATATAATTCACGAAAAAACTTTATACTCTAAACACTTAGCCAAAATTAATATTTTTTCTTTGACTTTACAGTCACACAGAATATGGCTATAAAACTTGTACCAAGCAATAACTTATTGCACGATGTAATAGAACAAAATAGGTGTCGTAGATGACACGACATTTTTTATTAGGATTATAAATCTGGTTTAACCAGTATTGAGGAACCCGATATGCCACAATACAAAGCGCCCTTACGTGATATGCAATTCGTTTTGCATGAATTATTAAATGCTGAAGAACACTTTTCAAAACTCCCTGCATTCCAAGAAAACGTAAGCCGTGAGTTGGTTGATCAATATTTAGAAGCTGCTGCTGATTTCTGTGAAAACGAATTATCTCCACTCAACCAAGTAGGTGACCGCGAAGGTTGTACTTGGAATGATGGTGTAGTTACTACTCCAACAGGCTTCAAAGAAGCATATAAAAAATATGTAGAATTAGGATTCCCATCTTTAGCTGCTGAAGAACAATATGGTGGTCAAGGTTTACCAAACTCTTTAGGCATTATCATTTCTGAAATGATCGGCTCTTCGAACTGGGCATGGGGTATGTACCCAGGTCTATCTCATGGTGCAGTTCGTACAATTGAGCACCATGGTACGGAAGAGCAAAAAAATACTTACTTACCAAAACTGATTTCAGGTGAGTGGACAGGTACCATGTGTTTAACAGAATCTCATGCGGGTTCTGACCTTGGTATTATCCGCACAAAAGCTGAACCTAATGCAGATGGTAGTTTTGCAATTTCAGGTGAGAAAATCTTTATTTCCGCTGGTGAGCATGACATGGCGGACAACATTGTTCACATCGTTCTTGCGCGTTTACCAGGTGCTCCTAAGGGAACAAAAGGGATCTCATTATTCATCGTACCTAAGTTTAAATTAACTGCTGATGGTGAAGTTGGCGAGCGCAACGCTGTTCGTTGTGGTTCGATTGAACATAAAATGGGTATCCATGGTAACGCAACATGTGTGATCAATTTTGATCGTGCAACAGGTTACTTGATTGGCCCTGAAAACCGCGGTCTGAATGCAATGTTCACCTTCATGAACACTGCACGTATTGGTACAGCTGTACAAGGTTTGTCTGCTGCTGAATCATCTTTCCAAGGTGCTTTGGCATATGCGAAAGATCGTTTAGCAATGCGTTCACTTTCTGGTCCTAAAGCACCTGAAAAAGAAGCAGATCCAATTATTGTGCATCCAGCAGTTCGCAACTTAATCTTAACGCAAAAAGCATTTGCTGAAGGTGGTCGGGCTCTAGTGTACTACCTTGCTCACTATGCTGATATCGTTGAGAAAGGCGCGACTGAAGAAGAACGTAAATTTGCAGATAATATTCTGTCATTATTAACGCCAATTGCTAAAGCATTCTTAACTGAAGTTGGTTATGAAGCTGCAAACAAAGGCGTACAAGTATTTGGTGGTCACGGCTTCATTTCAGAGCATGGTATGGAGCAAATTGTTCGTGATACACGTATTGCTTGCTTATATGAAGGTACCACTGAAATTCAAGCACTTGATTTGTTAGGTCGTAAAGTACTGCAAACTCAAGGTGCGATGTTGAAAGATTTCACCAAAATCATTCACAAATTTGCTGAAGCAAACAAAGATAATGCAGACTTGAAAGAGTTTATTGAACCTTTGGCTGCACTCAACAAAGAATGGGGTGATTTAACCATGCAGATCGGTATGCGCGCGATGCAAAACCCTGATGAAGTCGGTGCTGCTGCAGTAGATTACCTATACTTCTCTGGTTATGTAACGCTAGCATTCTTATGGGCTCGCATGGCTCAAGTTGCTCAACAACAACTTGCAGCAGGTTCAACTGAAGTTGACTTCTACAATGCGAAAATCACGACAGCTCGCTTCTACTTCAAGAAGATCCTTCCACGCGTTCGCTCACATGTTGACGTAATTGCAGGTGGATTAGAGCCATTAATGACTTTAGATGCTGAACATTTTGCATTCTAATGATCCACATTAAATATGTGTAAAAAGAAAAAGGACAGTCATAGATTTGGCCGTCCTTTTTCTTTATAAATAAATTCGAGATATTAACCTTTAGTCGTCTAACAAGTCCTAATATGCTTCGATAGACTGCTAAGAACTAAAGATATTTAAACAAAAAAAAGGTGAACGAAAATGCCAATCTATAATGCGCCTCTTACAGATATGAAGTTCATTTTGAATGATGTATTTCAAGCTGAACAATTTTGGCAATCAAATGAGAATTTAGCTCATATTGATGCTGCGACAGCTGAAGCTATTTTAGAAGAGATGGCTAAATTCGCTCAAAACGTAACCCTTCCCCTAAATCGCACAGGTGATGAAGAAGGCGCAACTTATAATAATGGATCTGTTACCACACCAGCGGGCTTTAAAGAAGCGTTCCAACAATATGCAGAAGGTGGTTGGATTGGCTTAGGTGCTGACGAAGAATGGGGCGGTCAAGGCATGCCAAAAATGCTGACTGTGCTTGCAGATGAAATGCTTTTTGCAACCAACCCATCATTTATGCTTTACCCACTTCTTTCTGTGGGTGCGGGTATGGCATTAAATAGCTATGCTTCTCAAGAACAAAAAGAAACCTATCTTCCTAAAATCTATTCAGGTGAATGGTCAGGTACGATGTGTCTCACAGAGCCTCACGCAGGTACTGATTTAGGCATTATTAAAACTAAGGCTGAACGTAATGAAGATGGTACTTACAACATCACAGGTACTAAAATTTTTATTACCGGTGGTGACCATGATTTAGCTGAAAATATTATTCACCTTGTATTAGCAAAAACGCCTGATGCTCCTGCTGGTTCACGCGGTATTTCTCTGTTCATTGTACCTAAATTCTTAGTGAATGAAGATGGTACCTTGGGTGATCGTAACCCTGTAGGCCCTGGTTCTATTGAACACAAAATGGGGATCAAAGCCTCTGCAACATGTGTGATGAACTTTGACGGTGCAAAAGGCTATTTAGTCGGTAAAGAAAACGAAGGTCTTGCTGCAATGTTCGTGATGATGAACTATGAACGTTTGTCCATGGGTATCCAAGGTTTAGGCGCTTCTGAATTTGCTTATCAAAATGCTGCTCAATACGCCACTGATCGTTTACAAGGTCGTAGTGCAACAGGTGTGAAATCTCCGAATAAACCTGCTGATAGTATTCTTGTGCACGGTGATGTACGTCGTATGCTCTTAAATGCTCGTGCGAACAATGAAGCTTCACGTGCATTTGCAGTATATGTAGGTCAACAACTTGACATTACAAAGTTCTCGACAGATCCAGAAGCAGTTGCAAAAGCAAATAATCGTGTTGCTTTGCTCACACCAATCGCAAAAGCATATTTAACAGACACTGCTTTCAATGCGACACTAGATGCCCAAATGGTCTTTGGTGGTCACGGCTATATTCGTGAATGGGGTATGGAACAATGTATCCGTGATCTTCGTATCTCACAAATTTATGAAGGCACGAACGGCGTTCAATCACAAGATTTGATTGGTCGTAAAACGATTAAATGTAATGGTCAATTCATCGCAGAATATATCGAAGAAATTCGTGACTTTGCAAATGCATTAGATGCGGACTTAAATTACATCAAAGATGCCACTCTTGATGCTGCAACTGAACTTGAATCGATTACACAAGTTGTTCTTGAACGTGCTGCGGAAAATCCTGATTATGCGAATGCTGCTGCGGTTGATTATTTACATGCGGTAGGCTTACTCAGCTTTACCTATATGTTTGCTAAAATTGCTAAAGCTGCGAGTGAAAAATCAGGTGAGTTCTATGAGAACAAATTATCTTTGGTGAACTACTACATCCAACGCGTTTTACCTGAATTAAATACACGTTTAGCTCGCATCAAAGCTAGCTCTGAAATCGTGATGGGATTTAGCGAGGATTACTTCACAAATCAATCATAAGTTTTATCTTAAAAAAGCCTGATTCTTCAGGCTTTTTTTACCTGAATTTGCTTATTTTCAAAGCAACTCATAATAGTCTTCCCTGCTTAGGCATAAGATGAGCATGAATTTTGCATCACTCCAATGAAACCATCAGGTTTTTTCAAAGGAGGAGATGTCATGAGTAAAAAAGATATTAGCGTAGAAAAAATCGAATCCTTATTAGATCGTTTTGGAAATCTAGCAGTTGAGAGCTTCCACTATATTGCGCTCTTTATTATTGGCTGCATGGTAATTTGGTCTGCAGGACATACCGTGATTGATATTCTTACGGTAAAACAATATGCAACGATTGATGACATTCTGTTGTTATTTATCTATTTAGAACTAGGTGCGATGGTAGGTATTTATTTTAAGACCAATCATATGCCCGTCAGATTTCTGATCTATATCGCCATCACTGCCCTGACACGTCTGTTAATTTCTGATATTCAACATGACCATAAAGCTGATATTGATTTAGTCATTATTACAGGATCAATTTTAATCCTAGCATTCGCTATATTGGTCGTGCGTTTTGCTTCTTGGAATTTTCCATCAGTGATCCGAGATAAACACCAAGATAAACCTTTACCACTTGGAAAAACACCACGCCCTGAAGATGATGAGTTGGCTTAGATAAAAATGGCTTAGACAAATTGGATCAAGCATCTAACGATCATTTGGCATCTGGATATATCGACCATTTTGGTATATCCAATGCATTCCAACTTGTGGTGCAGGAAGACCATAACGACGCCAATCTGAAATCGGCATATACTGACTCATTTCAATAGTACCACCCTGCCCATTTACGAAGCTTGACTGCTTGCTAGAATATGTCGCCGTGGTCGGTAAAGACTGTTGGTAGATCACTGTAATCCCATTCTGTTGCGGATACGCTGGATAAGGAGGATATGGTCGCTGTAATTGAGGTCTATTCTGAGCAAAACGTGGTTGTTGCAATGGGACTGGCTTACTTAGACGATCTGCATTACCAGTATATATTGGAGTCTGTGTTGGTTTTACAGGTCGAACCTTAGAACCTTGGTAATTAGCCCAACTATCTGCAAAAGTATGACTCGTTATTAAAAGAATCACTGAACCCAATAGAGTCTTAACCAATAATGTATTGTTCATCTCTATTACCTCATTCCAAATTTAAGATTACTTTTGTTTTCAACACTCATTCTAAAGCTTAACTATAGATCAATCATGTAGAAATCTTGAACATTATTTAAAATTTTAAATTTAATACTTTAGACCTTTTATTTATCTGCATGAGTCTGTTTGTAAATCTGCTAGACTAACCATTTTTAACTTTGCGAGATTATCCACCGTGCCTGAAATGAGTTTTGATCGCCTGCACCAATTTTTTTGTAAAGTTCCGAGTGTCCAAGAAAACTATATCGATTCTTATGGCACTGATGGTGAACATGCATGGTGGTTTAAATTTCAAATCAATATCGACCATGCCTTAGCTTGGCAAACGGTTCAAGAACTTGGTCATGTATTGAATTACATTTCTAAAAATGAACGCCTACCCACTCAGTTTTTACCTGTGTCTCCTCCACCCTATATGAATGGTGAGGCGAAACAATTCTTATCTTGGGTGATTCAGTGTAATCATCCTGATTTTACGCCAGATGTGGTTTGTGATTGGTTAGAAGCACGTTTACCTCAACCTGTTGAGGATGAGTCTAAGTGGAAAATTAAAACCGATATTAAAGAGCTCGATCAGATTGATGATAAGGAACTCGATAAATTAGTTCCACCGAATCCATAAATGAAAAAATCCCTCTTTCGAGGGATTTTTTTAGAAGGTTGAGAGACCACTCCATTCCATGAATCGATAAATGGCATATTTCATTTTTGAATCTTCTGCATATTCTGAGTAATCAACACTCATTTGCTTACCCTCTAAATTCATCCAAGCAGTATCAAAATACTGTACTGCATCTTTAAAAACTTGCTGATTTGAAGAGCCAATAACACGTAAATCAGTTTCTAAATTATAATTTTTCAAATTACGAGCAGTAAAATTAGCCGACCCCAAAATCAGTTCAACCTGATTTGAACTACGCTTAATAATCATTTTTGAATGGCACTGCTCACCTTGTGTATTACACCAGCGTACGTCTATTCCAGCTTTATAGAGCTCTGTCGCGACAGGACGATTTGGAATACCATTTTTAGTACGTCCAAATGCATCTTTGTTCGGGTCTAGTAATACACGAACTTTAACACCGCGTTGGTGAGCTTTAATTAAGGCTTCAATAATTTCTCGCTCTGATAAATAGAACATTGCCAAATCTATTTTTGCATCAGCACCTTGAGCAGATTCAATCAGTTTCAGCACTTCATCATATATTGCTTTTTCTGTCAGTACTTGCACTTGTGGCAACTGTTTATCTTCTGGTACATCTCCCACAATAACCATTGGAATATTTGCTTTAGAAAATAAAGCCACTGATTGTTCAGTTTTTAAAATATCGACAGCTGTATGCCCTTCGACCACAAGTGCTACATTAGAATGGCTTGAGCTTCCATCATGCGGATTCATCGAAGTCACTAGTGTTTTCCATCCCTCGGATGTATCCACTATGATGGTTTTACGATGGTTCGCTTTAAAATTAAAAAGATTTAAATAACTTCGAATGGTAATTTTTTCTTCGCCGAAAGGATTACTTAACCAACCTTTCTCAGCATTATTTCCTAAATTCTGACAACAAAAATACCAAATGCCCGACCACAGTGGATTCGATGCGCGTAATGGTGATAAATCTGTTTCTATGACATCAATTCCTGCTTGTCTGAGTTGTCGATAGTGCTCTGGGATTATTCCACCATAAACTGAATTTATAGGATCAGTGATTAATTTAATTTCAATATTCGGTGTTAGACGCTTTTTTTGAATGAGTGCTTGGGTCAGTTCTTGTGTTAAGGCGCGATGTTGATTTTGAGACTGACCAGTTTCAGGATTGAACAGAAACATATCTAACACAATTGTGGTTTGCGCTTGCTCAATAAGATTGAGAATTTCATCAAAAATCTGATGCTGCTGTCGCTGACCCGCCGTATCTATATAAGTTTGGTCTGCTAGGAATTTCACATTTGCATGCCGTAATTTACCGGAATAATTAAGCCCTTCTGGTAATGGTTTATAAATATGATAAAGCGCTGAGGCTAAATAGCCGATGGTCAGCATACCGAGAATCAGACCAACATAACGTCGGTTTGACCAATTTAATTTTTGGTGAATTCGTTTAAATAGACGCATAACAAAAAACCTAGTCCGATACTTTCAGACTAGGTTTTAATTTACCTTTTTTCAAGCATTAAACTGTTTTTAACACGTTGGAGTAAATTAGAATCCGTATTCAACACCAACGGTGAAATTACGTCCAATTTGTGGAATATTCGATAAAAATGAATTGTGCGAATAAACCTGATCATCCAACAAGTTATTTGCTTTTAAATAAACCCGATAATCGTTGCGATTGTTTAACTGCCCAGCATAAAACACACCAACATTGACCATGTTATAACCTTGGGTTTCTTTTTCAAAGTCAGCAAATTTATCTTGCGTGAATACATGATAATACTCAGCTAAACCAGACCAACCATCAGCAAAATTGGTTTCCACCTTTGTACCAAGTCGTCCAGCAGGAACACGTGGAGCATTTTCCCCCTCTATCTTGCCTCTTACATAATCACCAAACACACTCACCTTGTAAGTATCATTAATTTGATAGCCTAGCTGAGCCTCAGTTCCATAAAAACGTGCCTTATCCTGCGTATATTTAAGTCCACGTAAATTGCCTTGTTGAGCTACAGTTGCACCATAAATATAGTCATCAAACCAATTGTGATAAACATGAACATGATAATCAAGCTGATCACCTTCATAATGGAGACCTAACTCTAGATTATTTGATGTTTCCTTATCAATATCTGGATTACCTAGCTCATATGTGTTTGTTGCAAAATGAAGACCATCTGCATATAACTCTTGAGCTAGCGGTAAACGTTGTTGATGAGACCCCACTAGAGACAACTTATAATTTGGCGCGAACTCCCAATTAGCTGCAGCTGATCCTGAAACAGCAGTCCCTGAGTAGTTCTTTTGATTGGAATCGACATCAATTTTTTGATGGTCTACACGAGCGCCCAATTCGACATGCACAGGACCAAGCTGTTTATGTTCTAGTGCAAATAAACTGTACTTATTGGTTTTTGTATCCGCCATCAGAACATCATGACTATGACCATGATGTTCATGATCGTGATCACTATGATCATGGTCACCATGATCAACTTCATCATGGTCATGTCCCTCAGGCGCATTAAGTTTTATTTTTTGCTGAGATGCTTGTACACCTACAACACCCTCCCAACCTAACAACGGGATATGAACCAACTCTAAACGACCATCATAACCCTTACTTTTAAAGTTACTAATAACTTCATTTTCTTCTAGTTCATCATGCTCGTAATCTGTAAAACTTAAATGAGCTCGCAGCTTTTCAAATCCTTTTAATGGATCATTTAATTCAGTTCGCAAATCATAGCGTTCAGATTTTAAGTCAACCCATGGACCTGCAGCATTTTCGTGTTCATGGTCGTGCGCTGAATTAGGTGGTGGACAATGGAAATGATCTCCATGCAATTCACATCCATGATATTCATGACTATGACCTGGTAATCCATATTTATCTTGTCGATTACTATATGACAGCCCCACAAAACCTCGATCATGGATCCATGAGCCGCCGACATTAACTGTTTGACCTTCTGAGAAGGTATTTTCTACACGTTTAGCACTTTCACGATGAGGCTCTGTCTCACCCTCATGATGATGTTCAGTGAAGTAACCTTTAAAAGGGATATAATCATTGGCTTTATGCTTCGTGCCTTCAACACGAAGTGCAAAATTTTCACCTATAGCTGCTGTTACACCTGCACTCGCAAGTTTTTCATCACTCCCAGAGTTGTAGCGGACGCCCACTTGCCCCTCTAGACCATTAGCTGGCATTTGTGTCGGTATTTTTTGATCAGTCACGTTGACTAAACCACCCACAGTTCCAGCTGCGTACAGTAATGTTGAAGGTCCTCGGATAACTTCCACTTGCTTCGCCAAAATAGGATCAACCGTTACGGCATGGTCAGGCGAAAGTGTTGATACATCAGCAGTTTCAGAAGCATGCTGTAAAACTTTTACACGCGGTCCATCTTGGCCACGAATCACAGGACGACTTGCACCTGTTCCATATTGATTAGAATAAACACCCAACTCATCGGCTAACGCATCACCTATGGTTGTTGGTCTTTCGGATAATTTTTTTTGATCAATCACATGATCCGCTACAGCGAAGTCAGCAGCTGTTTGAACCAATGGATGTGCGGTAGAAGAAATTGTATCTAATTGAACATTTTTTTGTTTTTGATCAGCATGTGCTGCGGATGCTATCACTGCTAAGACGGAGGCAGTGATGATATTTTTATGAAAGTTCATACGACAAGCTCAAAATTCGAAAATTTACAATTGTTGTTATAATATAACATTTCAACCAAACTTCAATCATATTTCATTCATTTACTCCAAATTAATTACCTTCATATAATTAAACCAATGGGTTACATATCAATGTTAATCTATAAAATTCGGATAGCATTTTTTTGATATATTTCTGCAATGCCCTTTACAATTTCACATGCTGTACTCGCACCAATTTTGCATAAAGCATCGGAAGGAACACTTCCTATTTCTGCTCTAGCAATTGGTTGCATGGTCCCTGACTTATTTCGTCTTTTTACAGATGAACATATCCAAATCTCACATCAATGGAGCGCATTGCTATATCCCAATTTATTGATGGGAATGGCATTCTGTCTATTGTGGTATGCACTATTACGACCTACTTTTTTTAGATGGGTTGGTATTTACAATCCCTTAAAACTCTTGAACTTTAGATCTGTCTTGCAGTTCTTCTTGCTGATCAATATTTCATTAATCTTGGGTATCAGCAGTCATATCCTTTGGGATGGTTTAACTCATGTTGATTACAGAACCTTTGCTTTTCATGACCTATTAGCTAAGCAAATTAATCTTTTCGGACAACACTACCCCCTCCATCGAATTTTACAGGTCGGTACCTCTATTATCGTTTTGCCCTTTATTTTATGGTTTGCAAAACAGTATTTTTGTACTTACCGTCAACCATTCAGAGTAACTCGTTCTATCACTATTTTTGCTGTGGTATCCGTGCTAATTTCAATATTAGGTGGATTATTTGGATTTATTCATTTCAACTCTAATTACAATACAGCCATTTTAAATGACCTATATGGTTACATTGGCTTCTCAATTAATTATTTCTTTAGAGGCTTTCTATTGACGTTTGCGATTTGTGCGCTTGTTTTTCAAATCCTAGATCAATTGGAATTATTCGAAGGATCGTCTTAATTTTAAATTTGCATTAAATAATAGGGCTTTCATAATCTTCTCCTTGTGACTGTAGTCTCAAAGAGGCATAATTCACCCTTTGTATAAAGGCGTTACGCTGTTTACGTATACGCTTTCATTAACCCATATAGTTGGATTTTTAACGCTATGATGCGAACTCATTACTGCGGTTCATTAACCGAAGCTCAAATTGATCAAACCGTTACACTTTGCGGATGGGTACACCGTCGCCGTGACCACGGTGGTGTAATTTTCCTTGATATGCGTGACCGTGATGGTCTAGTTCAAGTGGTTATTGATCCTGATACACCAGAAGCTTTCGAAACAGCTGATAAAGCTCGTTCTGAATTTGTATTAAAAATAACTGGTCGCGTTCGCCGTCGTTATGCTGGTACTGAAAATGCCAACATGGTGAGTGGTCAAATCGAAGTATTAGGTAAAGAAATTGAAGTTCTAGCAGCGTCTGAAACTCCACCATTTCCATTAAATGATGATAATACTAATATTTCAGAAGAAATTCGTTTGAAATATCGTTTCTTGGACATTCGTCGTCCAGAAATGTTAGAGCGTTTACGTTTCCGTTCTAAATTAACAAACCTTATTCGTAACTATTTCGAAGAAAACGGATTCTTAGACGTTGAAACACCTATTTTGACACGTGCGACTCCTGAGGGTGCGCGTGACTATTTAGTACCAAGCCGTGTATCAAATGGTAGTTTCTACGCTCTTCCGCAATCACCACAGTTATTTAAACAATTGTTAATGGTGGGTGGTATTGATCGTTATTACCAAATTGCTAAATGTTTCCGTGACGAAGACTTACGTGCTGACCGTCAGCCTGAATTCACACAAATCGACGTTGAAACATCGTTCATGAGTGACGATGACATCATGGATTTAATGGAACGTTTAACAGTTAAGATGTTTAAAGAACTTCTTAATGTTCAATTTGATAAGTTCCCACGTATGACCTATGCAGATGCAATGCGCGACTATGCGTCTGACAAGCCTGACTTACGTATTCCACTTAAACTCGTTGACGTTGCAGATTTAATGCAAGATGTAGAGTTCAAAGTATTCGCAGGTCCTGCTAAAGATCCTAAAGGTCGTATTGTTGCGTTACGTGTTCCGGGTGCAGGTTCACTTCCACGTAGCCAAATCGACGAGTACACTAAATTTGTTGGCATCTACGGTGCAAAAGGTTTGGCGTATATCAAAGTTAACGAACTTGAAAAAGGTATCGAAGGCTTACAATCTCCTATCGTGAAATTCATCGAGCCAATCGTGCTTGATCTATTAAAACGTGTGGGTGCTGAAAATGGCGATATTGTATTCTTCGGTGCAGATAAAGCGAAAGTTGTAAACGATGCAATGGGTGCTTTACGTATCAAAGTCGGTCATGACATGAAGATGGCAACTTGCGAGTGGGCACCACTTTGGGTTGTTGATTTCCCAATGTTTGAAGAAACTGATGATGGTAAATGGACCTCTGTTCACCACCCATTCACATTGCCAAAATCTAGCGTTGAAGAAGTGAAGAATAACCCAGGTGCTGCATTGTCTGTTGCTTACGATATGGTACTTAACGGTACTGAAATCGGTGGTGGTTCGCTTCGTATTCATAACTTAGAAATGCAAAAAGCAATTTTTGAAGCATTAGGTATTGGTGAAGAAGAGGCAGAAGAGAAATTCAGCTTCTTATTGAACGCTTTACGTTATGGTGCACCTCCACACGGTGGTTTAGCATTCGGTTTAGATCGTCTTGTGATGTTAATGACAGGTGGTTCTTCTATTCGTGATGTGATTGCATTCCCGAAAACGAAAACTGCGGAATGTCCTTTAACACAAGCTCCTGCACCAGTTGAATCAACTCAACTTCGTGATCTTGGTATTCGCTTACGTGAAAAACCAAAAGCTGAATCACAAGAATAACGTTTTGTTGATCTAAATAAAAACCCTGCAAGTGCAGGGTTTTTATTTCATTGAGATAAACGCTCAAAAATGGCATAATCTCAGAAAATATTTAAGAGTTCATTCATATGGCTATGCGTCCTGATGTTCGTCGTCATACAATCATTATTATTGTATTTTGCATCGTGCAATGGGCATTTATGCGTTATATCTTGAATGAACAATTATTTAACCTCACCACTTATCAGCGTATCGTGTTCTTTAGTACGAGTAGTTTTATTGCCGCATTTGGTTCAATCGCCGCACTTATTTATATGGTGATTAAAGGAAATGCGGATAAATAAGCATTGAGCTTACTTCCCTCTTCATTCTTCTCTTGCTTAAATTAAGTCAGTATTCATCTGACAAGATTCACCTATTATCAATAAATTATTAATTTTTAAATATAAATTAAATACTTAAGGGTTTAAAATTTTTAATAAAAACTTATGTCGATCATATTGGTGCACTATAGGAATCACAGATTGATCTTTATTGACTATTTTGCCATCTAACAAAGATATCTCTTCTTGCGAAAATAACCCTAAAGTTATTATATTGGAATCATTAGGTTGGCAGAATTGAATATTGGGTATACGACCATCGAATATCAACTTATTATGCATGGCTTGATCATAAATTCGATTCGACATGATTTTATATGGAATATTACAAAACTCACTTATCATTAACTGAATATAAGCCAGCATTGACTCTCGATCACCATAGCTTACTCCTGAACATGAAATCTGCTGCATTCCCATTTGCTCTAAGACTTCTACACCGTATGCATCTTTAATCCAGTCAGCGTTATAAGCCTCATCCTTTAATCTAACCTTTTGTTTTTCCATCCCGACATACAATCCATGTACGATGCCATCAAGTGGTGGAGCTTGGAAAATTACATCCCGAATATCAGATAAAAGAATTTTTTGAGCATTTGGACGAAGTCGAATCGCTTTTTGATACTCAAAGAAACGACCTACATGAGGATAACTCGCATAGTTCAAAGCGATTTCTTTCCAACCTTGCATTGGGATTTTAGCTACAAATTGAAAAAACAGAGTGGCGCAACGTCGTGCCAACTTATGTTTGAGTAATCCAACATAATCATTACGGTAGTGTAGCTTACCCATAGAACTAAATTGGTAATTAATAGTGTAGTGTTGAATATGCTTTAAGTGTTTTCTATATTCTTCTAATTGTTTACGATAAATGATTAAAACAAGTTCACCATCAAATCCAGTATGATCTAAAGAGTTTATGAACACTAAAATTTGAGAAACACTGTAACCTGTAGCAGCAGCTAGAATAACCTTCTCATCACCCATCGATATTTTTCCTATTTAAACTTAATTGTTCGGTGCTGATATACATCCAACAGTTGCTGAATGAGTCTAAACCACTCCCGTACAACCTTTTGTTTAAACGTCAATTTCTGCTTGATATGCTGTACTTGAATATCAAAACGCTTACGACGATTCTGCTCTAAACTACTTTCAAAAATTTCTTTTTGTGTAGGCTTTAATATATCGCTTTGAATACACAACCCAGGACTTAATTGATATGGAGTATACTGAGTTGACTGATCAAATAATTCAAAAACTATATGATCAACAGCCACCATTTCATCAAGACTTCGAGCATATTGCAATAATTGTTCACAAGCCTTTCTAGATAAAATATAGCCAGCACAACCTAAGTGTATACCATTCAGCTGATACAACGCTCGTTTACCAGGTACTATAGCTTGCTTTTGATAACCCATTTTTATTTTTTTTGAGAAAACTTCAAGTTTGATTATATGTGTATCTTTTGGTATCCAATTATAATTCTCTAAAAGTAGATGACTCTCTTGACCCAGGTAAACATCATCTTCAAATATAGTAATAAAATCAAATTGCTCATCAACTGCTTTTTTCCACAAAGTGAGGTGACTCAATAAGCAAGCTATTTCACCTTCTGTAAGCTCTGTCTTTTGAAAATTTAGATCCAATAAGTTAATCGATTTCTGACTAGAATCAGGTGTAATCGCATTAAAAAACTCAAAACCAACATTTTGACGATTGAATTCAATGCTTATGTGTTCACGTCGGCTCTTAGCAGTCTCTAAGCTAATAACAAAATTTCTCATAATTCAGCTACTTAAACTCTACTTTTCTAGCAAACAAACATAGCCTCAACTTATGAATCAAACGAAGAAATTCTCGTTTGATTTTTTGATCAATGCTCAACATTTGTTTTGGTACTTTAAAATTGTTGCGGAAAGCATCTAGCGAACTAACGAGCGTAATTTCTTGCTTGAGAACTTTCTCTTGTATACAAATGGCAGGTTCCAACTGATAAACAATATAATCATTGTGTTTAAGCAAATCAGAGAATAGTATGTGATCCAATGGTTTCAACGTTGTTAGATGCTGAATATAGTTTAGAATATTCTTTATGGCTTTTTTCGAAAGTATATATCCCGCAGCCCCAAAGTGATCTGTTTTTAGCTCACTTATTACATGTTTTTCTTTACTTAATTTTGATTTTTTTAAAATTACTCTCTCGAAGAAAGTTTCAATCTTTAAAATATCTATATTTTGTTCTAACCAACTACTATCCTTTAAAAATAAAGATGCATTTTCAGTTAAAAAAATGTCATCTTCAAAGATCGCAACATAATCCAAACCATCATTCAGCGCTTTCTTCCAAACAGTAATATGGCTCAATGCACACGCCAATTCACCTTCACTAATTTTAGTCAGGTCAAAAAAATCAAAATCGGATTTTATAATTTCGTAGGCTAAATCGGGAGTTAGAGCATCAAAAAACTCAAAATCAATTTTTTTTGCGTGAAATTCCTCAGTGATATGACTCCTTCGCTCATGAGCAGAAGGTAAACTTATAACAAAACTCTTCATATAAAATTGGGGATCTACTTTTTACTAAGCTTATAAAATAAAAAAAGTTAATAGATTATGGTTGTTAATAAATTTCACATTCAACAGTTCTAGTATGAAAAAAACATATACATTATACTTTAATTTAGATTAATTAAAAAAATATCTATCCATAAAAGTTAGTTTTTCTAGTTTGTCTAATTACACATTAGAACATTTGCAATACATTTAAAAACTACATGAGAGTTTAGCATTTTTAATGCCAATCTAAATGAGTGCTATCTTTCAATAATGATGGAGCTTGATAATTAAATGCTTTACCCTCAACAGCCATTTGATATTTTTCTAAATATCCATACATCATTTTTTCAGCATTAAAATATTCTTTAACATGTTCGTGACACTGTAAAGGATCATATTTCTGATTCAAAATAGCATCGACTAACTCATCGGTTTGAGGTGAAAGTTTTCCACAAAAATGAGGAACTAATTCTGGAATAGCCCCATAAGGCGTTGAAAAAACTGGACACCCGAAATACATACTTTCGATAATCGCTAAACCAAATGGTTCATGCCAACGCACTGGAAAAATCAAACCTTTTGAACCATTTAATAGTGCGAGTTTTTCTTGACCGCCCACCATACCATGAAAACGAATATTTGGAGAAAATGTTAAGCGTATGCCTCGTTTAAAATTAAAGCGGTCACCACCCAATACATCTAATTTTTGCTTCGCTTTTAAAGCAACATTGATCGCACCTTTGACATTCTTTAAACGCCAAGCCGCTTTACCTAAGAAATGATAATAATCACGCTTGGCTTTCCAATTCACATTACCATAATTTGACCAATCGAGGCCGTTATAAACAAAACTGTTCGACTGATGTCTCTCTGCATGATTTTTTGAAACAAAAATAGTATTTCTATCTAACAAATCACCCACTTGAGCATTACCATGTTCTGTCACAACATAAGGTATATCAATTTCAAGGTTTTTAGGTTGGAATTGAAAATGAACGATATCTGTATTTTCAGGAATTAATTGACTCCAAGATTTAAAAGGATCAATTTCAATAACTTCTGCAAAATCACAAGTTGAGCCCTTCGGGACGATAAATGTGACTTTATGACCGAACTCGACTAATTTTTTTGCTAAATCCCAAATAACTCGCTCCGTTCCACCGTAAGCAAAAACTGGAATCGTCGACATATTTGCGATTACAATATTCATTTATTCTTCTCTTGATTCATTTGCCAAAGCATCACGTATTTATTAAAGGTGTATCCCATCGAAGCGATTGCCAAAAATAATCCATATGCTCCACCAACAAAATCACCTCGGATAATATATTCTCGAATAAATGAAAATATTGATCGAAATATTAAGGCAATTAAACTGACTTTTTTTCCATTTTTAAACTTATCTTTTGCCCAATCATGACTATATCGAACATTTTTGAGCAAGAAATGGTGTAAATCATCGTTGGTCAAATGAGCCAAATAACCTGGCAAACATTGTGCTGAAACCCCTTTTTGGTCTAAAGATTCATGCACTTCTAAATCTGAATACTTAAAATGCTCACGTGAATAAAGTCTTGCAAGTTTGTCGGTGTACCAGCCTCGTTTTTGAACTTCAACACCACAGAATAAATTCACTCGCGCCAAACTAAACACTCGATCATACTGTACTGGCTGCTTTAGAATTTCTGCAATCGAGTCACGTAAAGGTTGATCCAATCGCTCATCTGGATCCAGAACCAACACATAATCTTGAGTGGCATAACTTTGAGCCAATTGACGTTGCTTACCAAAACCTTTCCAATCAGTATTTACAAACCATTTTGCACCGTAACGATCAGCAATTTCTCGAGTATTGTCCGTGCTTCCTGAATCTAGAATGACGATTTCATCCACGAGATCAACCACACTATCTAAGCAATCTGCCAAATGTCTTGACTCATTTTTTAAAATAATCACCAATGATAAAGTGGATCTTTTTTCTGTCCCAAGCTCGATTGAAGTTAGATTCTGCAATGCTTGATGTTCAGCAACAAACTTTCCTTCGGCATTGTTATGATGTAGATCATACAAAATTGCATATTTATTAAAAGTATATTGCGCAAATATTATCGAGTATAAAAAACCATAGCGGCCTTTCAAAAAACGACCATCTACAATATATTGTTTTATAAATGCCCAGAATGCATGCAGTAAAATTGCAAATGATGAAGTTGATTTTCCACGATTAAAACGATCAACTGCCCACGCTTTCGCGTATTGGAGTCTTTTGCTGAGTAAAAATTCTGGTGTAGGTGCAGTATGATGCAACATGAATCCATTCAATGTTTCTGTTCTAGCTTGATTCAAAACAATAGATTCATGCACTAAATTATCGTTATATTGAAATGATTTAGGATATAAACGCCAATGCGCTTTTATTGCCCAATAACGATTGTCAATCTCATGTCCAAAAACACAATCAACGCGTTTAATTCCATAAACGATATTTGCAGGTTGGTTTTGGATAACTTTTAAAATGCTTTGCTTTAATTCTTCAGTAATTTCTTCATCAGCATCCAATGCTAGAATCCAATCACCAGTCGCATAGCTTTGCGCCAATTGACGCTGTTTACCAAAACCAGGCCAATCTGTATTCACAAACCATTGACCGCCAGCAGCTTCGACCAGTTCACGTCCGTGATCAGTACTTCCAGAATCAAGCACAATGATTTCATCTACCCAACCACGCAATGCAGGTAAACTAACTGCTAAATTTTCAGCCTCATTTTTTACCATCATCACAACAGATAAACGGTATGCTCTTTCTTGTCTATTCAACATTTCCATGTTTAGCGCCAAGCATCCTTAATCCATTGACTTGGCAACACATAGCGGTACCATTTACCACCGCCACCATTCACAGCATCAGGTGGATTAATCTCACCATGGAAAATAATAATTTTAGCACCTTCAGGTTTTACTGGTGGCTTAAAAAACGCCATTGGGATTTTTTGTAAACAGTGATATTTATAACTTTTACACCAGCTATCTGGCCAATAGGTTTGCTTCGCATGTTTATCTACATACCATGACAAATAGGCTTGTTCATTACGGAATTTTTTTCGGATCTCATCAAAGTTCTCACGAAAATATGGTAATAATCCAGGGAAAGCGCCCAATTTAAAACGATATACTGAGCTATTACCTGTGATTCGCCATGGTCGTTTCCAGTCGTGAATAATTAAAAAATCACCTGGATAAGTGAAAAAATCATCCATGTTATCAACGATAACAACATCCAAATCTAAAAATAGCGCGTTACCCTTTAAGCCATATAAGTCAGGCTCAAAAGTTGAAAGTTTGTTCCAACCACGCTCAGGCGCGCCTTCAGGCAATGCTAACGGTGGAATAGGAAAGCATTTAACATTTGGATCAATTCCTTCTGTACGGTCAGTGAGACAAACCATCTGGAAATCAACAGTCGTGTGTCGTTTCACCATATTGTAAAGACGATTCACATACTCAGAACCATATTTGGTTCCCCACTTCATACACAAAACAATGTTCTGTTCTTGTGCAATCTCTTCTTCTAATAAGACATTGTTTTCATGTATTGACATGCCGTTTTATTCCACCGAATCAATAGCTGCATCATACCACAGAGTTAAAATATTCTTGAACGATAAGAATTCAAACTCGTCAAAATTGAAATCAAATCTTCATTAAATTGTCACGTCTTAGAAACCCTATTTTGTCAAATTAAATTTAATCTGGCTTGAACTAAAATAATGAAAATTACTATTGTCGGCACTGGGTACGTCGGTCTCTCAAATGCGATGATTTTAGCGCAACATCATGAAGTCACCGCCTTAGACATTGATCAAAATAAAGTAAATTTATTGAACAAGAAAATCTCACCTATACAAGACACAGAAATCTCTGATTTTCTAAGTAATAAACCATTAAACTTTAAAGCAACAACTAATGCTGTGGATGCATATTTTCAGACAGACTATATTCTTATTGCGACACCAACTGATTATGACCCTACAACCAATTATTTTGACACTTCAAGTGTTGAATCTGTGATCACTGAGATTTTAAGTATCAATCCATTAGCGACGATCATTATCAAATCGACAGTTCCTGTAGGTTACACCCAACAACTAAAAAGTAAATTTGAAACACAGAATATTATATTTTCACCTGAGTTTCTCAGAGAAGGAAAAGCATTGCTGGATAACTTATATCCTTCAAGAATTATAATGGGTGAAAATTCTGAACGAGCACATCAATTTGCAAACATGCTCATAGAGGGTGCTTATAAAAAAGATTGTCCAGTCTTGTTCACTGACTCCACCGAGGCAGAAGCAATCAAACTTTTTGCAAACACCTATTTAGCTATGCGCGTTGCATTCTTCAATGAACTAGATACTTACGCTCAAATATACCGATTGGACACTCGCCAAATGATCGAGGGTGTTTGTTTAGATCCTCGAATTGGTAAATTTTATAACAATCCATCATTCGGTTACGGCGGATATTGTCTTCCTAAAGATACTAAACAATTACTCGCCAACTACGACCAAGTTCCAAGCAATTTAATTCAAGCCATTGTAGATGCGAATATTACTCGCAAAGATTTTATTGCACAGTCTATTTTGGAGAGATGCCCTAGCGTTGTTGGGATATATCGTTTGGTCATGAAAAGTGGTTCAGACAATTTTCGATCGTCAGCAATACAAGGTGTTATGCGTCGTCTCAAAGCACAAGGAATCAAGATCATTATTTACGAACCCACACTTTCAGAGAAAAAATTTCAAAACTCAAAAATCATCAAAACACTGGAAGAATTTAAAAAAAGAGCAGATTTAATTATTAGTAATCGTCATTGCGATAAACTAAATGATGTTGCAGATAAAGTGTATACCAGAGATATTTTTGGTAAAGATGATTAAAAAAGGACTCAATTGAGTCCTTTTTTCAAAGCATTAATTACTTCACATATGTTAACCAGTGAGCATATTTAGGGTCTTTACCTTGTACGGCATCGAAGTATGCTTTTTGGATTTGTGTTGTGATTGGACCACGAACACCTTCACCGATTTGACGATCATCATATTCACGGATTGGCGTTACTTCTGCCGCTGTACCTGTAAAAAATGCCTCATCAGCGATATAGAATTCATCACGTGTGATACGGCGCTCTACAACGTCATATCCAAGGTCTTTCGCAATCGTAATAATGGTTTGACGAGTAATACCATCAAGAGCACCACCAGCGATATCAGGGGTATGAATCACGCCATCACGCACTAAGAATACGTTTTCACCTGAACCTTGACACACATAACCTTGTGGATCAAGTAACATTGCTTCGTCATAACCTGAGTGCGCAACTTCTTGGTGTGCCAAAATAGACAGCGTGTAGTTTCCTGATGCTTTCGCCTTACACATCGTCACGTTAGGGTGATGGTGTGTAAAAGAAGAAGTTTTTACACGAATACCCTTCACCATTGCTTCTTCACCAAGGTAAGCGCCCCAGCTCCACGCAGCAACCACTGCATGAATTGTATTATCCGTCGCTGCAATACCTAGCTTTTCCGAACCAATAAAGATAATTGGACGTAAATAGCAAGAAGCTAATTTATTTTCACGCACCACATCAATTTGAGCTTGTTCTAATGCCGCCTGATCAAACGGAACTTTCATTTGATAAATTTTGGCAGAGTTTAAAAGACGTTTAGTGTGTTCTTTTAAACGGAAAATTGCCGTTCCATTCGGAGTTTCGTAGGCACGGACACCCTCAAACACACCCATACTGTAGTGTAAAGTGTGTGTTAAGACGTGAGTTTTTGCTTCACGCCAATCAACTAATTGTCCATCTTGCCAAATAAAACCATCACGATCAGCCAAATTCATGACCTAAACTCCAAATTTTTATACACAGTCATTTCTATCCAACTACTGATGCAGTTGGATCTATTAATCTTTGCCATAGCTTGCAAACGACCTTACGGGTATCGAGCCAATTCGCAGCACTCACTTGCATGGATTGATTTGCAAGGGCTAAACGATGACTCTCGGCACGTTCACGGAGATAAGCTTGAATCAATGCTGTCGCATCGGCGCTGGATAAGCAGCCAGTTTTTGCGGCATCCTCAAGGATTCGTACATTGTCGGAGTAATGGGCGAGATCAGGATTCGTCCCACTCCATGCTAATACTGCATACTGTGCCATAAATTCGATATCAACGATACCACCTGCATCCTGTTTTAAATGAAAAATTCCATCTTTTTTTTGCTCATTTGATGAGCCTAAATGGTCTTTCATTTTTTGACGCATTTTTAGCACTTCTGCTCTTACCGTTTCTTCATTTCGAGGCAAAGTTAAAATACGACAGCGTAATTCTTCAAACTTTTCTCTTAAGCTTTGCTCACCCGCTATACTACGTGCACGAACAATGGCTTGATGCTCCCAAAGCCATGCGTTTTTAAGTTGGTATTGCTCAAAAGCCTTAAGACTTGTGACGAGAAGCCCAGCTTCTCCTGAAGGACGCAATCGTGTATCAATCTCATACACACGACCATCTAAAGTTTGGGTTGTCATCAGCGACATGAGCTTTTGCCCAACACGCATCGCAAATTCAAAACCACTAATTGGTTTCAAGCCATCCGTATCTGCCTGTTCATCCATATAGTGAATAAACACTAAATCAAGGTCTGAACCATACCCAAGTTCGATACCGCCTAATTTCCCATACCCAATGACACTAAATGCCATATGATTTTGTGAACAACGTTGACCATCTGCATCTACTGGGTAACCATGTTTTTTGGCTGTAATTTGATATGCCAAATTCAAGGTCGCTTGAACTGAAACCTCAGCAATATCGGTGAGCGCATCAGACACACGCATCAGGGGACTTTCAGCCAATACATCACTGGCTGCTACAGTCAAAACATTCGATTTTTTGAATAAGCGCAATACGCGCATTTGATCTTCCACCTGATCTATTTCAATGCGCAGCAGCTGCTGTCTGAGTGAATCCTCCAAATCTTGGCGTTTAGGTAGCTCAAAATCCATCGATAAAAACTCATCGAGTAAAACTGGATAATGGGTTAACTCTTCACAAATCCATGGGCTTACAGTCGCCATTTTAACGAGTCGCTGTAATGCTCCTTTGCTTTCAATTAACATCACTAGATAGACTGTTCGCCGCATCACAGATTCAACCAGTGGCATCAGCCTTACCAAAGCGACTTGTGGATTATCCGATTCGAGAACAGCTTGAATCAGATGAGGCCAAAACTCTTTTAAACGATTAACTGCTTTAGCGGGTAATTTTTTTATGGCATGTCCATACCAAAATTCACGAACCAAATTTTTAGCAGACTCATCTAAAACTTCATTCAATTGCTGCTCTATTTGGCCAAAGCTTTCAACCAATGGATCTACTTCTTTTTCTTTAATTAAATGCTCAAACTGATAAGTTACTATAGCGCGCTTCTCATTGAGAACATTTAAGAAAGCATCCCAACTCTCAAATCCAAGTGTCTCTACGATGCGATTTCTTTGGTCAAGTTCTGTAGGCAGTGATTGCGTTTGTTGGTCGTTCAACGCTTGAATGGCATGTTCTACACGACGCAAGAATAAATAAGCATTTTCAAGCTCATCCACCACTTCAGGTTCAAGTAATCCAACACCCCCCAAATGATGTAGACTCACTAAACATTGACGGTCTTGTAGCTCAAGTTTTGAACCACCATAAATCAACTGGAAAACTTGAACGATAAACTCAACTTCACGAATACCACCTGCACCAAGTTTAATATCATCTTCAATATTTCTACGTTGAACTTCACGCTCAATCATCGCTTTCATTTCACGCATCGCTGCAAAAGCGGTGTAATCCACATAACGGCGGAATACAAAAGGTCGAGTCATTTCCAGAAGCTCATCCCCTTCCTTTCCTCCTGTAACAATACGCGCCTTTATCCATGCATAACGCTCCCACTCACGCCCATGTTGACTGAGATACTTTTCAAGTGCCGCATGACTGATTGCTAGTGCTGAACCATCACCCCATGGTCGCAATCGCATATCCACTCGGAATACAAATCCATCTGCGGTGATATGTTCCAACAAATAAATAATTTTTTGCCCCCAAAGGATGCAAAATTGCTGAACATCAATACATTTACGACCATTGGTTTCACCTTGCTCATCGAAGGCAAATATAAGATCAATATCACTGGATAAATTAAGTTCCTGAGCCCCCAATTTACCCATTGCAATCACGATAAGGTCTTGAAGCTTACCGTTATAGCCGATCGGCTCTCCATGTTTGGCTTGCAATGGACGATAAGCGAAGCTTTTGGCTGCATCAATACTGGCATCGGCAAAGTCTGAAAGCTCACGAGTCAATGTAATAACTGAAATGAGGCGGTTCGCATCCTGCCAAATCCACCGAAACATTAACCGTGCTCGCAAAATTCGAATTTTTTGCATCCATTCTTTTTCATCCTGAATGTCAGCAAGTTCTTTTTGTACAATGTGATAGATTTGTTCAGTACTTAAAAATTTATTAAATTGATCAGATGAATAATCTTGTTCTAATAATGTTTGATGTAAATTATAAACTTGTTCCGCGTATTGACTGGCTCTAAGAGTTTTTTGCAACTGATCAGCATTCATTTGAAAAAAAGCCTGAATAAATCTAAAACTCTTTTATATCAGTCCTTACGCAATTTGTGGACTATTTAGTTCACTTTTTCCAAAGATGTTTGATTACTCGTATTTGGGGTGGCAGGTAACGCTGCATGAGTGTCTGCTTCAGGTAATATGACTTTAAAAGTCGTACCTTGACCTTGTTGAGAACTGACACAAATTTCACCATGATTCAAATCAACAAATCTTTTACATAACACCAAACCTAAACCAGCACCTTTTTCACCAGATGTACCACGAATAGATACCTTCAAATCCGGTTGAAAAAGCTTCTCAATTTGCTGTGGTGTCATACCTAAACCTGTATCTCGAATGGCAATTTCGACACCTTGATCGCATTTTGATGCTTCGATATAAACTTTTCCAGTTCCATCCAAATGAGTAAACTTCAAAGCATTGGATACCAAGTTTTGAATCACTGATGTGATCATATTAATGTCGGCAAAGACTTTTAACTCTTGCGGCACACTTTCAATTAATTGAATATTTTTTTTCACAGCCAACGTGTTTAAAACATCAAAAACGATTTTTGTCACCTGTTTAAGCTCAAACTGAATAGGATGATAGACAAATCTCCCGCCTTCAGCCATTGCCCAATTTAATAGGCTTTCCAATAAGTTATAAGTCGATTGAGCGGTATCATGTAGATACTCAGCGATATTCTGTACACTGTCCTCATCCAAACTTTCACGTTCATTGGCCAATACATCAGAAAAACCTAATAAGCCATGAAATGGTGCGCGTAAATCGTGTGCAATGATTTGAAAGAATTTTGTTTTACTGAAATTAAGCGCCGATTGTTGTTCATATAATTCTTTGAGTTCCGCATAATCCGAATGAAGCTCTAATATACGAATTAAGCTCATTGAAAAATCATAAACCAGTTCTAAATTTTGATCATCAAAAGGTTGGTGCTGATTATCAAATAAAATCACTTGACCAATTGAAAAATCATCATTCACTTTTAAATCAATGGCTATAATTCGCTCGTGATCAACTCCGAGTTGATGAATATGTGCTGAAAAAGATGAATAATTAGGATGATCACGACTGATCGAAGTTTGACCCGCGAAATATGGTAATAATTTTGCTTTTTTATTGGCATTAAAAGCTTTAAATCCATTTGGAGAAGAATGCCACACATATGGTTCATCATGAAAAGCTAAGATTGCTGACTCCGCATTTAAAATGCCACGCGCAAATCTTAAAAAACTCTCAAGTTGATTTTTTGGCGTTGATACACCGAGTAAAAGAGACATTTTGCAGGCACTGAGCTGATCAGCTTGATCGACATCTATAAATTCTATTTTCATGTCTACATCCTGCCATGGAGTAAAGGGGAATAATGATCGATTACATTTTATTTTTTCATTTCACAGTAAAGAAATGAAACCTTATTTCATCAAGACTAATACATTCTCAAATATTAAGAAAGTGCATTTTTGAGGACTGAATATCTAGCTAAAGCATGAGTCGTACTTTATAAAACGTAAGCGTCTAGTGAAGATCGATTGAATAAACCATAACTATTTATTATTAAAATAAAATTTACTCAATCCTTATCTTATATTATTCATCAAATCTTCATTTGAAATTTTAAAATTCCTTAATTTATTTAAAACAAATAAAAAGGCCCTCAAGTCTGAATATGCTTGAAGGCCTTTAAGTATTTGGTCCGAGGGTCGGGATCAATATATTAATATATCCAATTGTTTTAACTAAATTTATTAAAATTAAAAAATTAAAAGGTACTCACTAAGGTACTCATTTTCAAAATTAGAAACCCTGCTATTACAATAACTTAAATAAAAAACAATCCTAAAATCTTAATAATTAAGCGTAGACACCAATTTAATAGCTTCTACTTTAAAGTCATCTAGATCATGAAAGTCAGGGTCAGGTAGCCTAGGAAAAAGTGCTTTTAACGCGTATTCACTACTTAGCCCAAACACATCCTCATCTAGCTTATAAACATGATAACTTAAATAAGAAGCAATCAGGGGTAATTGAGCAAGTAAGTCTTCAATACTCTCTGCACTGTAAAAATCCTCCTCCCCCTCTGAACTTCCAATTTTTCCGCTTGTAACATGGGCGTGGTAGTACAGCATATTATTTTCTATTTCTTCATCATCTATGCTGAGATTTACGAATAAAAAAGAATCCTTATCCTCATATACCACCCCAATCATATATGCATTGAAATTACTTAAAGTATTATTTTTATCAAGAATATAATCAAAAGCATCTTTTAACTTCATTATGTTTCCTTATCTAATAATATTGAATTACATGAAACTAAAAATCTAATTTTTTGATGGTGACAGCTTCTAAAGTATTGTAATTTAAGATCATAGTCTAGACTTTAAGGGTGTAATCATGGGGTATATTGTAAAGCTATTAGAATCAGGAAATTACTTTGTTGGTGATGAAGGAGAAATCGTGACTACTCCCTCTAGAGAAGAAGCAATTTCTGAAGGGCAATTCGATGAATATGAAGAAGCAAAAGAAACCGCAGAATATTGGTCTAGACAAATGGTACTAGGTGTAGATTACATCATTGAATCAGTCTAATGATCATGGAGTAGAGATGAAAGAGGAAGAATTAAGAAAACTTTATACAATTGAAGTTTTTTTGAAACATGGTGATCTACCTAAAACTATGCGTGATGATTGGACACCTAGTTTTGGACTTGAACAGGGCAAATATGGTATTAAAGATGACGATAAAGCTCATGCCTATATCAGCCTAAACGGCAAACTTAAAAAAAGTAAATGTGAGTTTTTTGAAGATAAAAATTTAGCTCAAAAATTCCTAAACCATGTAGAACCAAAATTGAAAAAGCTATATCCAAGCATCACAATCAACCTAAGAAATGTTAAATCAAGTGAATTAGATTACAGAAGAAAGAAAGCACTAGAGGAAGCTATTGCTAATAATCTTAAAATTCAAAAATCACTTTAATAAAATCTATGAAAATCAAAAGCCATCAGATAATATTATTGATACATAAGTACAAGTAACTTTAACTTGCAAACTTTTACAAATAGTTAAGTTCTTATTCTCAATAAATTTTGCTTTAACCCCGAGGGAAATATGAATTCTAAAGTTGAATCTATTGATCTAGAAGTGATCAGAGCAGATTTATTGAAAAAAGTTAACCTTTTACGTAAAAGAAAATATCCTTTTGCACCTATAAATGATTTGGCTGAACAGAATGGAATTTCTTCCTCAAACGGGTATGACTCACTCTTAAAAAAAATTCAGCAAATTACTAAAGGTGATGTAGTAACAATCCTTACTAACTTTCGAAAGGCTTTAACGCCTGAGGTAGTTAAACACTGTCTATATGCCAATAAAGCTATTTCTATCTATAAGCTACCTGATGATATGAACTTAAATGATTTAGAAAAATCTTTAAGTACACTAACTTCAAATTGCTCTATAGATGACAAATATTACTCAATCGAAGATGAAGATAAAGTAGAAAAAGATTTCATTGCTCGATTCCAACCTGATGATGATATGAGTATCTTCGTTTATCACGATCAACGCTCTTACGTTTTTCGTAGTAAAGAAGAGTCAGCTAACGTTATTGATTCTTTTAATAACGAACTAGATCCATTAGATGAAAATCAAGAAGTACTGGAGTTAATTAAAGTAATAAAAGTAACAATTCCTGCTTTTGATTTTGTTGTTTTAGACAAGAAGCTAAAAATTTTAGTTATTGGCTTTGACCTAGCATATGTATTCCCTAAAGCAATGATTAATAAAGCTTTAGATCAATTAGAAAATAAGATTAAAAAGATTAAAGGTCTTGAACATCTAAATAGGTTAAATTTTAGAAATGCAATTGAAAATATGGAAAATGAAACAGATGGAGTTGTTTTTGGACATGCTTTTTGCTCATCAGGCGGAACTTTCAATCATTTAGGTAAGACGTCCTCAAAAAGAGCAGATGTACGAAAGGATAGCTTTTTTACAAAAGGTTCGACAGGTGAAATTCTGGATTATTATGGAATTAGAAAACGCTATAATACAGGAAAAAGAGATTGTGCCGTGACTGTAGCATTATCTTATAGAGAATATAAAGCTTCCGCCTTAACCCCTATTTATATAGCTGTATTAGACTATATGCAGGAAGCTAATGATCTAAGACATTGCTGTAAAAAACTTCTAGATAATTCATAGATTATGAAGAATTTTATCCAGAGAGTTGATAGCTTTCTTGCTCTTCTAAAATTTAAAGATAGTGATAATATTAAAAAATATTCACATAATATTATTAGTTATGTTGAGACTTTAGATAATTTAGGAGATCAAGAATTTTTATTCTCTTTCTTATTTAAAGTTTCAGAAGCAACTGAAAATGATTTAGAAAACTTCAGTAATGCTGTTTATCTATTAGTTAATGAACAAGTTAATTTCTTCAATCAAAAGTTTCATTATCACAATGAATTAAATGATGACTGGGAACCTTACTCCGCAGAGCTATTTTCAAAGAACTTAATTAATAATATATTCATTCACCCTCAAAGTGGTGAAACTATTACTAAAACTGAATATTTAGAACTAGTTCAACCTTATTTCGTCGCATCTAATGAATTATTGGGAGAAAGTTTTGAATCTCAATAGTTTACCTATCAATGCAACTATGCTTGCCTTAAGAAATTCTATTACTAATTACGATGATTGGATAAAAGTTTTATATATGGATATAGATGAAGTCTACTCATCTTGTCTAGACAGTACTGAAATATTCCTCAAATTATCTGAGACAGAAATAAGCTCCATGATAGGTATGGGACTTAAAATGAGATTCTATAATGTACAAGTTGATTCAGATAAAAACGGTAATGCGGATTTAAGTGTTCAATCAGGTTCATTTTTATGGATAGGTGAAGCCAAGATTGTCAACAACAGTACAAAAACAGATTTTGAATATCTCCACGGCGGATTGAAGCAACTACTAACCCGTTATAGTAAAGGGCAAGGCAATGCTGTTAATGGCTCTCTTTTAATCTATCTTAAGCCAAATAGTAGGTTTACTAACGAAAATAATTTTATGAGTGACTGGATAAGTTATGTGCAAGAACATGAATCTTCATATGTGACTCACTATCAATGTACTCAGAAAAATACGAATAGCATTACTGACCATAAGCATCCCACTTCAGGTAATGATTATTCCGTAAGACACATGCCGCTTACACTTCATCACCTACCTGAAGATAGCAGTGGAAAAGATGCAAAAAAATATGCAGAAAGACGTAGCGTATATGAAAGTGCAAGTATTGGTCCAAGCAAGTAAACTTTACATTTGTACATATTAATATATAGATGATGTCATTCAGCTGTGGAGTGGTGTGGCAATTGTGTATAGAGTCTTAAAAAATGTCTAAATCTACAAATTTTGCTACAACACTTACCGTAATTTATTTAGCATTAATAGCCGTATGTATCGCTATATATCACTTACTTATTAAGTTTATTCCTAACCATGACTATCAGAGTCTTGCCGTAGACCTTCTTTCATGGTCTGCTACTTTATTTGCTACTATTGCCCTCCTCTATACATTTAATAGTTGGAAAGAGCAAAAAAGATACGAGCTTTCACATAGTATTAGTTCTGATATATACACTAAGTCCCAAAATTTCCGTTCAAATTTTACAAGTGTAATTATTGCAATTTAT
This sequence comes from Acinetobacter sp. DSM 11652, assembly GCF_900109815.1. Classification (NCBI taxonomy): domain Bacteria; kingdom Pseudomonadati; phylum Pseudomonadota; class Gammaproteobacteria; order Moraxellales; family Moraxellaceae; genus Acinetobacter; species Acinetobacter sp. DSM 11652. The sequence goes on from NZ_FOBK01000009.1 coordinate 115,233, forward strand.
GCTATGCATGAAACGAAAGAAATTGATGAATCTGTAAAGAAGGTAGAACATCTTATTACTTCTTATTACGATGATTTATCAGAAAGCTTTACAAAACTTAATTATATTTTTAATGATAAAAATCTCACTGATAAGTTTATGAAACTATTAAAAAGTGTAGAGGCACTCATAGACTTAATAAACTTAGCTAAGATGGCTTGCTGTACTGATGATAATGAAAAAATTATCTATGAAAAAATTTATGATAATAAATTACAAGAAACATTTGATAACCAATATGCTCAAATCCAAACCCTTATAAATAATTTCACAGATAATGAAGATATATATAGAGAAGCCTTATTAAAGATTTCTCTATATAAACACGTTTAAATCATTAGATAATATTTTAGAAAAACCTTTAAATATTTTAAAAAAATGTAAAATTCCATTTTTTAATATGATCTAACTTTATTCTTCCAATTTTCGTACCAATTCATTACCTCTAAATAATCAAAGTAAACGGCTGACTGTCTATTGATGCCAGATTTCAGAGCTTTAGGAAAGCTTTTATCTTCTTTCTGTAATCTATTTAGTTTATCTCTACAGATGCCAAGCATTGAACTTACTTCTTTTGCAGTTAGTCGGAATTTTGGAACCCAAACGTGATTTAAATTATTATTTTCATTATTTAATAACATTATATTTTTCCCCTATTATTTTTTATTAGCAATTGCCTTATTTATTAATGTATCAATTTCTAGATTATATTTTTCTAAAAAATCTTTTCTCTTTCGATGAATTGTAGTTCTTGAATAAAAATCTAGAACCGTTCCATCAAGAACAAAGTTATAAAATTTCTGGTCAGCTTTATTTTTAATTGTGGAAACTTGTGCTGTACGTCTAAAATCAGGCATTTCCAATTTATTGAATTCATTATAAAATAATTTTTCCAAATAATTAATATCAAACCAATTATATCCAAATTTTAAATTCAACTCTTTTAACTTTCTTGAGTAAATCTTTATTTCTTTTCTAATCATGCGATTCGCTAATAAGGCTAGCTCTTTACTTATTAAGTTTTTTCTTTTATTAGAACTTAACTCATTTCCTTTATGATAAAAACCTAAAACCCAATGCTTAGAATTTTGTCCAAAATAAACACCATTTTGATATAGTGTTTTCTTTCTATAAGGATACCGACCACCATTTTTAATATTATTTAAATACTTGATAGAAATTTCTTTATCATCAAAAATCAGATCAAATTTAATATGAACACAATAAAGTTCAAATTTACCTTTTTTTATTTCATTTAACTGCGCATTAGTAGGTGAAATTAAATTCATTTTTTTAAGCACTAAGATTGTATCAGTTACTAAATTGACTACAGAGTGACTGCCATCTACATTTTGTCCATTTAACCATTTATATAAGTTACCTGAGATTCTTAATTTTGAACCTTTAGATTTAACTTTAATTGTCTGTCTAGTTTGAGATTCAATCATTTTAGATTTATATAATATTTTTTCTTGTTCAATATTCTGATTTTTATCAAAGAAAATATATCCACCTTCCGATAGCTCTAAAGGATTGTGATCTACATCTACAACAACAACAACATCTATCCAATCAACATCAAAACTTTTTTTATTTTTATTCATAATGTCTCCTATTATTTTTTTTATTATTAATTTTTAAATTATTTTAGGAAAAGAAATACCCCCGTGCATTATTTTTACACGAAAAATTTAAGATAAAATTAATTTAAGAAAATTCGAAATATATATTTATTTTTTTTATTATGCTACAAACGTAGTATTAATATTAAATATATGAGATATATTATACAATAATTTATTTTAAATGTCAACTTTTAAGCATTCTATAAGTCAGTAAGAGCCATAGTTTTTCAGTAAAAACACTTCTTTTTCATACTCCTTGAAGTCAAATAACACATGACCAAAATTTTTAAAATATTTTATATTATTATCATTATTTTTTAACAAAAACACTTTTGGAATTATTTGACTTAAATCATCTAAATTAATATTTTCAATTTTAGGGTAAATTAAACCAAATCCCACCCAGTACTCAACCGCATAAGATAAAACATCATTATTTTCACTTATATCTTCAGCCAAAATTGATTCAACATTTTGGTATTCCATTAAATCTTTAACTGAACACTTAACAACCCTACTATTCGCTAAGAAGAGCTTCATTCTTTTTCTCTTTTGATTTCAATTTTAGTAAATCCGCATATTCATGAGGTGTTATATACGGATTATTTTCAATATAGGTTAGCCAGTTACTCCATACATTCATAATTTTTCTACGTTCTTCTAAGTATTCTGCAATATGAGTATACGCTCCAACAGTATCATTCTTTTCTAGATGGCTCATTTGCTTTTCTAAAGCATCTCTTTGGAACAAACCCATTTCAGCTAAAGAAGATCTTGCTAAAGCCCTAAAACCATGTAAACAAATCTCTTCTTTGTCATATCCTATACGCTTTAAAGCATTATTAGGTGCTTCCCCACTCAAAAATTTATTTTTGTCATTTACACTTGGAAAAACGTGATTACAGTTACCACTATAAGTATAAATTTCTTTTAAGATTTCTATCACCTGTGGAGATAACGGCACAAGATGTTCTCTTCTTGATTTTGCCCCTCGATTCGAATACTTAATCCCTTCAATTAATTCTCTTCTAGCAGGTACACGCCACTGTTTCTTTTTAAAATCAATCTCAGTCCAACGTGCGTATCTAACTTCAGAAGAACGAAGAAATGTATGTAATACTAGTTTTAAACAACTCTTAGTTAGAAAATGTCCAGTATCTTTCTCAATCCCTTTTATAAGGTTTGGGATTTCATCTAGTGATTTAAAAGTAGCTCTATGTTTTTTGGGAGCAGATAAATCTAAAGTATCTTTCAAATCTCTAGCTATATTTGTTTCGATAAAACCATGCTGTAGTGCGTATGCATAGATTGATATCAAGTCTGCCCTGATTCTCTGTGCATGATCTGCTGACTTTTCATAGATTCTATTTAAAAGATTCATCAATTCTTTTAATGTAATTTTTTCAATCAGTTTATCTTGAAGGATTGGAAAAACATGAATCTCAAATTTTCTTAGTCTTTTATGCTTAGTTTCTTCATCTAATTCAGCTTTCTTTGCATAAACTTCTAACCAAGCAAGTGTGATTTTCTTAAATGTGTGCTGATTATCTTTTTTCTGATTTTGTAAATGCTTTTGTTCTTTTGGATCTAAACCTTCTGCAAGCATTGTTCTGTAAGCTGAACGATATTCTCTAGCTTTAGATAAACTTAGTTCAGGATAGGTTCCTAACGTCATTTTAGACACTTTATTGGCTATTTTATTTTTATATTTGAATTGCCAACTTTTCGTACCAGAGGGTCTAACAAGTAAAATTAGACCGTCACCATCATGCAATGGATATTCTTTATCTCTAGGTTTAGCAGAAGCACATTTAGTATCAGTAATGGGTTTAACTTTTTTCGCCATTCCAAATGAATACCTTTAACACATGAGGTACTCATTAAGGTACTCATTTGACATAGGTGTATCAAGGAATATAACGTGATATAACGATTGATAATTTAGATAAATGCAGGATTTACAAAGATATTTTATTATATTAATCCATATATCTTAAAAGATATGGTCCCGAGGGTCGGACTCGAACCGACACGTCATCTCTGACAGCGGATTTTGAGTCCGCCGCGTCTACCAATTTCACCACCTCGGGAAAGGTTGTGTTCGGTATAATATCGTTTTTCTTTTCTTTGTCAATGCAAAACCTGACTCAAGCGCCTATTTTTAAATCAATAGCATGCATTATGCTTTTTTAACCACCAAACTCAACTCGAACTGGGCAAAAAAAGCATATACTAATGCCAAAATTTTTGCTGATTCCATTTTTCTATTCTTATGCAACTTTCTGATTTTAGCTTTGAACTCCCAGACGAACTTATTGCCCGTTACCCTCTTGAAGAGCGAAGCGCTTCTCGCTTACTTCATCTTAAAGCCGATGGTCAATATGACGATCACCAATTTACCGATATTTTAGACCTGTTTAATGAAGGTGATTTATTAGTTCTCAATGATACTAAGGTAATGAAAGCTCGCTTGAAAGGTAAGCGTGCTTCGGGTGGTGCGATTGAGGTTCTGGTTGAAAGAATGCTTGATCAATTTATTGCTCATTGCCATATCAAAGCAAGTAACTCACCAAAACCAGGTGCTGAGCTTTTTGTCGGATCAGATGAGGTTAAAGTTACGGTTCAAGGGCGCCATGAAAATCTCTATGTGGTGGAATTTTCCAAACCAATCTTAGATGTATTGGATCAGTATGGTGCATTGCCTATTCCACCTTACTTCAACCGAGAAGCAGAAGATATTGATACTGTTCGTTATCAAACCGTATTTAATGATCCTACAAAAATTGCTAGCGTTGCTGCTCCAACGGCGTCTCTACATTTTGATGAACAACTATTAAAAAAACTTGAAGATAAAGGTGTAAACAAAACATTTGTCACCTTACATGTGGGTGCAGGTACCTTCTTACCAGTACGCACCACTGATATCGAAAATCACATCATGCACAGTGAATGGTGCCAAGTCAGCGATGAAGCTATGGCATTGATTAAGGCGACTAAAGATCGAGGCAATAAAGTGATTGCCGTCGGAACGACTGCAACACGCGCAACAGAAAGCGCGGCTCAAGCCAATGGTGGACAACTGAAGGGCTGGACTGGTGATACTCAGATTTTTATTTATCCTGGTTATGAATTTAAAGTGGTAGATCGTTTGATTACTAACTTCCACCTTCCAGAATCAACATTATTAATGCTTGTTTCAGCCCTGTCCAATCGTGATTATATTTTGAATGCGTATCAACATGCTGTAAAAGAGCGCTATCGTTTCTTTAGTTATGGTGACGCAATGTTGATTGACCAAGCAAAAGATTAGGATCTGATCTATGCCGATTGATTCTGTTCAGCAACTGCTTCACCTTCGCACCCGAAAGAACAAGCAAATTATGGCCAGTGTTGATCGGCTTTGGGCTCTTGGACGTTCTGCTCAACATTATGATGACATCCTGCAAGGATTACATCCATGGGGTTCGAATACCCAACTTTTTTTTCACAATGGCATACCTAAATTTTTAGTTACGCTTGCCATCATATTCATTGTTTTTTCGCTCTTTCCTATTTTTGACACATTAAAATGGATGGCATATAGCTCAGCGGCGATACTTATCCTGATTGCATATATAATTTATGAACCAAATAAACCTATTCATGAAGTGATTTCATTTCTTGAAGAGCGAATGATTGGTTTTAAATTCGGTATAGAAGCTTATTCAACGCCATCACACCTTGGAACAAATAGACATAACACCTTGATCATAAGTCAGCTAAGGCAAAAATTTCCTTTGTTTAACCAAGGTAACCATGCCAATGATATTTTAAAGTTTGCCTCCACCACGTGGAAAAACGCGCAAAATCAAGATTTTCCTGTTATGCTTTTTCATTACCGATTTATTGATGAAATCAATCTGCCTGAGCAAAACAAAACACCACAAAAATTAAAAAAAATTGAACGTCATCGTTGGGGCGTATTTGTATTTGATATATCACCACTAGGATTAGCGACAACCAGTAGAAAGAAAGGGTTCACAGCACCATATACAGAGCACTGGGAGAGCAGCGATTTAGAGCTACGTAAAAAAGTTCAGATTTACGGTACAGATCGCTTACAACTCGCAAAGATCATGACGCCATCAACCACACTCAAACTGATTGAATTTTATCGACTTCACCAGGGCGACTTAATTTTCCACCCTCATGACCAAATCATGTGCTATTTGGGAGAGCGCGATTTATTTGAAGTCACGCACAAGCTTGAAATCAAAGACATTAAAAATATATCCGCTTTGCGCGGTTACTTAAGAACATTAACCATGCCAAATTATCAACAACTCAAACAGAGCATGCTAAACTTAGTTGCATAATAACGATCATATTAGGTAATGCGTGTGGGCTTATTCATTTTTCTTTCCATCTTTGTTTTGATTATTGTTTGGGGAATATGGGTTCGAAATAATATCGTTCGATATTTGAATGCTTCTCAGCGTGCTTGGTCAGATGTCGCAAATTTTGAACGTCAGAAAATTAAAACATTAGAGCATCTTGAGCAAAATTTATCTCAATACACTGAGTTTGAAAAATCAACACTAGAAAATATCACAGCCTTACGCCAACAAATCCTAAATCTCAATACACAATCTACTGATGTAGCTCAGCTTCAGCATATTGAAGCGCTAAGTCAGTCGTTAATTAAAAGTTTAAATGTGGTTGTTGAGAATTATCCAGATCTCAAAGCTGATCAGCTTTACAACCAAATGATGCATGACATTCAAGAGCAAAATGAAAATGTCAGCGCTGCAATTTCAATATTCAATCGAAATGTCGAAGAGTTTAATAACTTGATTCAAATTTTTCCAAATAACTTAATCAACAGTATCAGCCTCGCAAAGAAACCTATTCGCCCATTTACAGATCATCAAGCTCAACAAAATTTTGATTATCGCCCTAATTTCAAATAAGGATTCCACCTTAAAAAGTGGCAATATCTTAGAGAATCACGTTGTTTATCCATTACGATTTATTCATATTAAGATACGCTAAAAACTGTATAGCTGGGCGAAAAATAAGCAGATATCTTCATTGTTTAGCAAGATCATGAATCTCTTGTAATTTTTCATAAACAAAAATCCAAGTCGTTAAGAATAATGTAATTTTTCTAGCATAAACTGCGCGAATCTAGGAAAATAGAGTGCTTTATCGCTATCAATCAGCGAACTGTTTTTTCGCCTCGATTTGGACAATTTATGAAGTTTGAAAAATTAGGTCAGTCTGGTCGCGCTCGACGCGGACGCTTAACCTTGGAACATGGTGTCGTTGAAACACCGATGTTTATGCCTGTCGGAACTTACGGCACTGTTAAAGGCATGCTCCCACGTGATATTGAAGAAATTAAATCACAGGTCATTTTAGGGAATACCTTTCATTTATATCTACGCCCTGGCCTAGATGTCATTCGTGAGCACGGTGGTCTACATGGTTTTATGAAATGGAATAAACCAATTTTGACTGACTCTGGTGGCTTCCAAGTATTTAGCTTAGGCGCAATGCGTAGTATCAAAGAAGACGGCGTAACATTCCGCTCTCCAATTGATGGCTCTAAAGTCTTTCTTTCTCCTGAAATTTCGATGGATATTCAACATACATTGAATTCAGATATCGTGATGATTTTTGATGAATGTACACCCTATCCAGCGACTCACGAAGAAGCTCAGAAATCTCTACAACTTTCATTGCGTTGGGCAAAACGTTGTAAGACTCAACATCATGATGTGTTAAAAAACCGCAATGCTCTGTTTGGTATTATTCAAGGCGGCATGTATGAAGACCTCCGCCAAGAATCACTAAATGGATTAAAAGAAATCGGTTTTGATGGTTATGCGATTGGCGGTCTTTCTGTAGGCGAGCCAAAAGAAGAGATGATCAAAGTCCTTGATTATCTTCCAGAGCAAATGCCTGCGGATAAACCACGTTATTTAATGGGTGTTGGCAAACCAGAAGACATCGTTGAAGCTGTTCGTCGTGGTGTAGACATGTTTGACTGTGTAATGCCAACTCGTAACGCACGTAATGGACATTATTTTGTTACGGACGGTTTAGTGCGTATACGAAATGCGAAATACCGCCATGATCAAAGCCCACTTGATCCGCATTGCGATTGTTACACCTGTACCAACTTTACCCGTTCGTATCTATACCATTTAGAAAAATGTGGTGAGATGCTTGCATCAATGCTTGGCACAATTCATAACCTTCGTTATTACTTGCGTTTAGCAGAAATGATGCGTGATGCATTAGATAACGGAACATTTGATGATTTTGTTCACGATTTTTATGCACGCCGTGGGCTTGAAGTACCCCCTTGTCCGCAAGATTAATACATCAGTATTTGCGCTGAGCAAAAAGACAATGTAAATTGCTGAACAAGCCGATTTTTTATCATCTTTTTTGATATTTTTAGTTTAGGAAAATGAAATGAGCCTTTTTATTTCGACTGCACACGCAGCTGGTGAAGCTGCACAACAACCAAGCTTAGTTGCTAACTTATTGATGATTGCAGTATTCATTGCAATTTTCTACTTCTTAATTTGGCGTCCTCAAGCAAAACGTGCGAAAGAACATCGCACTTTGGTTGAGAGCTTAGGCGTTGGCAGCGAAATCGTTTTTGCAGGCGGTTTAATGGGCCGTATTACTAAACTCGAAGGTGATTTCGCTGTGGTTGAATTAAACCGTGGCAACGAAGTTAAAATTCAGCGTGCAAGCGTGATTTCAGTATTACCTGAAGGCACACTAAATAACCTTTAATTATAAAATAGTCGTGCAGCTGCACGACTTTTTTCATTTTAAGAAGAAAGCGAATGCGTTACCCAGCATGGAAATATTTACTCATTCTAGTTGTACTAGTCGTGAGTACATTATATGCCCTGCCAAGTTTGTATCCTGATGAACCAGCTGTCCAAATTTCTGGTGCAAAAGCTGGTTCTGTCATTGATGACACAGTGATTCAAAAAGCAGAGCAACTATTAAAAAGCAACAATATCCAGTCCCACAATAACAGCTTTACTCAAAATGCTGCCCTTCTACGTTTAGACAGTTCTGAAGCCCAATTAAAAGCAAAAGATATCCTACGTGAAGGTCTGGGTGAAAACTATGTTGTTGCATTAAACCTCGCACCAACAACACCTGAATGGTTACAGAAAATCGGTGCACGACCAATGAAACTTGGTCTTGATTTGCGTGGTGGTGTCCACTTCCTCCTTGAGGTGGATATGGACAAAGCGATTGCGCAGCGTATGGAAACATCGGCTGCTGATTTGCGACGCGAATTCCGTGAGAACAAGATCAAATTCAATAGTCTTTCACTAAATAACAATGCGATCACTGTTCAATTTGCTAACAATGAAGATCGTGCAGCAGCGATGGATCAACTTCGTCGTAACGGTAATAAATATACTCAACAAGCACTTGCAACTGAAAATGGTGCCAGTCTTCGTTTAACCTATACAGATACCACAAAGCAAGAAATTCAGTCGTATGCGTTAGATCAAAACTTAACAACACTTCGTAATCGTATTAATGAACTTGGTGTTGCAGAAGCATTGGTTCAAACCCAAGGTAGCAACCGTATCGTGGTTGAATTACCAGGTGTCCAAGACACAGCTGAAGCAAAACGTATCTTAGGTCGTACAGCAAACTTAGAATTCCGTTTGGTATCTGATCTAAATGATCAATATATTGATCCTTATTCAGGGAAATATAATGGTCAACCCTTACCTCCAGGGACAGAAGTATTCGCCTATGAGTCTTTAGACAGTGGTCGTGAACTTTTACTTAACCGTAATCGTATTCTGACGGGTGAGCGTGTACAAAATGCTTCTTCAGGCTTTGGACAAGATAGTGGTACAGCAGAAGTTAACATTACCCTTGATAATGCAGGTGGTAAGTTAATGTCAGATGCGACTCGTAGCGCTGTTGGTAAGCGTATGGCGGTACTGTTCATTGAGAATAAACAACGTATCAGTTACGTTGAAGATCCTGAAACAGGTGCACAAACTGAAGTACGCACACCATATACTGAATCTGTCGTCATTAATGCAGCGAATATTCAAGCAGTACTGGGTTCACAGTTCCGTATTACTGGTTTAGATTCACCTCAAGAAGCAGCTGAGCTAGCTTTAATGCTTCGTGCAGGTGCGCTCGCTGCACCAATGTACTTTGTTGAAGAACGTGTTATCGGTCCAAGCCTAGGTCAAGAAAACATCGATAAGGGCGTACTATCCACTCAAATTGGATTTATCCTAGTCGCAATTTGGATGGTGGTATTCTTCCGCTTATTCGGTGTCATTGCGAACTTCGCTCTAGTATTCAACTTAGCCATGATCTTGACGGTTATGTCTTGGATCGGTGCTTCATTAACGCTGCCAGGTATTGCAGGTATCGTTATTACCATCGGTATGGCAGTGGATGCAAACGTTCTGATTTGCGAGCGAATACGCGAGGAACTTAAATGGGGGGCATCGCCTAAACAGGCGATTGTTGCAGGTTATGATCGAGCTTATAACACCATCTTTGACTCGAACTTAACCACATTCCTTGTTGCATTTATTCTCTTTGCCATTGGTACTGGTCCGATCAAAGGATTTGCCGTGACACTGATGATTGGTATTGTTTGCTCGATGTTTACTGCGATTACAGTAACGCGTGCAATTGTACAGATCATTTACGGTAAAAAACGTAACTTGAAAAAGTTGAGCATTTAGGAGATCTATCATGACTGAAAATACTCAACTCGAATCAAAACAATACGGCCGTCCAGACAACGAACGCGTAATTCCTTTCATGAAGATTGCAAAGCCAGCAGCTTGGCTTTCAATCATCCTGACTATTGCAAGTATCTTCTTTATCGCGACTAAAGGTCTGAATTTAGGATTAGACTTTACTGGCGGTGTTGCAGCTGAATTGAATTATGCCAATCCTGTAAAACCCTCTGAAGTGACGCAAGCATTAAGTGATGCGGGTTTTAATGATGCTGTTGTTCAAACCTTAGGTTCTGAACGAGATTTAATGGTTCGTATGCCCGTACAAGAAGACCTTGAAGCGGAAGATCTAACCAAAGCAATTACCACCGCAGTTCAGCTAGACAATAATACCGTGACTGTACCTAAGGTAGATGTTGTTGGTGGTCAAGTCGGAAACGAACTTTACATTAAATCAGCAGGTGCTGTGGCTTTGGCACTGATTATCATGCTGATTTATGTGACGATTCGCTTCGAATTCAAGTTGGCGATGGGTGCCGTACTCTCTCTGTTCCACGATATTGTGGTAACACTTGGGATTTTCGCCCTCATGCAATGGCCTTTTGACCTAACCGTTTTAGCTGCTCTTCTAGCGATTATTGGTTTCTCATTAAACGATAATATTGTTGTCTCGGATCGTATTCGTGAGAACTTTCGTAAAATTCGTGGGGCAGAACCTCTTGAGATCATCAATATTGCATTGACTGAAACCTTACGTCGTACCATCCACACTTCGATGACGCTATTGCTTGTGGTCGTTGCTATGATGATCATGGGCGGTGATGGTTTGAAATGGTTCTCGATTGCAATGTTTGTCGGTGTTTTTGTCGGAACATATTCTTCGATTTATATCGGTACTGCATTTGCATTGTGGCGTGGTCTGAACCGCCAAGACTTTATTGTTCAAGTAAAACCTGAATTTGAAGAGGAAGAAGAAATTCCTCAATAAACATTCAGTACAAAAAAGCCCATCAAATGATGGGCTTTTTTAATGTTGAGTGATTTGAATTTGAGGAATTGCAAAACCACGGCAAGAGTATTCACTTCGCCATGCGACTGTCAGCATACAATCCATGATTTCAAAATTCTGATAAGCAAATACCCCTAAGACTGGATGCTCACAAACCCCACCCATGTGTGTGGTATGGGCATTGGTATTCAACTCATTTAAGCTCATACGGATTCCCATCCCATGTGCCTTCAAAATTGCTTCCTTAATGGTCCAGACTTTAAACCAATAGCGAGAATCAAAATCCAATTCTGCCCATATCGCATATTCCAGTGGATGAAATGCATGTTTGGCTAAAGCTTCGAATCGAATTGATCGATTCAGCTCCTCAATATCCACACCCAAATCTCGAATATGATGTGATGTAACTAAAGCATAATAATGTTGACTATGACTATGGTTAAACTCAAAGTTTGAGATTTTTTTCAAAAAAGGTTTTCCATCTTTCGTTTGGTCAATATCCTCATTTTTTATTGTTTTATTTAATTTACTTCCTAGTAAGCAGTTACGATATTGGTGAATCATTTTTTTTCTAAGACTGATTTCTTCAGTACGTGTTAGATTTTCAGGAACTTGAAAAAAAGAAGAAATTTTAGAAATATCAATTTGAATATGACGGGTCATAATAACGTTCTCAGTGATTCCATTTATCTTAATTTATGCGCATGATAAAAAAAGCCCAAACTTCACATTTGGGCTTTCTGGACTAAATTTACAATTGATTAACCGCGTTTGAACTTCTTCTCGGCTTTCTTAAACTTCTGTACATAACGACGTTTACGTGCCGCAGTACGCTCGTCAATTTGAGATTTACGACCTTCAAATGGGTTCTCTGAAGTTTTAAATTCAATTTTTACAGGTGTACCCTCTAGTTTATACACTTTACGGAACACGTTTTCTAAGTAACGACGATAGTCAGCTGGGGTTTTATCAACTTTATTACCGTGAATCACAATCGTAGGCGGGTTTTGACCACCGATATGCGCATAACGCATTTTAATTGCACGGCCTTGAACTTTAGGTGGATGATGCGCGTCTGTCGCATCTTTTAAGATCTCAGTGATTTTCGCTGGAGATACTTTCAAACGTGAAGATTCATATGCACGGTGGATTGAAGGATAAAGCTCACCCACACCTGTACCATGCAAAGCAGAAATTAAATGGATTTTTGCCCATGGAATAAAGTCAAAACGACGCTCAACATCCAATTTACATTGTTTGCGATCATATTCTGACATATTGTCCCATTTATTGATCGCAATCACCATCGCACGACCAGCTTCAATCGCATATCCAATCAAATGCAAGTCTTGCTCAACAATACCTTCACGCGCATCAACAACAACAACAACAACGTTGGCATCTTTCATTGCTTGTAAAGTCTTTACGATTGAGAATTTCTCAATCATTTCATCCACTTTGCCTTTACGACGAACACCAGCAGTGTCAATGAGCGTATATTTTCGACCATCACGCTCAAATGGGATGTAAATTGAGTCACGTGTAGTACCAGGCTGGTCAAAAGCAACGACACGTTCTTCACCTAACAGGCGATTAACTAATGTTGACTTACCTACGTTCGGACGACCGATAATCGCTAGACGGAGCCCAGTATCTTCATCACGCTGTTCACTTAGGTCATCTTCTGGTACATCTTCAAGTACTTCTTCGAGCATTTGTTGAACACCACGCCCATGGCTTGCAGCCACTTGCATCGGTTCACCCATACCCAACTTAAAGAACTCAACCAATGCTGCCTCTGCATGAACACCATCAACTTTGTTGGCAACTAAAAATACTTTTTTACCGAGTGTACGTAACTCACGCGCAATCTGTTCATCAGATGCTAGAAGACCTGCACGCGCATCGACAACAAAGATAATCATATCTGCTTCATGAATCGCAGTTTTAGACTGCTCTGCCATGTAAGAGTCGATCCCACCTTCGTTTTCACCGATACCGCCAGTATCTACAACGATAAATGATTTATTTTGGTATACTGCATCACCATATTTACGGTCACGAGTAAGACCGGCAAAGTCTGCAACAAGCGCGTCACGACTTTTGGTAATCTGGTTAAACAGCGTTGATTTTCCGACGTTCGGACGACCAATGAGCGCAATAACGGGTTTCATAGATTAACCTTTAACAAGATCAGCCAACTCAATTGGCCTGAACATCAGAAACTGTGGAAGAAGTTAGACGAATCATCTACTTAAAAATAAAAATGTCGGGGTCTGACAATTCAACACCCCGAACTTAAAATATGTATTCAGCGACTAGTTTACCATAAGCAGAGAAAAAATTAACGATTCTGCCAAATTGTAAGTGCGCCTGTACGTGTCACTGAGTAAAGCTGATTGTTTACTACACGTAACGAACGTACTTCACCACGCGTTTTTTCACGACCAACAAGTTGACCATTTTTAGGATCTACAAGGTGGAGTACCCCCTCATAATCACCTACCACCAAATACTGACCTAACATTACGGGGTTGCTTAATTGACGGTTAAGCAATTGATCATTAGTCCATAACGGCTGACCCGTCACCAGATCAAACGATACAATTTTACCATCTGTTTGCGTGACGAAGACTTGGCGACCTGCAACTTCAGCACGATTAATACTGCTTGCATCTTCACTCCAAATCACACGTTGCGAAACTAGATCTAGTACAGTGACTTGGCCTTGATAGCTGGTGGTTACAACCAATTGTCCTGCAACGATTGGATCTGCATCCACATCAACTAAACGCTGTATATCAGAACGACCATCGCTGACTGCCACACGTCTTTGCATACGCAAAGTTCCAGTGAGACTATCAATTGCGTACACGTATGCATTTGACGAGGCCACTAACACTGTTCGTGGGTCTAAGCGCACAGGTGAAGCTTGACCGCGTAAGCTCAATTGTTCGTTTGGCATACGATAGGTCCACACTTGTTGACCTGTTTTTTCATCCAGACCAAACACCGTACCGTCATTTGCAACAACGATCACTCGACCAGTCTGAATAAGCGCCGCACTCAAAATTGCACCACTTAATTGCGCCGTCCAACGGATATCACCCGTTTTTTGATCGAGAGCAAACAGTTGACCTTTCTTGTTGCCGACGATCACTAACCCATTGGCCGCTTCAACACCTGAACTTAAACCAAGCTTGGTAACTTGTTTTTCCCAGACACGCTGCTTACCTTGATATGCAGAAACCTGTCCCTTAGGATCTAAAAAGTATAAAACACCTTGATCATTCGCCATTCTCAAACGCAATGGATCAGCAGCATCCGTCGCTGAAACGTTATGTGAAAAAATAGGTGCTAAGCTCACTGATTGCTGAATTTTAGGCAACGGATTAGGTTTCACCTTTTCTTCTTTCACCGTATTGCTTGTACACGCCATTAGTGCACACGACAATGTCGCTAGAACAAAAGAAATTTTATACTTTCTATCCATTAAGACTCATCCGTTTGTATATCTAAAATTGGGCGCTCAATTTCAGGATCTTCTACTAATATGCCAACACTTTCGAGTTTAATTTGTAAGATTTGGCGTTCTTGTTTAGTTGCAATTAAGTTATCCCACGCGCTCTGATAAGCTTTTTTCGCATTTTCAATATCATTCTTAGCAATATAAATATCGCCACGTGCTTCATCTACAGTTGTTTTGAAAGCGGGCAAAGTCAAACCAGACAATGCTTTTAAAGCCTCATCATATTTCTTTTGTGCCAATTGAGCATCTGCTAAACGAAGCTTAATGATGTGTTGTAAACCTTCATCTTTGATTTGAGCATTTTCAATTTTTTTCAATTCACGTTCAGCTTTGGCATAATTCTCTTGATCATAAGCCAATTTTGCCATTACAAATTGCGTTTGAACCGCATGAATCGAATCAGGATTTTCTTTTACAATTTTTTCAGCAGTTCCATCCAAAGCAGTCGCTACTTTAGGATCAGTTGTTGCAGCTTTCGCTTCATCAACTAAGAGCTGTACTTTAGCAGTCTGTATTTGATCTTCTGCTACGTTTTTCTTCTTCCAATATTCCCATCCGAAAAAGGCGATCAGGGCAAGAAGAATCAGCGTAATCAACGCCGATCCATATTTCTTAAAAAACGACTTTGCTGTATGCAGTTGTTCTTCGTCAGTCATTGCGCTCATATGATCGCCCTTTCCTTATGTTCTTAAATTTATTTTGAAGATAGTTTATCAATGATGAACGGCACAATGTCATTGACCGCTACTTGTGTCTGCTCTGCTGTAGCCAACTCTTTGACTGAAAGTTGTTGCGCCTCAGCTTCACGCTCACCAAAGATTAAGGCATAAATTGCACCGGACTGATCCGCTTTTTTCATTTGACTTTTCATCGAGCCTTGAGAGCCAACTTTCAGACGCACTGAACTACTTGCAGCTTCAAGTTGATCTCGAATTTGCTCAGCCAAAACTAAAGCTTTACCTTGCGTCGCAGGATCTGCAAGTAAAAATACTTCACAATCACGTACTGGTATATTGTCTTCTACTTGTTCTAAAAGAAGCAATAAACGCTCAATACCCATTGCAAAACCAACCGCAGGAACCGATTGATCTGGTTTACCTTTTAACTGACCCACTAAACCATCATAACGACCACCAGCACAAACCGTACCCTGTGAACCCAGATGTGTCGTCGTCCATTCAAATACAGTTTTATTATAGTAATCCAACCCACGAACCAACTTTTGGTTAATGACAAATGAAATACCTGCATCGGTTAGATATTGCTGTAATTGTTGGAAATGTGCCAGCGTCTCTTCACCCATAAAGTCATGAAGTTTAGGCGCATTTTCTAAAATGCTTTGAGTTTTTGCATCTTTAGAGTCCAAAATACGCAGTGGATTCGTCGTTAAACGACGCTGCGAATCTTCATCTAAATCTGACTTATGTGATTCTAAAAACTGAACCAAGGCTGCGCGATAAGCTGCACGCTCATCTGACTCACCTAAAGTATTGAGCTCTAATTGAACTTTGTCCGCAACACCCATCCGTTTCCACAGACGCGCAGTCATCAAAATCAGTTCAGCATCTTGATCAGGAGTTGCAACACCAAACGTTTCCACACCAAATTGATGGAATTGACGGTAACGACCTTTTTGCGGTTTTTCATAACGGAACATCGGTCCAATATACCAAACACGCGGTGTCGCACCACGAAGCAAATTATGTTCGAGCATAGCACGTACACAACCCGCAGTACCTTCAGGACGTAAGGTCAAAGACTCAGGAGGATTACCTTTATCTAAGAACGTATACATCTCTTTTTCAACGATATCCGTTGCATCACCAATAGAACGCTTGAACAAGTTTGTCTGTTCAACCATCGGCAAACGAATTTGTTGATAGCCATAGGCATCCATCAAACCAGACAGATGCTGTTCAAGACGTCTCCAAGCTGGGGTTTGCGTTGGGAGAATGTCATTAAAACCTTTGATTGCGACGATTGAACTCATGATCTACTCAGAAAAACCTGTGCGAATAATCTCTTTTGATTTAGCTTTTTCAAGCTCGTTAACACGTTGACGAACCATATTTTCGATTTCGTCAACTAATTGATTTGTGTCAATTAAATGACTCTTTTCACCATTACGATACACCAGTGAACGTGGACTTGCACCCACTACACCAATATCAGCTTCTTTAGCTTCACCAGGACCGTTGACTTTACACCCGATGACAGAAACATCCATTGGAGTACGTACATCTTCCAAACGCTCTTCAAGCATTTGCATCACTTTGATGACATTAAATTCTTGACGTGAACAACTTGGGCAAGCAATAAAGTTAATACCATTTGAACGTAAGCCCAAAGATTTAAGAATATCAAAACCAATTTTGATTTCTTCCTCAGGTTCCGCTGCCAATGAAATTCGCATGGTGTCGCCAATGCCTTCCATTAACAATCCGCCCAGTGCAATTGCCGACTTCACCGAACCAGTACGGTAAATTCCAGCTTCAGTCACTCCTAAATGTAACGGGTTGTCAATTTGTTGTGACAACAAGCGATAAGCATCCATCGTCAAAAAGACATTCGATGCTTTCACTGACACTTTAAACTCTTGGAAATCCAAACGATCTAAAATATCAATATGACGCATTGCTGACTCAAGCAAAGCTTGACCTGTTGGCTCCCCATATTTCTTTTGAATATCTTTTTCGAGAGAGCCTGCATTGACACCAATTCGCATTGAAATATCGTTGTGACGAGCCGCAGCAACCACTTCGCGAATTTTTGCTTCTGAACCGATATTCCCTGGGTTGATACGCAGACAATCTGCACCCAAATCTGCAACAGCCAAAGCAATTTTATAGTCAAAATGGATATCGGCAACGAGTGGAACTTGCACTTGTTTACGGATTTCTCCAAAAGCAGCAGCGGCTTCCATACTCGGTACAGACACACGCATAATATCTGCGCCAGCATCCACACAACGTTGAATTTGTGCAACTGTTGCAGCTACATCACAAGTTTCAGTATTGGTCATGCTTTGAATACTGATTGGCGCATCGCCACCCACATACACAGAACCTACGCGAATTTTACGTGTTGGTTTGCGTCGAATCGGATTCTCGATCATCGTTTTACCTTTAACCCATTAACGTGATAAACGGAATTCAGCTTTTCCGTTTACGGTATATGGTGACAATGAAATATTTTCATTATTTAAACTTAATGAAACGGCTTGAGCATCATCTAATCGAATTTGGAATGGAGACTGTCCATTCAAACTAATCGCAGTTGATTGGCGTCCAGTTGCTAAAACTTTACCCGTACTGTCCACAATGTGTACTGATGTAGGGCGGCTAAAACTGAGATTCATCGTATCGCCTGATACTGCTTCAGTCGTGCCTGTACCATTGTTTAAGGTCAGAATTTGGACATTGTTGGATTGATTCGTATCAGTGTTTAACGAATCACCTTTAGCCGCCCATTTTTGGATTGCGGAGATTAATAGCCAAGCCGCGCCCAAAATAATTAACGCAATCACGATGCGTTTAATCCACTTGCGATTACGTACGCTTTTCGAGCCAGGAAGTTTCCCCATAATTTTAATTGGAGAATTGTTCAAAGCATGATTTGGCAGTAAACCTGTATCATTTTGATAGATTTCATCAAAACGTTGAATCAAAGCAGAGGCATCAACTTTGAGATACTTCGCATACGAACGATAATATCCCTTAATGAAAGTCGCTTCTGGCAAGGATTTGTATTCGTCTTGCTCTAACGCTTCAAGCGTTTTTACTGGCATTTTCAAATCACCAGCAACTTTGACCAGATCACGTTGTTGAGAAATACGGATTTGACGCAAATACTCGCCAGGGCGTTGAATATTTCCTAAAGCATTAGGTGCTACGTTTGAACCAGTAGGTTGCTGTGAATTAGGATTTACTTCCATACGGCCTCAGTATTGAACTGTAATTGCAAATAACGTTGAAATTCTTGACTATTTGGAAATAAAGTACGCAACTGATTCACCAGCACATACATTCCCGTTCTATCACCATTGGCACGTGCGATACGTAAACCAATCCAGAGTGCTCTCGCACCTTGATTTTGCTGGCCAACTTTGAGTACAAATTGCTCATATAGCTGACGCGCGGCAATATTATTCTTTTGCAGATAAAATATCTCTGCTAACTCTATCATTGAAACAGTCGAGTCACGATTGACTTGCAGTGCTTGTTTGAACGTTTTTTCAGCATTCGGTATATCCCCTAGAATGAGATAAATCCGTCCAAGGTTTTCTAATGCACGATGACGTTGGTCATATCCAAGCGTTGCGCCTGCAATTGAAAGCTGTTTAACAGCATCATTATATCGTTTCACTTGATACAAATACGTACCATAGTTGTTACGTGCTTGCGCATTTTTAGGATCAATTGAAATAGCACGAGAAAAATAATGATCTGCACGTTGCATGTTGATGTCACTTCCTTCTTGCTGAAGCAACACCCCCATCATCATATTTGCAGTTGAATCGCGCGAATTAACCTCTAATGCCTGATCAAGCACACGTTTGGCAGCATCTAAATTCCCATTCCGAATATATTCAGCCGCCATTTGGGTACGAACTTTCACTGATTTCTCAGGATCCTTTTTGCTCGCATCGCCACTGGTAGTTTGGCATCCAAAGAAAAGCAATCCAGATAAAGCGACTGTCATCGTCATGACTATTTTTTTATACATCGGCTTGCTCAAATGATGCCTCCCTCTTTTTAATCATTCACATCTAAATGATACAACTAGCCTTGTGAACGCATAATTTCATTACGTTCTAGCACTTTTTTCTTCCATTGTTCTGCACGACGAGTACGGTCAGCCACTTGACCAACCAATTGACCACAAGCTGCGTCAATATCATCCCCACGTGTCTGACGAATCGTACACACAAAACCAGCATCAGACAAAGTTTTTTGGAAAGAAATGATGCGATTTCGGCTCGAACGCCCGTATGGTGCATGTGGGAATGGATTAAATGGAATCAAGTTAATTTTACTTGGTAAATTTTTCAACAACTTAATCATCTGCTGTGCATGTTCAGGATGATCGTTGACCCCGTCTAACATGACATATTCAATCGTGACATGCTTACGTGCACTTTCATTACCATCTTTAGTGATATAACGCTGACACGCTGCAATGAGTTGTTCTAACGGATATTTTTTATTAATCGGCACTAATTCGTTACGTAACTCATCATTGGTTGCATGCAATGAAATTGCAAGCGCAACATCAATGTCTTGAGCCAATTGATCTATCTTCGGCACAACCCCTGACGTTGACAATGTGACACGGCGTTTAGACATTCCATAGGCGAAATCATCAAGCATGATACGCATTGAGTTAAGCACAGCATCATAGTTCAATAATGGTTCGCCCATACCCATCATTACCACGTTGGTCACAGAGCGCTCACGTTCAGCAACAGGCACATCTTCCATATAGGAATAGTTCGCCATCCACAACTGACCAATAATTTCAGCCTGAGTTAAATCGCGTTGGAAACCTTGTTTTCCGGTTGAACAGAACGAACAGTCCAAAGCACAACCGACTTGTGATGAAATACATAAGGTTTTACGCGAACCCGTTTTATCCTCAGCAGGAATCAGTACTGTTTCAACCAAAGAACCCGCACCATCACCTACACGGAATACCCACTTACGTGTTCCATCTTTAGAATAGTTTTTATGCACGACTTCTGGTGCTTTAATTTCACAAATCTTTTCAAGTTTTTCACGTAATTTCCCTGAAATATTAGTCATTTCAGCAAAATCAGTAACGAAGAACTGATGAATCCATTTCATCACCTGACCCGCACGGAACTTTTTCTCCCCCATATCCTCAAAGAATTTTTCCATTTGCGGACGTGACAGGCCAAGTAAATTCACTTTCTGTACAGTATCAGCCTGCTGTACTTGAACAGTAGTGGGCTGTTGTTCATCTAAATTGACGGATGAAGCGACAACTTCAGAATTCATGAGTATTACCTAAACCATAATGTGGGATAAAAGAACATGCTCAATTTTCAAGCAATAAAATCTTTCAGAAATAAAAAAACCAGATAAGCAGTATAGCACTTATCTGGTTTGAATACTGCGAATTAACGAGTACGTGGAGCGATCTCAGTTTGAGCGAAGAAGTAGTTAACTTCACGATCAGCAGATGCTACAGAGTCAGAACCGTGAGCAGCATTTTCGTCGATGCTTACAGCGAAGTCAGCGCGAATTGTACCTGGAGCAGCTTCTTTAGGGTTAGTAGCGCCAAGGATGTCACGGTGAGCAAGAACTGCGTTTTCACCTTCAAGAACTGATACAACAACTGGACCAGAAGTCATGAACGCAACGAGGTCAGCAAAGAAACCACGTTCTTTGTGCTCAGCATAGAAGCCTTCAGCTTCAGCTTGAGTTAAATGTTTCATTTTAGTCGCAACGATTTTAAGACCAGCTTTTTCGAAACGAGCAAAAATGTCACCGATGTGGTTTTTAGCAACTGCATCTGGTTTAACGATAGATAAAGTACGTTCAATAGCCATGATTGGCTCCTTTAGTCAAATTGACATGAAAATTTTGGCGCATTATACCGAATAATGCGCGATTATCTGCTTTTCGCGTGTAAAAAAATGGTTTTTTTCGATCGATGAATTATCGAGCTTCGTCAATCCAAGCCATTTGAATTGCTTCTAACAATCCTTCTGTTGATTTGTTTGGATCATCTTCGAACTCTGGAAGCGCACAAACCCATGCATGAAGATCAGTAAAACGGATCCATTGTGGATCTACATCTGGATGGGCTTCATACAGTTCAATTGCGATATCAAGGGTGTCTGTCCAACGTAAACCCATACTTATTCCTAAATCATCTTTGGTGAATGCATGGCTTAATTTTAGCAAAAAGCAAATCAAGACGTACAATTATATTGCTTTTGTACGCCTTATCATGCAATCAACCTCCCTCACAATATGATATTCAATGCTGGAGCAGCCAAGATAATACCACTAGCAACCGTCGCCCCAATCAAGGCACCGACTAAAACATCAGTTGGATAATGCAATCCCAATACCATGCGCGACAACGCAACCAAAATGGTAAATGGCATCATCATCACCAGCAAGACAGGCTCTACATAACCCAATACGATTGTTGCCATTACTGCATGCAATGTATGACCAGAAGGAAAACTAAAATGATCTAGTGGTCTTTCACCAATATGAATAACTTGGTGAACTTGGTATGGTCGTGGACGTACTGTTTTTGTTTTTAAAATTTTATAAATCAGCGTACCTAACGAAGCAGCCACAACAATATATAAAATTTGAATAGTGTATTGCGGTCCTTGCAGTAGCCACACCAACGCCACCATCATGTACCAAAAAACTCCATCTCCGAGCCGACTAATAATTTTAAATATGAGCGCAATACTTTGTGTATGCGATAGATTATTGAAATAGAGACATCCTCTTAGATCAAGATCGAGTATTTTTATTTTGGTATTTTTAAAATTCATTTCACTCTACTCCTATCGTTCAGGCCGTGAGCGTTTTCTGCTGCACGACACGATAAAATGCATGTTCGAGTTGTTGAACTGGATGTTGCCATCCGACTTGTTGTACTTTTTTCATTGCTTGCATCCCCATTGCATGCAAGCGTTTGTTCTGGGGCAGATTAACAATATATTGAACCAAGGTTGCAGGCTCACCCAAAGGTGCTAACCATGCTGTTTCCGCATCTAAATACTGCTTAGCACAAGCATAATCATAAGCAACGACAGGCAATGCACTCGCCATCGCTTCCAGCACGACATTGCCAAAAGTCTCTACTTGACTGGCAAAAACAAATACATCTGCGCTTGCAAATGATTCAGCAAGATTTGTACCACTTAAGCTTCCAGTAAAGATGATATCGGTATGCTTGCTTTGACGAACCAAACGCGAATAATCAGGCCCATCCCCCACAATAACCAACTTAAATCTGCGCGTTGTTTGTGTTTTAAGTTTTAAATAGGCATCAATTAACACCTGAATCTCTTTTTCAGGTGAAACACGACCAACATAAAGTAGCACAGTTGTATTTTCACAAGCATCCCATTGTCGTCTGAGTTGCACACTTCGAAAAGTAGGTGAAAACTTTTCAACATCCACCCCAGTTTTAATCACTTCAACTTGACATGTAACACCAAAGCTACGTATCGCATCAGCCGAGTCCTGACTTGGCACACAGGTCAATTGCGTATTGTTATGAAACCATTTGAGATAGTGCTGAATCGGCTTGACCATAAAAGCAAGATCATAAAACCGACTAAAGTCATGAAAAGCAGAATGAAAACCACTACTCACAGGAATCTTTTTGTTTTTTGAGAGCTGAAGTACCGCTAAACCTAATGGTCCTTCCGTCACGATATGCACCAAATCTGGTTGAAATTCATCAAATGCTTTAGCCACTTTGCCATACTGTGGCCAGCCAAATTGCATATGGGCATATTTCGGAATGGTTTGACCATTCACCAAACACTCACGGTTCGGAGAAAATTCCGAACATATTTGTTTTTGTGAAGGTCGTACCAATAGAATTTTGTGACCAAGCTTCTGTAGACCTTTGCAAATCTGTAGTAAAGACAATGAAACACCATTCAGCTCTGGTGGCCATGTCTCCGTAACGACAGCTATTTTTAATCTAGATCGCCCCAATTGCTCAAGCACCGATACATCCCGATCGGAGTTTTGATTTTTAAATTTTAGCCTCTGGTGATCATATTGCGTTGTCGATCTAGGCAATACAGTGTCCATGATTCCCATCATCACACCTCTTTTGTATTTTTTTCATACTTTTACTTTAGAGATGGATCATTTCATTATGATGATGATTTCATTAAATACTTGTCATAATTAGAATAGATGACTGATTCACCGACCACCCTCAAACACGCGACAAGAAACTACGAATTCAAAATAATTTAGTGAAATAAAGTACGATGCACAGCAAAAAATAACGCTTGCTCAAAATCAATAACAGGTTTCAACCATCCTGTTGCAGCAACTGCAAGATGCGCTTTCTCACCCATTATTTTTAAATCGGGTTGATTCAATGTTGCTGTCATTGCTCGTTCGAACATATCTAGATCACCGAGAGGGATCAGCCATCCCGTTTCATTGTGCACAACATGCAGTTTGGCACATGCATAATCATAAGCCACCACAGGCAAGCCACTTGCCAATGCTTCAAGCGCGACATTTCCAAAGGTTTCAACTTGACTTGGAAAGATAAACACATCTGCACTGGCATATGCACAAGCCAAGTCTTCGCCAGTCAAACTTCCCATAAAAATAATATCAGGGTGATGATTCGCAAGGGCTTCAAGCCTTACTCGATCTGGTCCATCTCCGACAATGACCAATTTAGTATAATGTTCAACCTCACCTTTCATTTTCAAAAAAGTCCGAATAATAAGGTCTACTTCCTTTTCAGGTGACAACCGACCAACGGAAATCAGCACTCGTGTATGCTCATTTGCAGTCCATTGCTCTCTCGATAACTTCGATCTTTTATTCGGATTAAATAATTGGGTATCAACACCTCTCCCCACCACCCTTAACTCACCGCTTACTCCCATTTGTTTTAAAGCATGCTGTGTATCTAAACTTGGCACACAAGTCACGTCTGTCTTATTGTGAAACCATGTTAAATATTTTGAGATAGGTTTAACGAGAAAAGGAAAATCAAAGTATCGACTAAACTCTTGAAAGGCAGAGTGAAAACCACTTGAAACAGGAATATTCTGAGACTTAGCTACCATTAGACTCGCAAATCCCAATGGCCCCTCTGTCACAATATGCACAATATCTGGCTGAAATACCTCAACCGCTTTTGAGATTTTAGAAAACTGTGGCCAACCGAACTGTAAGGTGGGATATTTCGGAATCGCCTGAGCATGCACCCAACACTCTGCATCAGGTTTAAACCGTTTACATTTCACTTTGGGTTGGGGACGAATCAACAAAATTTGATGACCTCGCTTCTGCAAACCCAGACATAAATTCATCAGTGAGTTTGCAACACCATTAATCTCTGGTGACCATGTCTCAGTCACAATGGCAATTTTTAATTGAGGATGTCGTTTAGGCTGATCAGCATCAGGAAGAAGAATAAAATCCTCAAATGACGGATTTTTTTTAATGTCCAATAATTCAAATAATTTTTTTTGTTGTGTTACTTGTAAATTTAGGAGTGCCATCATCACACCTTTTATTCATGCTATGCCTAAAATTTATAAGAACATAATGTCAATATGATGATGGTTTCATGACAGCCTTGTCATAAGGCTCATTCAGATTTTCACATTTTAAGGCTCTTGCTCTTGAACACGATTTACATCGCTGCCTAGCTCATTCGCTTACTCTTGACCAGAGTTAACTGGTGGTTCTTCAATCCGTTTTTCCAAGTTTTCTCCTTGAAGTGCTACAGAGGATTCTGATGATGTCCGATCTTCGAATTGTTTAGTTTCTTGTTCAGCATTAACTGCAACTGGTTTCAAACTGCCTTCAACAATTGTATAAACCTATCCATTAGAAAAATCGATCTGTTGCTTTTCACCATGCAATGTCGGAAATCCTACGATTTTTTCCATTTGTGGAGAACGTTGAAATTGTCGTGTTTTGGGGTTATACATCCAATAAATAAAACGTTTATCTTGAACTGTTCGATCTTGAGACAGATCCGATAAAATCACATCGTAGTATCCATCAAAGTTAATATCCATATAGCCAATACTATTGGGAAACGCTTGAAAGCCTTCAAGTATTTGCATGCTTTTTTGATTGGCTTTGTCAAACACCTCGATACGTGTCATAAATCGTTTGAAAGGATGGTTAGCTTTAGATATGCCATAGAAATTAAAACTCACATCAGACATATTTTTTACTTTAAAAGCAGGCTCGAATTTCTTTATTCGAATCACACCCGCATGATTGACCAATGTAGATTTAAATACATTCGTTTTATAGTTAAGCTGTCCTTTCAACTCTTGAATTGCATTTGAATCATCACTCGGTTGTTCTGCTTTAAAAAGAACTTGATCGCCTTTTTGCTCCCCTTTTAATTGGATAGTGACGTTGTCTTTGAAGGAAGTAAGCGTTGCATTTGGATGAAGCACATCCATATAAAGACTCAAAAAATATTCGTTGTCTGTTGACCTTAATAATCGCTGCATTGATACGCGAACATTATCTAAGACAAGCTCAGCATCACTATTTGTTTTTTTTGCTCGATATCAGTTGTTCGTTGCGCCAACCCACAGATGGGCAAGATCGCCAATAAGTAACATACAAACGATAATTTCATTCCCAACCTCAATCCTTGAGTTATTAAGTATTCTTGTTAGATACTAATTATTGTGTTTAGCTAAGCCTCTATCGACTGCAACTCAATCTACCTGTCATTGAGTTACTTTTTAATGACTATTTTTATCATGCCTGTCGTCTTTTTTTTCAATGCATTACAAAAAGACAAGTCTCAGAATTCAAAGTTCCTAAAATACCGGTGACTTATTATCAATATCTTGAGGTTATGAAAATTAGTTTCTGGATTTAATCAGTAAATGGCCTAAATAGGGTTTAGCAATATAAAAATAATTTCACCAAATAAGATATGAACCTTAACTTTATATTTAGCTTTTGGGATATATAAAAAAAATAGAATTTAAAAATAAGAAATAGACATCTAAAATTAAGAATTAATCCGAACTAATTATTCGGCTTTGCAAAGCCCAAGTTTCTAAGTTCACACTTACACCCTTTAATGGTATTTGTCTTAGCTGACAAATCATTTTTAACTGTTCAATCCTCTCAACTTTATGATCTATGATTGGTTTGGTTTTTTCTTGCTTTCTACATTGATCAATATAAGTATTTTTCCCTAAATAGACTTCTACAAAAGCTTCTTTTGGTAATTGCAATGTATAGATGGGGCGAGTAGGGAGCTGTACTCTTTTCCAATATTGATTATCAATTAATGCTTCAGTGATTGTTGAAAAATGATAACCAAAAGGAGCAGCACTTATATTTTTAACTATGCGAACCTCCTCCTCATACGACCAACACAACGATTTATATAAAAAGGCATGTTTTAGAAATTCTTCAAAGTTATTCCAGTTAAAAATAGAGCAATCACCGATAGACATTAACGTATCTGCATCAATGTTATGAGATTGTCTAGGTGGAGTATTTAAATAAATTACCTCCCCTCTATTCGATGGAATTAAAAAGTTTTTAGCATCATCTAAACCCGCTAATTTTGTATCTATACCAATAACCATCCCCTTATAGCTATCAGCATAGTGAGACCACATAAGTGGATTTAAAGGTGCACGAGTTAATGATAAAATAGCATATTTTCTAGACAACCTATTTCTTATAGCTCCTGTTTGTACAGAAATAGGAACATTATCTTCCACCAACGCTAAAGCTGTTGCTTCAAATGGATCATTAAAATCTTCTAGATGTGAAAATCCCAAAGTATTTGTTTCTAATATTTTTAAACCTGCCTCAAATCCCACATATTTATATAAAATCATTTTTTTTATCCAATAAAAATAACCCCGCTTTCGCAGGGTTTTATAGCATAAAAATCAGCTAGATAAGAAAATTAGTTTTTCTCTTTATCTACGATTTTGTTCGCTTGAATCCAGGGTATGAGCAAACTCAGAACACTGTTCTGAGTGAAGTGCAAGGAAAGAAAAGCATTGATTTCATCTATTTGAGGCACGAAGCTTACGTCAAATAATTTAGCTTTATTTTTTATGTCTCATAAAAAAAGCCCCTGTTAAAAACAAGGGCTTTTTGACTTAGAAATTAGAACTTAGTTCTTTTCTTTATCGACGATTTTGTTTGCTTGAATCCAAGGCATCATCGCACGCAATTTAGCACCAGTTACTTCGATACCGTGAGCAGCGTTTTGACGACGACGAGCAGTCATAGATGGGTAGTTCAACGCACCTTCTTGGATGAACATCTTCGCATATTCACCAGATTGAATACGTTTAAGCGCATTACGCATCGCTTCACGAGACTGTTCGTTGATTACTTCAACGCCAGTTACATATTCACCGTACTCAGCATTGTTAGATACAGAGTAGTTCATGTCCGCGATACCGCCTTCGAACATTAAGTCAACGATCAATTTAAGTTCGTGTAGACATTCGAAGTAAGCCATTTCTGGCGCATAACCAGCTTCAACAAGAGTTTCGAAGCCCATTTTAACCAATTCAACAGCACCACCACAAAGAACTGCTTGCTCACCAAAAAGGTCAGTTTCAGTTTCTTCACGGAAAGAAGTTTCGATAATACCTGTACGACCGCCACCAACACCTGAAGCGTAAGAAAGCGCAAGGTTACGTGCATTACCAGAAGCATCTTGGTGAATCGCGATAAGATCAGGAACACCTGAACCACGTTGGTATTCAGAACGTACAGTGTGACCAGGTGCTTTTGGAGCAACCATGATTACGTCTAAGTCAGCACGTGGAACAACTTGGTTATAAAGAACAGAGAAACCATGAGCAAATGCAAGAGTAGCACCTTGCTTGATGTTTGGCTCAATTACATCACGGTAAAGTTGAGCTTGGAATTCATCTGGAGTCAAGATCATTACTACGTCAGCTTGAGCTACAGCAGCAGGAACTTCAGCAACTTTAAGACCAGAATTTTCAGCTTTTTTCCAAGAAGCAGAACCAGCACGTAAACCAACAGTTACGTCAACGCCAGAATCTTTAAGGTTAAGCGCGTGAGCGTGACCTTGTGAACCGTAACCAATGATTGCTACTTTCTTAGATTGGATGATAGATAAGTCGCAGTCTTTATCATAAAAAATTTGCATTGCTGTCTCCGCTAAAATGCTTTGGCTTCCGTTTGATTAGCGAATGTTAATGTGGTTCGCCAACCCCCTCCTCTCGGAGGAGGGAAGAATTTGTTAATAAAAAATTAGATTGTTAAAACTTTTTCGCCACGTGCGATACCAGACACACCTGAACGTACAACTTCAAGAATGGTATTTTCTGCCAACGCATCAATAAAACCATCAATTTTCTCAGTTGTACCCGCGATTTGAATCGTGTAAGTCGTTGGTGTTACATCCACGATTTGTCCGCGGAAGATATCTGCTGTGCGTTTAATTTCAGCACGCGCAGAACCCAAAGCTTTTACTTTGATTAACATCAATTCACGTTCAATGTGTGAACCTTCAGAAAGGTCAACCACTTTAACCACTTCAACAAGTTTGTTGAGTTGTTTTGTGATTTGCTCAATCTTGTGATCATCACCATAAGTCGTCAATGTCAAACGAGACATTGTTGGGTCTTCTGTTGGCGCAACGTTCAAAGTTTCAATGTTATAACCACGTTGTGAGAACAAACCCACTAAACGTGAAAGCGCGCCAGATTCGTTCTCAATGAGAACAGAGATGATATGTCTCATGCTGTGCGCTCCCCTTTAGATAACCACATATCTGTCATAGATTGACCCGCGATTAACATCGGATAAACATGCTCAGTACGGTCAACCATCACGTTGATGAATACACATTTATCATTAATCGCCATTGCTTCTGCAAGCTTCGATTCAAGCTCATCCGCATGATCAATTTGAATACCTACATGTCCG
The DNA here is from genome assembly GCF_900109815.1 of Acinetobacter sp. DSM 11652. Classification (NCBI taxonomy): domain Bacteria; kingdom Pseudomonadati; phylum Pseudomonadota; class Gammaproteobacteria; order Moraxellales; family Moraxellaceae; genus Acinetobacter; species Acinetobacter sp. DSM 11652. The sequence goes on from NZ_FOBK01000009.1 coordinate 144,866, forward strand.
TAAGCTTCCATCAACTTCGCAAAGTCAGGCAATGACTCAACATATGAACTTGAGTGACGACCTTCATAATTCATATCTTGCCATTGCTTCACCATACCTAAAGCACGGTTGTTTAAGCACAAGATTTTAACATTTAGGCCATATTGCTTACATGTTGAGAGCTCTTGGATACACATCTGAATGGATGCTTCACCTGTAATACAAACAACTTGTTGGTCAGGGAATGCAAGCTTAGCCGCCATCGCATATGGAAGACCAACACCCATCGTGCCTAAGCCACCTGAGTTAATCCATTGACGTGGACGTGTGTATTTGTAATACAACGCACCAAACATCTGATGTTGACCAACGTCAGAAGTGATGATTGCTTGGCTGTTCGTTACTTTATCTAAAGCTTGAACAACTTGTTGAGGTTTCATCGTACCGTCAGTTGGTTTTTCATATTTCAAACCATGAACCTGACGCCACTCATTGATTTGTTTCCACCAATCCGCAATAGCTTCAGGGTTCGGCTTAGAAATATTCAGCTGTTTTAATTGCGCTAACATTTCTTGAAGAACTGGCTCTACCGCACCCACGATTGGGATATGCGCCATGATTGTTTTTGAAATCGTCGCAGGATCGATATCAATGTGAATCACTTTCGCATTTGGACAGAATTTTGCAGGATTATTGGTTACACGGTCATCGAAACGTGCACCAACACATAGAATCACATCAGCGTGACCCATGGTCATGTTCGCTTCATATGTCCCATGCATACCCAACATACCAATAAATTGAGGATCATTACCAGGGAATGCACCTAGCCCCATCAATGTATTGGTTACTGGATAACCCAATAGATGTGCTAATTCAGTCAATAAATGTGATGCATTGCCTTGAACAACACCACCGCCCGTATAAATAATAGGACGTTTAGCATTGATCAATTCATCAATAGCTTTGCGGATCTGACCAGTATGACCACGATGTGGTGGCTGGTAAGAGCGCATTTTTACTTTTTCAGGGTATTCGTATGCAAATTTTTCAGCAGGGTTTGTTGCATCTTTTGGAATATCAACAACCACAGGACCTGGACGACCTGATGACGCGATATAGAAAGCTTTTTTAATAACCGCTGGAATTTCACTCGCATGACGCACTTGGAAACTGTGTTTCACGATTGGACGAGAAATACCAACCATATCCGTTTCTTGGAATGCATCTTCACCAATCAAATGGCTTGCAACCTGACCAGACAAAATCACCATTGGGATTGAGTCCATGTAAGCTGTCGCAATTGGTGTCACAGTGTTAGTCGCACCTGGACCCGAAGTCACAAGTACAACACCTGTCTTACCTGTTACGCGCGAGTATGCATCTGCCATATGACCAGCAGCTTGCTCATGACGCACGAGGTAATGATTAATTTTGTCTTGTTTGAATAGCGCGTCGTAAATGTGTAAAACTGCGCCGCCTGGATATCCAAAAACATGTTCAACGCCTTCGTCCGCCAATGCGCGAACAAGCATTTCACCACCAGATAAAAGTTCCAACGTATTCACCCTAATCTTATTTCCACGACGTTTATGGGAGACATAAGTCGTGTTTCATTCATTCGTTTGTATGCACTGTTATAGCACACATATTTCATCGTTTTTGCTGCAATAATAAAATTTTTCGATCGCAACCGTTTGAGTTGCGACTGCATATTCAACATGTTGGGATAAACATATTTCTGCTATTTCATTGTCTCGGCTTAGAGGCAACGTTATTGCAAGCTATGATATTTATTCGAAGGGTGATCGAACAAAACATATAAAACTAGAGCAGCATTTTTAGTTTTTTCACGACCAAAGTCAAGGTTTGCCGAAACCTTTTTATTGTTTATTTACCAACCGATTATTTTTCAAACGATAACTTTTGGTTGGATGATTTATAAAAAAAATTTCAAACACTTATTTTTAATATTTATAAAAAACAATTTCCACGCAAAATGATTTTTTTGATTAAAATAAAACCAATTAATCTTCATCAGTTTCTCGCAAAATACTGCGATATAAACGTGTAAAAAAACTCATTCCCCTCTTATTTCTTTATAGGTGAAGTCATGAATTCACTAGCATCATCTTTAAAACTTTCTTGTTTAGCATCAACGGTCGTTTTCGTTTCTATTTGTTCATCTATGGTGCAGGCAAAAGAATATTACAAATGGGTCGATCAAAATGGTTCAACCCACTACACCACCACCCCACCACCAAAATCAGCAAAAAAGAAAGGGAAAGTTGAAACGTATGGTTGGAAAGCACCAACAACATCTGTCAATACCAATACAAACCAGAGCGAAGCTCCTCAAACCTCACAGACTCAAACGATACCAACGCAACAGCAAACAAACGGTACATCAAATACTGAGTCACAAAACACAAATGCTGCTCCATTAAGCGAAACTCAAGTTTCAAATGAGTGAATTTGTCTTTTTGATCTTAATTTAAGTTTTGCATCCATTTTCAGTCTGTAAAATTCACTTTTAAGTGCTTTTTGCGCTATGCTGTGCGCTAAATTTTTTAACCGTTCTCTTGTATTACGTATATGACTACTCACATTGACTCTGAATACCAAGCCAGTGCGATTGAGCCCCAAGTTCAACAGGACTGGGAATCTCGCAAAGCCTTTAAAGTTGCCGACACTGTAGAAGGTCCACGTCGATATATCCTCTCGATGTTCCCTTACCCAAGTGGCAAACTGCATATGGGTCATGTACGTAACTACACGATTGGTGACGTGATCAGCCGCTTCCACCGTCTCAAAGGTGAAACTGTATTACAACCTATGGGTTGGGATGCGTTTGGTTTACCTGCTGAAAATGCTGCGATTGCACACCAAGTTGCACCGGCAAAATGGACCTTTGAAAATATCGATTACATGCGTAATCAGCTTAAAAAATTAGGTCTTGCGGTTGATTGGGATCGTGAATTTGCAACGTGTACACCAGAATATTATCGCTGGGAACAATGGTTATTCGTTCAGCTTTATAAAAAAGGCTTAATCTACCGTAAGCTTTCAACGGTAAATTGGGACCCTGTAGACCAAACTGTACTTGCAAATGAACAAGTAGAAAATGGTCGTGGTTGGCGTTCAGGTGCATTGGTAGAAAAACGTGATATTCCAATGTACTACTTCCGCATTACCGACTATGCGCAAGAATTACTTGACGATTTGGACACACTCAAAGACGGTTGGCCACAACAAGTCCTTACGATGCAACGTAACTGGATTGGTCGCTCACAGGGTATGGAAATTACCTTCCCATCAGCAAATCCTGAAATTTATGCAGATGGCTTAACTGTATTTACTACACGTGCTGATACTTTAATGGGCGTGACGTATGTTGCAGTTGCAGCAGAACATCCGATGGCGCTTAAAGCGGCTGAGAACAACCCTGAATTAGCTGCATTTATTGAAGAATGCCGTATGGGTTCTGTGGCAGAAGCCGACCTTGCGACTGCCGAGAAAAAAGGCATGGCAACAGGTTTGTCAGTTAAGCACCCTGTAACAGGCGAAGAAGTACCTGTTTGGATCGCAAACTATGTATTAATGTCTTACGGTTCAGGTGCAGTGATGGCGGTTCCATCACACGATGAACGTGACTTCGAGTTTGCTAACAAATACGGCTTAACCATTAAGCAAGTCATTGATGCGAAAGGCGCTGATGATAATGATTTTGATGCGACTCAGTGGCAAGAATGGTACGGTTCAAAAGAAGGTAAATTGGTCAATTCAGGCGAATTTGAAGGTTTAGACTTCCAAGGCGCATTCGATGCATTCTTGGCAAAACTTGAACCTCAAGGTCTTGCGAATGTAAAAGTTCAATTCCGTTTACGTGACTGGGGTGTTTCTCGTCAGCGTTATTGGGGTTGTCCTATTCCAATGATTAACTGTCCAACCTGTGGTCAAGTGCCAGTACCTGAAGACCAACTTCCTGTTGTACTTCCAACTGACGTTGTACCAGATGGTTCAGGTAACCCTCTCAACAAGATGCCTGAGTTCTATGAAACGAAATGTCCAAGCTGTAACGGCGATGCACGTCGTGAAACAGATACACTTGATACATTTGTAGAATCATCTTGGTACTATGCGCGTTACGCATCGCCTGACTTTACTGGTGGTATGGTTAAACCTGAAGCGGGACAAACTTGGCTTCCTGTAAACCAATACATCGGTGGTGTTGAACACGCGATTCTGCATTTGTTATATGCACGTTTCTTCCACAAATTGATGCGTGATGAAGGTGTAGTACAAGGTAACGAACCATTCACCAACTTGTTAACGCAAGGTATGGTACTTGCTGATACCTATTACCGCGAATCTGAATCAGGTAAAAAAACGTGGTTCAACCCTGCTGACATCGAACTTGAGCGTGATGAAAAAGGTCGTATCACATCTGCAAAATACAAAGGTGATGGTCAAGACGTTATCGTTGGCGGTCAAGAAAAAATGTCGAAATCGAAAAATAACGGTATCGACCCACAATCTATTATTGACCAATACGGCGCAGATACTGCACGTGTATTTATGATGTTCGCTGCACCACCTGATCAATCACTTGAATGGTCAGATGCAGGTGTGGAAGGTGCAAACCGCTTCTTAAAACGTGTATGGCGCTTGGCAACTGGTTTCCTTGAACAAGGTAATACTGCATCAGCGATTGATAAAGCTGCGCTTTCAACTGCGGCTCAAGACTTACGTCGTAAGACTCACGAAACCATCCAAAAAGTGGGTGATGACATCGAACGTCGTCATGCATTTAACACTGCGATTGCAGCGATGATGGAACTTCTGAATGCGAACAATAAGTTTGAAGCGAAAGATGACAACGATGTTGCTGTTGCACGTGAATCTATTACAACGCTTTTAACTTTGCTTGCACCATTTGCACCGCATTTAAGTGAAACGTTATTGGCGCAGTTTGGTATCGAGTTAAATGCAACATTATTCCCTCAAGTGGATGAATCTGCATTAACACGTAATACACAAACCATTGTGGTTCAAGTGAACGGTAAGCTTCGTGGCAAACTTGAAGTGTCTGTAGATGCATCGAAAGATGACATTCTGGCGCAAGCAAAAGCATTGCCTGAAGTACAACAATTCTTAACAGGTCCAACCAAGAAAGAAATCGTTGTTCCGAATAAATTAGTGAATTTGGTGGTTTAAGAACCTTAAAGCCTCCCTGAGTAAGATATAAAGCACAGCTTTAGATCAAAGCGCAAGAAAGGGAGGTTTGGAGGGATTTAATCTCCCTTGCGAAGCATTGCTTCTCACCTCTTTTAAAAAGAGGGGAATATAAGGATTTCACAATTCCCAAACAAAGCCCGTTGCCAGTCAACGGGCTTTGCACATACAATCAGAATATTGAAAATTTATCCTGCGTCTCAGGAAATACACAGAGGATCTATCATGCATTTGAGCAAACGTTTAGCTATTGCTGTTCTAACTTTAGGCTTAAGCGCAACTATGGTCGGCTGTGGATTTCATCTAAAAGGGACCAATCCAACTTCAACGCCACTGGCTTATACAAAGCTTGAATTAGCACTCCCTGCCAATACTTCTGATTTAGAGCGTAAACTCAGTGTTTATCTTACTGCTGCAGGTGTGCAACTGAGTAATTCCAACGATGCATATGTATTGCGTATCATCGACTATAAGCCAATTCGCCATGAGCTCAACGGCAAACTCATTGAAGTTCTACTTAGACTTTCTGTGACTTTCCAAATCGAAGATCGTCAAGGTAACTTGGTAACAAAACCTCGAACTTTAACTGCGACACGTACATATCAATATAATGTTGCAACCGTGAACACAGATGATCAACAAAATAAATATCTCAGTGAAATCTTAATTGACGATGTCGCTCAACAGATCTCTCGTCAAATTGCTGCAAACCGTCTGCCAAAAGCAGAAGCAAATGTACTGTTACCTGTGCAACAAACTTTTGAACCTACTGCCTCTGAAAATCCGTAACTCAGAATGAAGTTAGATTATCTACAAGCATTAAAACGTGTAAACGAAGCACGTGGTGCATGGGTATTACATGGTCAAGAACCTTTACTTGAACAAAATCTTTTAGATGCTTTCCGTCAAAGTTGGCTCATCAATCACGTGGAAAGAGAACGCTATGACATCCAAAGCGTCGCTGATTGGAAAAACGTATTTAACGCGCTCAACAGCCTTTCGCTGTTTTCACAAAATCTCGCAATAGAGGTCCATGGCAACATTAAGCCAGATACCAATGCGTTAAAGTTACTCAAGCATTATATCCAGCATAATGAACACAACTTGTTGTTGATCATTATGCCTAAGCAAGATAGTAGCAGCTTAAAGTCGGCGTTTTTTCAGACTATTGAAGCCAATGGTGTCGTGGTTCCCCTTACAGCAACCTATGCGCAAGATCGTCAGCGCATACTCAGCATAGAAGCTGATAAAATTGGAATTCAACTGAGTCAAGATGCATGGCAATGGCTCGAAGTCCACCATGAACATAATTTATTGGCTGCCAAAAACAGCTTAATGCGTCTTGCAGACACATTCCCTGATGTACAGCATCTTGAAATGCAACATTTGCTCGAATGCTTACAAGATCAATCACGCTATACCACTTTTGATTTAAGCGATGCATTGATTTCAGGCAACCTAAGCCAAGCGATTAAAATATATCAATATTTAGTCGAAGCTGGCGAACCACATAGTTTGGTCTTATGGACGGTAAGCAAAGAAATGCGCTTATTAATGCAACTCTTTGAGCAACCACAAAATGCATTACAACTCGGCATTTGGAAAACCAAAGTCAGTCTTTACCAACAAGCCTTGAGACGTCTTAATCCCAAGCAATTTCTCACATGGCCACAGTTGCTATTAAGAATCGATGCTGCCATCAAAGGCAAAAATATTGAAAATCCAGAACACCTCATACAACAAGCGATTGCTGAATTATGTGGAAAAACCTTGTTTGCTTAGTTAACCAGCAAGGTTTATTTATAAATATAAGAATGATTATTGATTTTATTTAAGAAAAATACACTTTTTATCCTTATTTCATCATTATAATTCTCTCAATTTCTGTCATTTTTCAATATCGCCATGCAAAAAATAAAACCAACGAAATTGATTATCATCGCGATCATTGCGATTGCAGCTATCGCTTTAGCTTGGCATTTCTTTAAACCTAAAGATGAGCAACCTCAGTTGATTACCGCTGAAGTGACACGTGGTGATATTGAAAACTCTGTCCTTGCAACAGGTGTATTAGAAGCGACCAAAATGGTTAGCGTTGGTGCACAGGTTTCAGGTCAGGTGAAAAAAATGTATGTGCAATTGGGCGACCAAGTCAAACAAGATCAACTGATTGCTCAAATCGACTCCGTTCGTCAGGAAAATGATCTAAAAACAGCTGAAGCCAGCATTAAAAATCAGTTGGCTCAATTGGCAGTCAAACAAGCAAATCTGACTAAAGTTGAGGCGGAATATAATCGCCAAAAAGCCATGTATGCCCAAGATGCAACTTCTCGTGCCGAATATGAGTCCGCATTAGCAAGTTATAAAACTGCTCAAGCCGATATCGTCGCGATGAATGCTCAAATCGAGCAATCTCGTTTATCACTGGCGACGACTAAAGAAGATTTAGGCTATACCCGTATCGTTGCTCCGATGGATGGCACAATTGTGGCAATTGTGACTGAAGAAGGTCAAACAGTGAACGCGAATCAAAGCGCGCCAACCATCGTGAAATTAGCAAAACTTGACACCATGACGGTTAAGGCTGAAATTTCTGAAGCAGATGTTATGCGTGTTGAGGAAGGTCAAACTGTTTATTTCACTACTTTAGGTAATAGCGAGAAAAAGCATTACGCAACACTGCGTCAAGTTGAACCTGCACCTAACTCAATTAATACAGAAACCAACAACTCAAATTCATCTTCATCAAGTACAGCTGTGTATTACAACGCTCTATTCGATGTTCCTAATGAAGATGGGAAATTGCGTATTGATATGACTGCACAAGTTTATATCGTGTTAGATGAAGTAAAGAATGCACTGACTATTCCATCTTCTGCTGTTCAAAGCTCTAATCGTCCTGCTCGCCAGCGTGGTGCAAATGCGGGTTCAAATGCCCAAGAACGCAATGAACAAGCTCGTGGTGAAGGGCGTGCCGAACGTTCATCAGCTGATCGTCCTAAGCGTTTAGAATTAACCGCTGAGGAAAAGGCATTAGTCGATCAAGGTAAAGCTTCCATGGCTATGGTACGCGTACTTCAAGCAGATGGCACAGCCAAACCGACCCCTGTTCTTATCGGTCTAAATAACCGTGCAACAGCGCAAGTTTTACGCGGTTTAAAATTAGGCGATAAGGTGGTGATCGCTGATGGCTCTGACTCATCAAATGACTCAGCTAAACGTGGCGCACGTGGTGGCGCTGGCCCAATGAGAATGTAATTATGAGTCAGACCAGAACACCTCTACTCGAGGTCAAAAACCTGACCCGTGAATTCCCTGCTGGTGAATCTACTGTGCAAATTCTAAAAGGGGTAAATCTTGAGATTTATCCTGGAGAATTGGTTGCCATTGTAGGTCAATCAGGCTCAGGAAAATCAACACTGATGAACATCTTAGGATGTTTAGATAAACCGACCAATGGTAGCTACAAGGTTAAGGGCCGCGAAACACGTGAGCTAGAACCTGATGAACTTGCTCAATTACGCCGTGAATATTTCGGATTCATCTTCCAGCGCTACCATTTACTTGGTGACTTAAATGCAGCTGGTAACGTCGAAGTCCCTGCGATCTATGCCGGTGCTGATGCTTCTGAACGCCATGATCGTGCAGTTCAGCTTTTGTCCGATTTAGGTCTAGGTGAAAAAACCCAAAACCGCCCGAGCCAACTTTCGGGCGGTCAGCAACAGCGTGTTTCGATTGCTCGCGCGTTGATGAATGGCGGTGATGTTATTCTCGCCGATGAGCCTACAGGTGCATTAGATAAAAAAAGCGGTATTGAAGTGATGCGTATTTTACGCGAACTGAATGCCAAAGGTCATACCATCATTCTCGTTACTCATGATCACAATGTTGCCAAAAATGCGACTCGTATTATTGAGATTTCAGACGGTAATATTATTTCAGATGAACCCAATGTTCCTGAGATTGATGATGGCTTTGAACGTGAAGAATTGATTCGTGCTGAGCAAAAGAAAACATCGTCTTGGCGTTCAGCTTTAGACCGTTTAGGTGAAGCTTTCCGCATGGCACTTCTGGCCATGAATGCTCATCGAATGCGTACTTTTTTGACTATGCTCGGAATCATTATCGGGATCGCATCTGTCGTTTCGGTTGTCGCACTTGGTAATGGATCACAAAAACAAATTTTAGAAAATATTAGTAGTTTGGGGACCAATACCATTACGGTCTACCAAGGACGTGGTTTTGGTGATAACTCCCGATCTTCTCAGGCCAAGACCTTAATCCCTGCTGATGCTGATGCATTAGCGGAACAGCCTTACGTAGATGGTGTAAGTCCTTCAGTCAATAGTTCTGTCACGGGAAGATATAAAGATGTAGAGGCATCCACGACAGTCAATGGCGTGAGTGAAGACTTTTTCTATGTGCGTGGTTTAACGTTTAAATCAGGTCAACCATTTGACAAACATAGTGTTACTGAACAAGCCCAAGATGTTGTGATTGATACCAATACCCAAAAGACATTCTTTAGCGATGGTACGGATCCTATTGGTCAAGTAATTCTATTGGGCAGTGTACCTAGTCGTATTATTGGTATCGTAGATGCTCAACAAGGTGCAATGGGTAATTCAGATAGTCTTAATGTCTATCTCCCTTACTCAACCGTCATGAGTCGAATGCTTGGACAGTCGAATGTGAGAAGCATCATCGTTCGTGTAAAAGATGAATATTCAAGCACTGCTGCTGAAAATGCAATCTTGAATTTACTCGTTCAACGCCACGGGGCGCAAGACGTGTTCACTCAAAATGCGGACAGTATTCGTGAAACCATCCAGCAAACTACCGCTACAATGACTTTACTCATTTCTGCGATTGCTGTGATTTCTTTAGTCGTTGGTGGTATCGGTGTCATGAACATTATGTTGGTGTCTGTCACTGAACGAACGCAAGAAATTGGTGTGCGAATGGCCGTGGGTGCTCGACAAAGCGATATTTTGCAACAATTCCTGATTGAAGCCGTATTAGTGTGTATTTTAGGCGGTATCCTTGGGGTGTTATTATCACTGGGAATTGGTCAGCTGATTACACACTTTGCTGGTGGCACGTTCCAAATGGCGTATTCAACCACATCAATAATAGCTGCATTCGTTTGTTCAAGTTTAATCGGGATCGTATTCGGTTTTATCCCAGCACGAAATGCTGCTCGTTTAAATCCTGTCGATGCACTGTCAAGAGAATAATAAGGTATAACTATGCGTAATCAACTTCATAAACTGTTCATGACCTTAGCATTAACAGGCTCTTTAGTCGGCTGTGCGGCTGTAGTGAAAACGCCTTATCAAGCTCCTGCAGCCGATATTCCACAGGGCTTTCAAAACAGCCAACAACACAGCCAAAATATCCACCAACAGGCTTTTCATGATCAATGGTGGACATTATTTGGTGATGCACAGCTCAACCAATTGGTTGAACAAGTGATTGCCCGTAATACTGATTTAGCTGTTGCTGGGATTAATTTGCAACAAGCACGCCTTCAAGCCAAGCAATCTGAAAGTCAGCAAGGTGTGCGTATTGGCAATGCAGGTGCATCGGTCGGTCATCGTTTTAGTTTAGATGGTGATGGTGATTCTTCAAATGGTATTTCACTGAACTATCCTGGCTTAAGCTATGAGCTGGATTTATTCGGTAAATTGGCCAATCAAACTGAAGCATCTCGATGGGAAGCGCTTGCGACTGAGCAAGATTTACAAGCCACTGCACAAAGCCTGATTGCAACAACTGCACAATTGTATTGGCAATTGGGATATCTTAATGAACGCCTATCTGTGGCTCAACAAAATTTGGCGAGTACGCAGAAAACTTATGAATTAGTGCAAACACAGTATCGAGCTGGGGCGGTATCAGGTCTTGATTTAACCTCAGCTGAACAAGCTGTTCAAAGTCAAAAAGCTACGTTAAGCCAGATCGAACAGCAAAAAGTTGAAACTCGAACTGCTCTTGCGGTATTGCTCAATCAACCTGTGCAACAGTTGAATATCTCGGAGCCACAGCGCTTACCACTTTCTGCCCTACCGCAAATTCAATCGGGCTTACCAGCTGAGCTTTTATCGCGGCGTCCTGATTTGCACGCAGCCGAGTTACGTTTACGCAAAGCACTTGCCAATAAAGATGCGAATAAAGCCAGTTATTACCCTTCGATTAATTTAACGGGTAGTATAACTACTGGAGGCTCAAGCACTTCGCTGAGTAATGTGCTGTCTAATCCTGCTGCAATATTGGGTGCGGGTCTTACACTACCCTTCTTGCAATGGAATGATATGAAACGTGATTTACGTGTGAACGAATTGGATTATGAAAAGTCAATTATTCAATACCGTCAGACCCTATACAAAGCTTTTGCCGATGTTGAAAATGCGTTATCCGCACGCAATGAAATAGACAAACAAGTCGCTTTACAAGAACGTAATGTTAAACTCGCTGAGAAAACGGAACAACTCACGCAAGTGCGTTATAAAAATGGTGCAATTGCACTTAAGAATTTGATCGATGCTCAACGCACGACACGTGAAGCGCGTTTAAGTTTGGTTCAAGCCAAACAGACTCAGTACAATGCTTATGTGACGTTACTGCAAGCTTTGGGTGGAAGTCCGATTCAGCAATTGCCTTAAACAAAAAAGCCCGTAAGGGCTTTTTTTAACTGATCTATTTTTCAATTTAACTTTCAGAAAATATAAACTAAAAGCGCAGTAAATTTCACTCCATAATATTACAAAACCAAACTTTATCCATTAATGTCATTTTATTATGATGATGCTTATAACTTATTTAATTTGCCGAATAATTAAAATAATGAAACAAAATTTAGTTGCTCTTTTATGTTCTATTCTTGCTCTAACTGCTTGTGCAAAATCTAAGACTGAATCAGCAATTTCAGAGCCAACATCAAAACATTCTGTAAGTTCTAAACAAGACCCTGTTTTACAAAAGAGAATTGATCAGCTAGTTGAAAAAACTAAAAAGAATATGATTTTTGTTGAAGGTGGCGAATATCTCATGGGAGACTTCGGACTTGTTACTCCTGAACTTGAAAAAACTGTTCCAAATAGTGCAGCTTTAAAAAATCCAAAAGGAAATACTTTAGATCCTCACGAACAAAAACTACCTTTTACTCCTGATGATGATAATAAGCCTCCTCACAAGGTAATACTTGATTCATTTGAAATGACTAATAATAAAATTACATTAGCTGATTTTTTAATTTATCTAGATGCAAATAACATTACTCATCCAGAATATTTAGACGATTATCCTAAAGCAGTATTCGATAAATTGCCAGCTGGTGCCAATTGGCAACAAAGTCAAAATTATTGTATATGGTTAGGTAAACAAATAGGGAAAAAAATGAATTTGCCAACTGAGGCACAATGGGAATATGCAGCTCGTAATAAAGGGCAATATGTTGCCTATGCAACCAACAATGGCAATATAGAAAATGGAGTTAATGTTTTCAGCTTTTCTCAATATAGAGAAATTGGTGAGAAATATAGATATCATAACTTTAGTCACTTGCCTGTATTAGGAGAAACTCCACCTAACCCTTTAGGCTTCTATGATATGGTCACCAATAATAAAGAATGGATGTTTGATTGGTATGATGCAAATTATTACAAAAATTCAGAAATTAAGAATCCTAAAGGTCCTAATTCTGGCGAATATAAAGTTGTAAGAAGCTCTTTACCCCAGGGTGGAGATAATGCAAAACATGGTGAAGGTATTAATTTCGTTAGAAAAAAAGCTGATCCTAAAGCTGTAAGTGAAGGCACTGATGGTAAAATCCGCGATGCAAGTGAATCTTTTTCATTTAGATGCACAGCTTAAATTTTTAATGAGATTCTAATTTCCTAATTTAAATTGGCTTTGTTGCACAAAGCTATTCTTAAGGGCTTCTTCAGCCATATAATTTTCAAATGAAGAAGCCTACACACAAAATCTACAGCACAACCAATTGGCCCGCATATAACCGAGCACTCATTAATCGCGGAAATATTGCCATTTGGTTTGATCCTACTACGCAATGGTATGCTCTATCAAAAGGCAAACAAGGACGAAATAAAACTTACTCCGACGCAGCCATCCAATGCTGCTTAATGATTAAATCCTTATTTCGTCTGTCTTTACGTATGGTCACTGGCTTTGT